>JAABTD010000387.1 GCA_011390065.1 Desulfobacteraceae bacterium
CGTATCCGCGCTGGAATCCGCCGCCGATCTCATCGCTCTGGCCCGCCGGAGCAGCGGCCTGGACCGCCTGATGAGCATGGCGGAAACCGCCGTGGTCCGCCGGAAGGCCCGGTCGATTCTCATCGACAACGGGGCCCGCATCGCCCTGGACGCCCTCCGGGAGACGACGGGAACCTTGCGCAACCGGGAGACCGCGGCCCGGATGGCATCCCGGGGATTCCGGCGCCGGGCCGCGGAAGCGGAAGCGGCCCTGCGCCGGTTCGAAGGCCACTGTCGCCTGGCCATTGACCGGCTGGACGACCCTGAACCGGACAAAGCCCTGGCGGACGACGCCTGGTCCCGCCTGGTCGGTTCCCGTGACGCGCTGTGCGATATCTGCGCCGAGCGGATCCGGAAAGAGGTGCTGACCGGCGGCAATATCGCCGCCCTGGTGCTGCGGCGAAAGTCCGTTGAAGACGACATCATCCGCATTCTCAAATCCGAGATGGAAAACCGGTTCGAAGCGATCGTTCACGGATGGGCGTCGGAGGTCCGGGAAGGGCGCAATCCCGTCTACAACCTCCGGATCGCCCGCCGGGTGGAGACCGTGAGCCGGGAGCTGAAGGCCATCTGGACCCGGTCGGGCCTGGGGGAGATGGAGATGCTGTCCGGGGCCGCCCTGCCCGCTTTCACCGGGGTCCCGGCCGTGGAACGGGAACGGCTTTTCCGGCAAATGGCGGACCGGGACATCCTGACCGATCTCCGGAACCACGCCTTGACCGCGGCCGGCGTGGCCGGGGTTTTCACGGCCGCCTCCGGACTCCTGGCCGGGGTGTTGGGCGCCATGTCCCGGATCTTCTGGATGGCCATCGCCTCGGCTGCGGTCCTGATGGTCAACGGCATTATCCTCCTCCTGACCCGGGGCCTGGTCAAGGAGACCCTCCAATCGGAAATCCAATCCCGGCTGTCGCCCGTCTTCATTCAAATCTTCGACGACATCCAGCCGGAAGTCGTCGCCGCCTTCATCGCGTTTTCCGCCGATATCCGCACCCTTTACCGGACCGCCTTTCTGGCGGCCGTGGAAAAGCCCCGGGCACTGTTCGAAGAACGACGGCGGCAGGCCGAAGCCGGTTTTGAGCAGCACCGGGAGGAAAGGGATGCGACGGCCCGGGAGGCGCGGCGGATAAGGAAAGAGATGATTGCGCCATTGGAAGCGCGTTTGCAGGGGATCATCGATGAGGTGGAGAGATTGCATCATCGTTAATCCAGGGCCGTTGCCTCTGCCCTTCGCGCCGCCGGGGAATAAATCCCCCGGCTGCAAGCCAAACCCGGCTGAAGCCGGCTGAAACCGCTTCGCCTTGCGCATAGGACGAAACGGTGATCAAGGCCACCACCGTGAGCCCGATGACGATGGGCGTAACGCCCAGGCTCCGGGCCAGGCTCGAGGAGCCCTTCACCAGCCATTCGGCGCCGTAGTAGAGCATGACGAATCCGATGAGGCAGAGCAAAAAATAGAAAATCATCCGTGGGTCTCCTTGGGTTGGGTTGACGGACGCGGCATGTTAAGGGATTGGAGGGGGGGTGTCAAGGGGGGGGAACCACCTGTTGTCAACGGTGATAAAGACGCCAACTCCGACAACATAAAGACTTATGGAAAAATTGAAAAATATCCCTTTTTGCCCAATCGATAAATCCCGAAATCGTTCCGATCCAGGGTTAGGATATTTTCGATGCCGAGGTCCATGGCGAGAACAACAAGTGAAGCGTCGGCGTAATCCATGGGAAGATCGCTGTATTTTCGCATCAACCGTTTAACGGATTTCAAGCTTTCTATGCTGGATGGGATCATGGATACGACCCCCGTCAACGCAAAATCCAGGGCGGCCGACTGCGCTTTATAAGAATAGTTGAGGAGATAGAGCACTTCGGTCAATACCGCTTCTGTACTGAAAAGTTCACCGTGGAAGGTTTTCAGCCAGTCGGTGCAGGCGATGTGGCTCTTTTCGCTGCGATCAATCCATGCAACCCAGGGTCCGGTGTCCAGAAGGACCTGCATCAGGACTTTTCTCGAATTTTTCGAATCAAATGTTCCCGGTGTTTTTGGCCCAGGTCTTGAGTGCCGCTTTCGGTAATGCCGATCAAATGCTTCACCCGGTCATAGGGCGATTCGGCTCGTTCTCCCATCTCCTTTTCCACGAACTGGTTCAGGGCCAGCCTTGCGACATCCGATTTTTTCAGTCCCATGTTCCTGGCGATCAAAGCGATTTTTTCGCCGGTTTCTTCGGGTATTCGAACAGTGAATTGCATTGTTTTCCTCTACTGGCAAATTGATATGAGACTTTTGAAAAACGTATTTCTAAATGATTGTAATCTTTTTGATGAAAAAAGACAACATCTCCTTGGTGCATAAGGGGGCGTCAAATGATTGAAACGCCACCGTCCGCATGGTATGAAAGGCCATCTGACCAAAAACCCTACGAAGGTGCATTCCATGAGCGATGATGAACTGGCCCGGTTGAAAGCGCGTATTGAACTTCTGGAAAAGCAGAATGCCGAATTGGCAAAAGGGCAACCCGGCGGCATTTATGGGGACGCGATTACGGCCGGCGGCGACGTGGTGTCGGGCGTCAAGGTCGAGCATCACCACGAAGCCGCCCGAAACGAAACTGATCCGGACAAACTCCGCACCCTCTACCTGGAACGCGTGGTCCGCGACACCGGCCTTTTAAGCCTCCAGGGCATCGATCCCAAAGCGGCGTCCTGTGAGGCCGAGGCGTGCATGAATCTGGATGCGGTGTATACGGCGCTGCTTACCCAGAGTTCGGAGGCTGAGGCGTTCGAAGAACGCGGCGGACGGATGGAAGAACGGGAGCGGTTGTCCGCCCTCGAGATGCTGGACCGGCACAAGCGGCTGGCTTTGTTGGGCGACCCCGGCAGCGGCAAAACCACTTTCGTCAATTTCGCGGCTTATTGCATGGCCGGGGAGATGTTGCAGTCAAAAGCCGCCAACATCGAGCGGTTGACGAGCCCGTTGCCCGACGATGAAGGGAAAGACAGCGAGAAACGCCAGCCGTGGCGGCATGGGGCGTTGCTGCCGGTGCGGGTGATTTTGCGGGATTTCGCCGCACGGGGGTTGTCCAAAGAAGGGGCAAACGCCGCCGAGTTGTGGCGGTTTATCGCATCCGAGTTGAAGGGAATGGCGATGCCGCAATACGCTCCGCACCTGGGGCGGGAGTTGAAAGAAAAGGGCGGCCTGATCCTGCTCGACGGCCTGGACGAGGTGCCGGAAGCGGGAAACCGTCGGGTCCGTTTGAAACGGGTGGTGGCGGAGTTCCAGAAGACC
>JAABTD010000388.1 GCA_011390065.1 Desulfobacteraceae bacterium
ATTGCCATTATCGAACAGATGGGTGGCCGGATCACGGTGGACAGTGCGGAGGGGAGCGGGACAACGATGATCGTCCACCTGCCCCTGGCGGAAGAAGGAAAAGGCCGGGACCTGCCCGGCCGGGAACGCTTCACGGGACGGACGGAGGGAACGGCCTCGGGGAACAAATCATGAAAGCGGATTATCAAAAGAGATGAAAGAAAAAGAAGCCCCGGAAAACAGGGAAGACGCCAAGCGATTGTTGATCATCGATGATGAAGACAACATGCGCCATATGCTGACCATGTTGCTTCGCAAATCGGGATATGAGATCGATACGGCCAGCAACGGCCTGGAGGGATTGGAAAAGCTGTCGGGCGATCCCGGCTATGATTTTATCCTGTGCGACATCAAAATGCCCAAGATGGACGGCATGGAATTTCTGGAAGCCGCGGGTGAGAAACTTCAGGGCGGCACCGTCATCATGATGTCGGCTTATGGCAACATCGACACCGCCATAGAAGCGATGAAACGCGGCGCTTACGATTACATTTCCAAACCCTTCAAGAGCGACGAAGTCTTGCTCGCTCTTCGAAAAGCAGAAGAGCGCGAACGCCTCAAGCGCGAAAACCTCCGCCTCAAAAAGCGGATACGGAACATAGAGGACAGTTACCAGTTCGGAAACATGATCGCCCGCAGCAAATCGATGCAGGCTGTGTTCCAGCTGTCTGAAAAAGTGGCCCAGTACAACACCACTGTCTTGATCTCCGGCGAAAGCGGCACCGGCAAGGAGTTGGTGGCAAGAGGCATCCATTTCAGCAGCAATCGGGCTCGAAACCCCCTGATTCCCATAAATTGCGGCGGGATTCCCGACAATCTTTTGGAAAGCGAGTTCTTCGGCCATAAAAAAGGGGCTTTCACCGGCGCCGATAAAAGCCATAAAGGGCTTTTCGAAGAGGCCGAGGGCGGGACCATTTTTCTCGACGAGGTTGGGGAACTGCCGGCCTCCCTCCAGGTGAAACTGCTCCGGGTGCTTCAGGAGAGCGAGGTCCGTCCAGTGGGGGATGCCAAAACCCGGATCGTCGACGTCCGGGTCATCGCGGCCACGGCAAAGAATCTGGAAACAGAAGTCGCCGAAGGTCGGTTCCGGCAGGACCTCTACTATCGGCTCAATGTTCTTTCCATCAAATTGCCGCCCTTGCGGGAACGGCGGGAGGACATCGCCCTGTTGAGCCAGCATTTCATTAACCGGTTCAATGAATTGCTGGGAAAGGAGATCAAAGGGATCACGCCGGAAGCCATGGGCGTGATGTTCAACCATGCCTGGCCCGGGAACGTGCGGGAACTGGAAAACGTGATCGAGCGGGCGCTGGTGCTGGCCGATGGACCGATGCTCTCCCGGGAAAGCTTTCCTCCGGAACTGACGGCCAACGCCCCTGCCGCCGGCGAGGGGGGCGATCCTGATGTCGAGGGATACTCTCTGAAAGACGCCCAGAAAATCCTGGAGAAAAAAATGATCACCAAGGCGCTGGTCAAAACCGGCGGAAACCGCACCCGGGCGACGCAACTCCTGGGGATCAGTCATCCCTCCCTGCTGACCAAGATCAAGGCGTACAATATTACCGAGTAGCGCATCGGCTAACGGTCCATGGTCCAGGTCAACAGCAGGCTTCCCCAAGTGAAGCCGGCGCCGAAGGCCGACAGGATGACCCGGTCCCCCCTCTCCAGCCTCCCATCCTGCCAGGCCTCGGACATGGCCATGGGAATGGTGGCCGCCGTGGTGTTGCCGTATTTCTGAATGTTGACCATCACCTGCTCCGGGTCGAGGTGCAGCTTTTTGGCCACGCTGTCGATGATGCGGTAGTTGGCCTGGTGGGGGATGAGAAGTTTAACCGTCTCGGCCGATACGCCGTTTCGTTCCAGAAGTCGGCCGGAAACGTCCGCCATGCCGCTGATGGCCTGTTTGAAAACGACCCGGCCGTCCTGATGGACATAATGCATCTTCTGATCGACGGTCTCATGGGTCGGCGGGTGGAGGCTGCCGCCGCCGGATACATAGAGATATTTCGCGCCGGCGCCATCGAGATGGAGTTCATAGTCGTCGATGCCCGACTTTCCATCGTCCGAACGCTCCAGCAGCACCGCTCCGCCGCCGTCTCCGAAGATCACGCAAGTGTTGCGGTCATCGTAGTCGATGATCGCGCTCATTTTGTCGGCCCCGATCACCAGGACGGTCTGATGTCGGCCCGATTCCACGAACTGGGCGCCGGTGGCCAGGGCGCATAAAAATCCGGTGCAACCGCCGTTGAGATCGAACCCCCAACATCGGGACGCCCCCAGCTCTTCCTGGACGACGGCTGCGGTGGATGGGACCAGCATGTCGGGCGTCACCGTAGCCAGGATGATCAGATCGACTTTTTCCGGTCGGACCCCTGCCCGCTCCAGGGCGTGTTTGGCGGCCCGCACTGCCATGTAGGAGGTTCCTTTGTTCTGATCCAGGATCCGCCGCTCCTTTATGCCCGTTCGGGTCGTGATCCACTCATCGTTGGTCTCCACCATTTGTTCCAAATCCTGATTGGTCAGCCGTTTTTCAGGGACGAAATGGCCGACGCCTGTGATGCTTGCTCGCATGGGACCTCTTAAAATCCTATTTTTTGGGGTTGACCGACCGGCGCTTTGAACAGGTCGTCGCTTTCCGTTGATCAGCGCGGGTAGACGCCGTGGTTGTAGATGTAATCAAAGTAATAATCGTAGTAATCCTCGTATTCCATGTCGTCGGCGACCGGTTCGATTTCCGAGTCGGGGCCGTCCCCGGTCTCCCGCTTCAGGTTCTCCAGCCACAACTCCTTGGAAAAGCGATACAACTTCAATTTGACGGGTTCGGGATCCGACAGGGCGTCCTCGTTCTCCCGAGAATAGCGCTGGAGGGCGTCCATCACCGCTTTGACGTTCCGAATGTATTCGGTGTCGTCCTGCCGGTCGTTGACAAATACCTCGTAGAGGGATTTCAACACGCTCCGGGCCGTTCCCTCCACCGCTTCGGTGCATTCTTTCATGAATTCCCCCGACAAGTTTCGATGTCGCTGCCCTTACTGTGCATATAATGCTTCCGCAGAAAGGAAAAGATATATTGATAACAAAACCATGTCAAGCAGTTGTCTGGAAAAGGCGAGATCATTCCCGCCACTCCAATACCCATGGGTAACCGAAATACCCTCCCCGAACCGTCAACCGGACCGGCAGGTCCCGGGGAAAGTCGCCCCGGGGCCGGTCGAACCCGGTCGTCCGCCGGCCGTCCACGGTGAACCGGATTCTTCGGGCTCCGCGTCCCTGG
>JAABTD010000171.1 GCA_011390065.1 Desulfobacteraceae bacterium
GTCCGCGCTACGCCAATGACATCGCCGCCACCGGCGGTATCGCCTGCCTGACGGATGGAACCCCCCTGCTGCATATCCTCGATGTGACCGATCCCGCTTCACCGGCCCCGTTCGGAGCGGTCGATCTGGGGGACGAGGGCAGGGCGGTTGCGTGCAACGGCGATACGGCTTATGTGATCGAAGGATCGACCACCCTGCGGATGATAAACCTGACCGCACCTGGCGCACCTGAAAGAATCGGCGCTTTTATAGAACTGAAGGACGGGAAGGATGTGTTTGCAACCCCGACCCACGCCTATGTTGCCGACGGCGCCTTCGGACTGAAGGTCATCGATGCGGCAACGACCCCGGAAACGCCGATCCTGGCCGGCAGCTTGCCGACCCCGGGAACGGCGTCGGGCGTCTTCGTCGCCGGCGACCATGCCTTCGTGGCGGATGGAGAAGCAGGCCTTTTCATCGTCGATGTGAGCGCGCCGGATTCCCTCCGGGAAACCGGTTTTCTGGATACCGAAGGCACGGCCATGGCGGTTGTCGTTGCCGGTGATGACGCCTATGTCGCCGACGGCGCCGGCGGCGTGGCGATCATCGATGTCTCGAACCCGGCCAGTCCTCTACCGGTTGCGGTCCTAAGCGAGATCGCCAATGCAGTGGATGTGGCGGTTTCCGGGAATTACCTCCATGTCGCCGCCCAGGGCGGCGGCGTTTACACCTATTTCATTGGAGAGCCCGGTCTGCCGGAAGAAATCGTCTATTCCGGAACAGAAGGCGCGGCGGAAGCCCTGGCACTTTCAGGGGAACACCTTTTCGTTGCCAACGGCGAGCGGGGCATGGCGGCGATGCGGTTCACGCCGCCGGGCCCGCTGCCCGCACCGGCAGCCGAGCCGCCCACCGAGGTTTCGGCCTTCCGGTTCGTCGCCAACTGGCAGGGGGTCGAAGGGGCGGGCGTCTACGAAGTGGACGTGGCGACCACGCCCGATTTTTCCGTTCCGGTTTCGGGATATGTCGGGCGGGAGACCACCGACACCCGGATGGCGATAGAGGGGCTGCAACCCGACGCGACCTACTACTACCGGGTCCGCTCCGTCGGATATGGGACATCGAGCGTCGACTCCAACGTCATAACGGCGGCGACAGAGCCTGAATTCAGACAGGTCGGCGCCTGGACTCTGGACGCCGCCTACACCATCGAATTCAATGCAGCGCAACAAACGGTCTATCTGGGTTCCGGGAGCGACGTTTACGCCATCGACGCGTCGACGCCCTCAGACCTCCGGCAGGCCGACAAGCTGGAATTCAGAACCATCCGGGATCTGTTGCATCTGGACGACCGCCTCTACGTCGCCAACGACCGGGGCGGGCTGCGCATCGTCGACGCCGCCAATCCCAGGGCCATGTACGAGATCGCGCGATATCCAGCGGAAGGCGCCCCCCAGCGCAACGTCCACGGGGTGTTTGTGGAGAACGATCGCGCCTTTATCGCCGAGGCTTTCGACGGCGGCATCTCCGTCATCGATTTGTCGCCGGCTTTTGATGATCCCGCCGCCGCTCCCGTGCGCATCAGCGGCTATTCCCTGAACGGCGTCAGCGACGTCCATTTCCACAACGGCCGGATCTATGCAACGGATGCTGTGGGGTTGCGGATCTTCGGATTTTTAGACGAGGAAATCATCGGTTTGATCGGGACTTACACCATCCCCGACGCGTCCGAAAGCTTCGAGTCGGTGCATGTGGAAGGGGATTACGCCTATGTCGCGGGGTCCGGAGGACTGCGGATCCTGGATGTGTCCAACCCGACGAATCCCTTCCAGGCGGCCATGTTCCCCACGCCGCGCAGGGCCATGGCCGTTCATTTCCTGGCGGACTTCCTCCATTTGACCGATGGTGAAACCCTTTATGTCCTGGATGTCGGCGACCCGGCCGCGCCGGAAGAAACAACCCGTTTCACCCTGTCCGGCCGGGCGGAAGACCTGACGGCGTGGGGTCCGTACATCTTTATCGCCGACGGCGAGAGCGGATTGAAGGTGCTCCGGTACCAGTACCCCCAGCGCCCACCCGGAGGCCTCGATGCCGGGGACATCACCGACAGAAGTTTCATGGCGACCTGGAATGAGACGGCCGGCGCTGTCGCCTATCGGCTGGAGGTCTCGGAAACCGAGGATTTCAGCTCGTTATTGCCGGGATACGCCGGTCTGCCGGTGGAAGATACGACCCAGGAGGTCGTCGGCCTGAGCCACGGCACGGTTTATTATTATCGGGTGATCCCCGTTCTGCTGGACCAGGACGGCCTGCCATCTGCAACCTTCACGGTGGAGACCGAACCCTCCATGGAACCCGGCGACCTCGACGGCAACGGCGTGGTGGATCTCAACGACGGGGTCATCGCTTTGAAAGTGATCGTCGGCATTTCCCCTTCCGGGCTGCGGGCGGATTATGTCGGGGCCGGCGTGGATATCGACGGGAACGGCCGGGTCGGGCTCGCCGAAGCCTTCTTTTCGCTCCGGGCGGCGGCCGGGGCGCGGTAAAGTTTCGGGGGCTGATCCGGGACAATTTCTTGTGAATCCCGCGGGCATCTGGTATAAACTATGGATACGGGGTTTCGGCCCCGTGTCCTTCCAAACCCCATTTAACCAAGGAGGTTTACCATGTCGGAAAGTGTTTACAAGGTCATCGAACTGGTTGGAACGAGCGCGACATCCTGGGAAGACGCCGCCAAAGCTGCGGTGGATACCGCCGGGAAAAGCCTGAAAAATCTCAGAATCGCCGAAATCAAAAAACTCGACATGCGGGTGGAGGAAGGCAAAGTCTCGGCCTTCCGGGCAAGGGTGGCGCTCTCTTTCAAGTATGAAAGCTGATCCCGGCCCTGATTGATCGTCATCGGCATGCGGTCGTTTCCCACCGCCGCATGCCGCCGAACACCCGGTCCCTATTCAGCACTGGAGAGGTCTCATGTCCGAACAACGAAAGGTCAGACGACGACACCTGATTTATTACCTGAGCATCTTTGACCGCGAAACCGACCGCCTCGTCGGGCAGCTGGTGGACATCACCACAAGGGGTTTTATGCTGACCACCGAAAATCCCATAAAAACAGGGGTTCACATGGCGCTTCGGATGGTGTTGCCGGATGTGATCGAGGGCGACAACCAGATCGCCTTCGACGCCGTCAGCGTGTGGTGCAAAACAGACGTCAATCCCAATTTTTACGCCATCGGTTTCGAGTTCGAAAGCATCGCGCCCAAAAACATGACCATCATCGAAAATCTGATTCAGGAATTTTCTTTCCTCGATTGATCCGGGCCGCGTTTCAGTATTTTCCCGCCGGCGTCAGGGTCCTTTCGCAATCGTATTTCCAAGGAGATGGAACATGAAGACCAGACGCGTGAAGTTGTGCGCCTTTTTAGTGTTGGCATGCGCCGTGGCGGTTTCCCCCCTTTCGGCGGCTGAATCCACGCCGGCGGCGGTTCAAGCCGCCGACGATTTTCGGGTCCTCGACATCAGCGAACGGACCTATGCGGGCGGCCCGGCCATTGCCGTGCTCCTCTCCGGCCCCCTGGATCCCACCGTCCGCCACGACGACTATCTCCGCATCAGTGATCCGCAGGAAAGCCTCAAAAGCGCCTGGGTGCTTTCCGATGATCACCGGACCCTCTATTTTCCCCATGTCGAACCGGAGACCGAATACTCCGTCACCGTGCTCCCTTCCCTGACCGCCGCGGACGGCCGGACCCTCGGCCGGCGGGTGAGCGAGGCCGTGACCACCCGGAAGATCACCCCGGTGGTGAGCTTCGCCGGCGAGGGGCTGATTCTGCCGGCGGGGATGACCGACGGCTTGCCCGTGGTCGCCGTCAACGTGCCGGAGGTGGACATCGAGTTTTTCCGTCTAAACGAATCGAGCCTGACCCAATTCATCCAATGGAACAACATTACGGGACGCCAGAGTTACTACAGGCTGGACCGGATGGATTCGTACGGCGACATCGTCTTCTCGGGGCGCTTCAGCCTGGACGTCCCGGAAAACCGCCGGGTGGTCCGCCATATCCCGATAGAAACGATTTCAGCCCTGGAAGAACCGGGCGTCTATCTGGCGGTCATGCGACAGCCCGGGGAATACGCCCACAACTACCAGACCACCTATTTCCTGGTCACGGACATCGGACTCCATGCCCGGGTCTATGACGACGAATCCCTCCTGGCGGCCGTGTCCCTTGAGACCGGCCGCCCCCTTGCCGACATCGACCTCCGGTTTTTCAATAAAAAGGGCGAGATCGTCCACAAGGGCGTCACTGATGAAAACGGACGGTACCGGTATCCCGGCAGCCTGACCCGGAACGTCCGAATCGTGGAAGCCCGCGGCCGCGAGGGGATCAGCGTTCTTCCCCTGGACGCGCCGGCCCTGGATCTGAGCGAATTCGACTTGTCCGGCCGTCCCTACCGGCCCCGGGAGGTTTTTCTCTACAGCCCCCGGGACCTCTACCGGCCCGGCGAACAGGCCGTGGTGTCGGCCCTGCTCCGGGACCACGACGGGCGGCTCACCGACGCCCGTCCCCTGACCGCCAAGCTGTTCCGCCCCGACGGCCGGGAGGCGCGGAGTTTGGTCCTCCATCCGGAACCGCTCAAAGGGCTCAACTATTACGAAACGACCCTCGACATCCGGGCCGACGCCCAGACCGGCCTGTGGAAGCTCCGGGTCTACGACAGCCCGTCGGCCCAATCGCCGGCCGGCGTCTTTGAATTTCATGTAGAGGAATTCCTCCCCGAACGGATGAAGCTCGATCTTTCCGCCGAACCCGAACATCCGGGTCCCGAAGACGCCATCGAAGTGGACGTCAACGGCGAATACCTCTACGGCGCGCCGGCCGCCGGCAACCGGCTGGAGGCCAAGGTCCTGGTCAAGGCCCGGCGGGAGCTGACCGAGGATCTCAAGGGCTTTCTCTTCGGCCGGGCGGGCGACAAGGATTATCAGGACTACTGGGAGATGGAAGAGATCACCCTGGACGATGCCGGCCACGCCACGCTGACGGTGGAGAGCCGGTGGAAAGAGATCGAGAGTCCCCTGTCCGTCTGGGTCATCGCCAGCCTTTATGAATCGGGCGGACGGCCGGTGACCCGAAACATCCGGCGCACCATGTGGCCCGCCGACAAACTAGTGGGCGTTCGGCCGCATTTCGACGATCTCCTGGCCGACGCAGGCCCGGTGACGTTCGACGTGGTTCGGACCGATCCGGCGGGCGAGCGGCTGCCGGCCGAAAATCTTCTGATGACCCTGACCAAAGAAGATCGGGATTATTACTGGGAATACTCCGAATCCACGGGCTGGCGTTACCAGTATTCCGAAAAGACCTATCGGTTCCTCACCGACGCCATGACCCTTGAAGGCGGCAAAGCGGAACCTTACACCCTCCACCTGGAGAGGGGCCAGTACCTCCTGTCCATTGAAGACCCCGAGACCGGTCTGACCACCAGCGTCCGGTTCCGGGTGGGGCGGTACTGGTGGTACGACGCCGGCGAGGGGGAATCCGCGGCCCGCCCCGACAAGGTCGCCCTGACCCTGGATCGGCCCGCCTACCGGTCGGGAGACGTGATCGGACTGACCGTCACGCCGCCCCATGACGGGGAGGCCCTCATCATGGTGGAAGGCGATTCCCCCCTCTGGGTCGGCCGCCGGAAGGTGTCGGCCGAAGGGACCATGATCCAGATTCCGGTGTCGGCCAAATGGGACCGACACGATCTTTACATCAGCGCCGTGGTCTTCCGCCCTGTGACCGCCGAGGAGAAGATCACCCCCAACCGGTCCATCGGCCTGATCCATCTGCCCCTGGAACGGGCGGAACGCGAGATGCCGCTGGCGGTCTCGGCCCCGGACAAGATCACGCCCAACGGACCGCTCACCGTGACCCTTCAGCAGACGTCGGAATCTCCGGAGGCCGACGCTTACGTCACGGTGGCCGCCGTGGATGTGGGCATTCTCAACATCACCGATTTCGAGACCCCTGACCCTTTTGAATGGTTTTTCGCCAAACGGCGTTACGGGGCGGAAAGCTACGATCTTTACGCCAAGGTGATCGAAAATCTCGAGGGGCAGACGGCCCGGCTCCGTTTCGGGGGAGACGCGGATCTGACCGGCGGCAAAAAACCGGAAACCAAGGTGAAGCTGGTCTCCCTCTATAACGGCCCCGTGGCTTTTGACGCCGATGGCAGGGCCGAGGTCACATTCCAGGTTCCCGATTTCAACGGGCGGCTCCGGGTCATGGCCATTGCCTTCAGCGCCGGCCGGTTCGGTTCGGCCGAGCGGGACGTCGTCGTGGCGGCCCCGGTAGTGACCCAGCTCTCCATGCCCCGGTTTCTCTCGCCCGGCGACGAGACCCGATTCACCCTGGATGTCCATAACCTCAGCGGCGAAGACCAGAACCTGACCCTCGAGATGACCGCCGAACCGCCCCTGGCGCTGAGCCGGGGGGAGCGCAGCCTGGCCTTGAAAGACGGTGAAAAGACCACCCTGCGGTTCCCCGTAACGGCGACGGGCGCCTTCGGCGGCAGCGTCATCCGGCTTTCGCTGGAAGGGCAGGGGGTCACCCTCCATCGCGACTGGCAGCTGGGGGTTCGTCCCGGGTACCCGGGCATCGTTCGGGAAGCGCGCAAAATCCTCCGTCAGGGCGAAACTTTCATGCTCGACGACCGGATGATCGCCGATCTCATCCCCTCCACGGTGGAAGCCGTCGTCAGTGTGTCGCCGACGCTTCCCCTCAACCTCCGGGAAGCCATGAAGGGCCTCATCGCGTATCCCTACGGGTGCCTGGAGCAGACGACGTCCCGGGCCTGGCCGCTGCTGTACGCCACGCCGGAACGGATCGCCGAATTTGACCTGCCCGCCATCGACAAGAACGAGCGGATCAAACGGCTGGCCGACGCCATCGACCGCATCGCCGCCATGCAACTGGCTTCGGGGGGGTTCGGCCTCTGGAATCGATCCAGTCCGGAAAACCCCTGGCTGACGGTCTATGTGACCGACTTTCTCCTCTCGGCCCGGGACATGGGCATGAATCTGCCGGCCGACCTGCTGGACAAGGCCCTGATCCGGCTGACGGCATACCTGAAGAGTGCGCCGCCCATGGCGGATTACCTGGAGAAAGCGGCGGCCGAAAAGCTCGCCTTTGCGGCCCGGGCTTACGCCGGCCATGTGCTGGCCGGTCTTAACCGTGCGCCCCTGGGCGACTTGCGAACGCTCTACGACAACCGCGGGGAGAAATCAGGCGCCGGTCTTCCCCTGGCCCATCTGGGGTCCGCCCTGGCTAAGATGGGCGACCGGAAACGGAGTCTGGAGGCGCTCACCCTGGCCGTGGACAAGCGGCGGGAAGAAGACGGCTACTGGGGCGATTACGGCAGCCGCCTCCGGGATCTGGCCCTGACCCTGACCCTGCTCATTAAAGCCGACGAGACAGTGAAGGGGCTCGACGGCCTCATGCTCGATCTGGAGGACCGGCTTCGGGCCCGCCGCTGGTTGAGCACCCAGGAGAAATACGCCTTGTTCCAGGCCGGCGTCTCGCTGTCGTCCCTGGAGAAAAAGTCCTGGGAAGGGGTCCGGATGATCGGGGACCGGCACATGTCCCTCAAGGCGACCGGCGACTATCGTTTCATGCCGGATGCGGCGGATTTCAACAAAGGCGTCACCATCGCTTCAGGCGCCGACGGCATCCTTTATGCATCGGCGGTGGTCAGCGGCTACACCCGGACCCCGCCGCCCGAAGAAAGCGAAATCATCTCCATAAAACGACAGCTCTACAGCCTGGAAGGGGAACCTGTGACCAGCCGGACCTTTCATGTGGGAGACCTGCGGGTGGTCCATCTGACGGTCCGGTCCGAACGATGGATTCCCGACGCCCTGGTGGCGGACCTGCTGCCGGCCGGGTTTGAAATCGAAAATCAGAACCTGAAGCATGCGGTCAGCCTGGAGGCGTTCAAGATCGAAGACGCCGACCTGTGGCGGTTGAAGGAGCAGGCCGACCTTCTCCACGAAGAGTTCCGGGACGACCGGTACGCGGCAGCGGTTCGGCTTTCCGAACATGGCGCCGCGCATCTGTTTTACCTGGTGCGGGCCGTGACGCCCGGAACCTTTTCCGCGCCGCCTCCCCTGGTGGAATCCATGTATCGGCCGGAACTCCGCGGCATCGGAGAGACGCCGCCCCCCATCGAGATCCTCAACAGAAAGCGGAATGACCCAAAGGGATAGCCTTTCCCCCTGTCCAGAAACACATCATCCGTTGGAAACAGCAGAAAGAAGTGGACCCGTATGATCTTTTTGAAAAAAGCGACGATAACGGCGACGGCATTGGCAATGGCCGGGCTGCTGATGCTCTCGGGTTGCGGCGGCTCCAGCAGTTCCGGCGGCGGCGACTGCGACTGTGAAACCGAGCCCCTGATCGAGGAGAACGGACTGGTTTTCACCTTTGAAGACCAGCAGGTCCGACAGCCCGCCAATGTCTCGGTGTTTTTCAAAATAGACACCGTCGACGGCCTGCCCGTCACCGGACTCCGGACCGAAGATTTCCTGGTCTATGAAGACGGCGACCTCATCTCCCAGTACGAAAGCCAGCAGACGATCGTCCCCATGCCGGGTCAGTTCCGGTCCCACACTCTCCTGCTGCTGGACCTGAGCGGCAGCATCCTGGGCTCCGACAGCCTGCCGGCCCTGAAACAGGCCGCCAGGGAATTTGTCTTCTCGGTGATGGGGCGCACCGACGACGCATCGGGCGAATCGGGCATGGACATGAGCATCTGGTGGTTCGACGGGGCCCGGGCGATCCATCCGCTGGTGGAGGATTTCATCTCGGACGCCAGCACCCTGCTGGACCGGATCGACGCCATTCATCCGGAGATGAGCGACGATCTCTCCACCAATCTTTACGGCGCCGTCATTGACGGCATCGATAAAGTCGAACGCCGGGTGGGAACCTTCGACGGCGTGGTCTCGGTGGGCTCGGTGGTGATCTTCACCGACGGCGCCGATCAGGCGGGCTGGCGCACCCGGGAAGAGGCGTTGAACGCAGTGGAGACCACCGCACCCGGGGTGTCCATCTACACCATCGGGCTTCGGGGGGAAATCGACGAGAGCGTGCTCACGGCCATCGGGAAAGACGGCTCCCCCTTTGCCGACAACGTGGAAGAACTCGTTCCCCGATTCGAAGAGATCGCCCAGCGGATCCGGGAAGACGCCAACAGCCACTACAAACTGGAATACTGTTCGCCCAAGCGGAAAGGATCCCACGACCTGATGATCACCGCCTCCCTGGACGGGATGCGCGGCGCGCTCGTCACCTGTTTCTGCGCGGAAGACTTCGAGGGGGGCTGTATCGTGACGCCCGATCCGTGAATGCAATGGAAGGGCTCAACCGCGTCGATGAGGAGCGGGGAGGAGCGGGCCGGAGGCGGAGGAACAGGATGGGTTTTGTCACGCCTCCTGCTTGATGGCCGCTAGAATCCGGGGATGCAGACGGCCGTTGCTCGCCACGATGCCGTAGTTGTTCAGCAGTTTGGGACCCATTGAAAAATCCAGGGGCTTTCCGCTGAAATCCGTCACCGATCCGCCGGCCTCCGTCACCACGATGGCCCCGGCCGCATGATCCCAGATTTTTTCCCGATACACCTCGGAGCGGGGCAGCCGCAGATAGATGGATGCCGCGCCGCTGGACACCGCCGCGTACTTGGCCTGGCTGTCCATTCGGCAGGGAAAGGCCTCGATGCCCATGGCCGCCGAGATCCGGTGATGGACATCGTGGGCCGCGTGCGCCTTTTCAACCGATTCGCAGAACCGGGCCTGTTTCGGATCGGCGATGGCGTCCACCCGCACCGGACGGGGTTCTCCGCCGTCCAGGGGGCGGGCCATGGTCCCCTGGACGGCGGGGACTGAAGCCCCCCGGCAAGCGTAAAACAGGTAGCCCCCCCGGTCCCCCTCGTTCAACTTAAAAGTGGGGCATCCCAGCACCCCCAGCACCGGCGCGCCGCCTGCCACCAGGGCCAGGGCGATGGCGTATTGTTCTCCCCGCAAAAATCCTTTGGTCCCGTCGATGGGGTCCAGCGTCCAGTAGCGTTGGGTGAAATCGATCTCCCGGTCGCCGAAATCGATGGCGCCCAGAACATCGGCTTCGGTCGCCGATGGATCGATATCCCGCACCAGCCCCACCACCTTCCCACGGAGATCGCTGTTTTCCTTCAAAACGGCCGACTCCTCCTCGCTCACCATCGGGTCGTCTGGAAATGCCCGCCGCAATGTCATATTGATCACCGCCTGGCTGGCGAAATCGGCTATCGTCACCGGGGAGCGATCCGCCTTCTGAACGGCGTCCACATCGATGGTATGCTGAACCTTCCGACAGAGCGCGGACGCTTTTTCAACGGCATCCAGGGCCACTGCCAATTCGTTTTCATATGTCATTTCGTTGCCTTTCCATTGTCAGCCAGGACCGACGCCACAAAATGCCGGAGCGAATGGAACGTGAACGGCCGGACGCCTCGCCGATCCGCGCGCCGGCCATTTCCCCCGGATGTCCTCCACACGGTCATCATCCCGTCCCTTCAAATACTCTATCACGTCGGCGACATCGAACCGAGCGCTTTTCAGGTTCTTTCCGGTTCCAACATGGAAGTGGGGATACTCGCGCCACGACTTCCTTGTTACGTCATTATGTTGCGTACATGCAAGAAAAATTCTTGACCGAAGCCGAAGTGACAAAGGCCATCAGGTCGATGGGGCCGCCGCGAACCCGGACATGCTGGAATCGATGTTGCGAGAAGAAGGGTTTGCGGACGGCCGTTGAATTGGTGTTGATTGGTTCCAGTCATAAGCCAAACAGCAAACCACAGACTTCCCCCCTTTTCCCCACCTCGCAAAAAGTTTATCAAAAAATAGCCAATTACGACTTGGTTTCGAAAACCTCCGCGCATCTACCAGGATGGAACAGTCAAAATCCGACTGGACGCAAATTTTGTCATATGTTACATGATCCCGAATGCTGCGAAGCAAATATGCTGGACCAAGCCAAAAACCCCAACCCGCTGACGGACCTCCATCACCATGACTCTCCAAAACGGACAACTCAACTGGATCGCCAACTTCATCTGGTCCATTGCAGACGATGTGCTGCGGGACGTGTATGTCCGCGGCAAATACCGCGACGTGATCCTGCCCATGACGGTCATCCGGCGGCTCGATGCCGTGCTGGAAGAGACCAAGCAGGATGTCTTGAAGATGAACGAGCAGCTCGATAAGGCGGGCGTCTCCAACAAGGAAGTGGCCCTCTGCCAGGCGGCCGGCCCGAACGCCAACCACGCCTTTTACAACAACTCGCCGTTCAATCTGCGGGATCTCCGCCAGGGCCGCCCGACGCTCCAACAACTCAAGGCCGACTTTGAAACCTACCTCGACGGGTTCAGCGAAAACGT
>JAABTD010000172.1 GCA_011390065.1 Desulfobacteraceae bacterium
AGAAGGGGATGTCCAGAGACAGGGCCGTTTCCAGAGCCCGGTCCACGTCCCGATGGGGCATCACCGCCATGGCCGTGGTCAAAAGATTGCCGGGTATGGGCATGGGGTCTCCTCGTTTTCTTCTTGGAATGGCGGGGCGAAATGATGTCAAGCAGCGACAGGCTCAATTCCTTCAAAAACCGACGCTTCCACCTGACTGATCTCCCAATTATTTTGAAGATTCAACCAGAACTGCGGGCTGCCGCCCAACGCTTTTGAAAATTTCATCGCCATCTCCGCGCTGATGCCTCTTTTTCCTCTGCAGATTTCATTGATGGTTTTGGGCAAAACGCCGATATGTTTGGCGAGGGCGGATTGGGTCAGGCCGATCTCTTCCAGTTCATCCTTCAATACTTCCCCCGGATGTACGGGCGTATAATGGGGGTCAGTCATGTGACGGCTCCTTTGTCAATGATAGTCGACAGTCTCGACATCGACCGCATCGCCGTTTTGCCATTTGAAACAGATACGATATTGGTCGTTGATCCGAATGCTGTATTGACCTTTTCGGTCGCCCGCAAGCTTTTCAAAACGATTTCCACGAATTTCCTGTAAATCCTGCAATGATGTCGCCGCACCCAACCGGGCGAGCTTGATCTGAGCTTTCCGATGCAAGTCTTTGGGAAGAAGGTGAAACGCCGATTTTCTAATTATACCAAATTCCGGTATAATGGTCAAGGGTCCAATTCGCCCTCAAAAAAACAAAATCCCCCCGGGCCGCTTTGTGAAACCGGTCGGGGGGATTTTCATGCAGGGGCTACGAAATTGATCGGGGATTATTCCGATTTCCCGAAGATTTCGGCCGGCTTGGTGGTGTCGCCGGTGGCGTTGGGAAAGTCCTCGGCCTTGTATGCCTTTTTGTTTTCGTGGATCAGCTCCCGGCCCTCTTTCATGAATTTGTTGTACCGCTTTTTGCATTCATAGAAGCCGTGCCACCAGGCGTAGTCGGGGGCCATCATGGCCGCGCCCATCCGGGCACGGCGGCCCTCGTGGTGCCACAATTCATAGTATTCGACTTCCAGTTCTTCGTCGAAGAACGGTTTGGGTTCCATCAACCCTTTGTCGTAGAGGTCGTCGAGCATCTTCTTGGCCGGTTTGAAATAGACCTCGTTGTACTCTTCGACGACTTTATCCAAGGTGTTGAAATGGGCGTTGATCCATGTGTCGCCGTGGCACTGGCGGCAGATCTCCTTCATCTTGTTGCGTTCGGTCTCGTGGTTGGTCTTGGCCGGGAATGCCGCAAACTCGGAGGGGCGGACCGTCAGCGGCGCCTGGATCTCCCAGGCCAGGCGTTCGGTCACGTCGTGGGAGGTCGTCACCGAGCCTGATCCGGACATGTGACAGGAGGCGCAGGTGGGGCCGCGGTAGTCGACGCCGGGGCTCCATGTGCCGGGGGCAGCCGTCCAGTTGTACTCGTCTCCGAAGGCGGCGTAAATGTCGCCGTGCTTGGATTCCGTAAAAATCTCGATCTGGGGATGGTCGGGGCCGAGATGGCACTGGCCGCAGGCTTCGGGCTTCCGGGCGTCCATCACGGAAAACCGGTGGCGGGTGTGGCAGGAGGTGCAGGAACCCAGGCTTCCGTCCAGGTTGACCCGTCCGACGCCGACGTTGGGCCAGGTGTCGGGGTCCAGTTCGCCGTCTTTCATCTTCAGCACCGTGCCGTGGCAATGATAGCAGCCCGAGGCCCGCTCGAAGTCGCTGTTCATGCCGTGGTTCAGCCAGGGGTCGATCTTCCAGATGATTTCCATGGTGTTGGCGTGCTTGCTCACACTGTATTGTTTGGCCTCGTCCGGGTGGCAACGGGAACAGTCCTTAGGGGTGACGACGCCGGAGACCGGGACCTTGTAGAAGTCCTTGGCGCCGAATTTCCGGACGTATTCGTCATAGTACTGAAAATGGCCTTTGCTCACGTCCGGGTCGTGTTCTTCGGCTTGGTGGCAGTCGTAGCAGGTGATGCCGGCATGGGCGTGCCGGCTGGCCGCCCAGTCGGCGAAGATGCCCGGGTGCTCTTTTTTGTGGCATTCAATGCAGGTGACGGCCTCCCGGGGCATGGATCGTTCGATGCGGAACGCTTTTTCCTTGGGCATGTTGCCGGGCGCCTGGGCGTCGGCAGCCTCCTGCTGGCCCAGAGCGTTTGCCGCGACCACCAGAAAAATCGCCGCCAATCCTATGGAGCCCATTGTCCAGTACCGCTTCATCACGCGCCTCCTTTCGTTTGTCTTGGATAAACGATCATTGTCGTCGCGAGGTTGGGGCGCCGCCTGAAGGCGGAACTCCAAACCTCCGGGGATGCCCTACAGGTAATCGTAAACCGGGCGCTGGAAATGGACCAGATTCCGGTGGCAGTCCACGCATTTTTTTTCGTAGCCGGGGCGGGCGTAGACCACGGAGCGGTGGGCCAGCATGGCCCCGCGTTTTTCCGGCATATAAAGCAGATTGCGGTGGCATTTCTGGCACTGCTGGTTTTTGAAGCTTTTGTAGGCCGCTTCGCGGTTTTCCTCCCGGTCGTATTCGTCCATGGTGAAGTGGACGATGACGTCTTTGATGCCGTGCATGGTCTTGGCGTAGAAAAAATTGAAGGTATCGTGGGGGGCCGGCAGATGGCAGTCCATGCAGTCGGCCACGAAACCGTGGGCATTGTTGTGGTGGGAGGAGGTCTTCCATGTGTCGTAGGCGTATTCGATTTCGTGGCAGGAGGCGCAGAACTGCGGCGTGGAGGTCCGCACCATGGTATAGTAACCAAGACTGAAAAGAGGAAATCCCAGAATCAGGCCGAGGGCGACGAGCACCCCCGCGATCACGATCTTCTTTTTCTTCTTGTCGTCCATTCTGCTTCCTCCTTTCAGGTTGGGGGGGCGGGGGATGCGATATTCCTGAAAACGGGCCGACTCAGCGCCATTACACATGGCAAGGAACGATTGTGGGCAATGTACTAAAGCGCTCGATTATAAGTCAAGCTGAAAATTGATCCGCGCGGCCCGCGCCGCGATCCCGCATCCGGGACTGGGTTTTTCAGGCGTCCGGCCGGCGCCTCACCCGATCAAACGGGCGGATCGCAGCATGGGCCGGGGGTCCACCAGGTGGCGGCGCCGGTCTCTATGGCGATTTGTCGCAGGGCGTCCATGACCGCCGCCATGTCGATGGCCATGGGACAGGCGATGGAACAGGTGTGGCACCCCACGCAGGTCCAGATGGTCGCGGATTGCAAAGCTTCGTCCCGCAGCCCCAACTGCGCCAGCCGGATCACGCCATGGGGCGAATGATCCATGGCCTCGATAAAAGGGCAGCCCCCCGCGCAGCACCGGCAGTGAAAGCAGACGCTCAGGTCCGCGCCGGATCGCTCCGCCACTTCCCGGATAAACCCCATGTCGCCTCTGCCGGCGACGATGGCGGTGACCCGCCGGCCGTTTTTGTCGTGTCTTTGATTTGGTTTGTTCATCTCATTGCCTCGTCTCCCGTTTGTTTGGCGTATCGGACGCAGAAGGCGTTTGCGGCCATAGTAACGACAGTGACGCAAAGATGTCCTTGACCTAAATCAAAACGGAAGGGGGGGGCGCAAATGAGACCCTCTAAGCCAGCGCTTTAATCCGCCGGATGTCTTTTGTTTTGCCCAGCATGATCAGAATGTCGCTGTCCTTGATCACGAAATCGGCGGGCGGGACCAGAATGAAATTTTCGGGAACCAGTTCTTTGATGGCGATGACATGCACATTGTGCTTGGCGCGCAAATTCAAATCTTTCAGACTTTTGCCGATAAAGGCCCTCGGCGGCCCCACCTGGATGAGATCGAACTCATCGGCAAGCGGTATGAATTCCAGCATGTTGGGCTGAGACAGCCCCCTGGATACCCGCACCGCCATGTCCCGCTCGGGGTGAATAATCTCGGAGGCCCCCACCAGTTTGAGAATTTTCGCGTGGTCGTCGTCCAATGCCTTGCAGAGGATCTTTTTCACCCCCATTTCCTTTAAGTGAAGGCATATCAGGATGCTGTTGCTGATGTTGGTGCCGGTGGAGACGATCACTCCGTCCATGGCGTCCAGCCCCAACGCCTTCACGGCCTCCTTGTCCGTGGCGTCCAGCACCACCGCTTCGGAGCAATAGGGATCGATGGCCTGCACCCGGCCCTTGTCCGTATCGATGGCGATCACCTCGTTGTCGTCTTCAAACAGGGCCTTGGCGGCGTAAAAACCGAAATTGCCGAGGCCGATGACGGCGAATCGCTTCATGCTTGTTTTCTCCCTTTTTCTATCCGATCATCAGATTTTCTTCGGCGTGTTCCACGCCGTTGGTCGGGCCACTGCCTACGATGATGTAGGCGAAAGTTAGCACGCCCACGCGGCCGACGATCATCATTAATATGATCCAGCTTTTGCCCCACAAGTTCAGTTCCGACGTCGCACCCATGGACAATCCCACGGTCCCGAACGCCGACACGGTTTCAAACAGATAGGCGAGAAACGGCCGTTGTCGAACCGACGCTTCGTGAGCGGCGGCCGGTTCTCCGGCAAGGAGCATAAACAACACCAGGCCGATAATCCCGATGGAGACCAGAACCAGGGACATGCTTCGGGTCACGGTTTCATCGGGGATGCTTTTTTTGAACAGGTTGACGCGTTTTTGCTTCCGAATCCGGGCCGCGGTAAAGGCCGTCAGCAGCGCCAGCGTCGTGGTCTTGACGCCGCCGCCGCAGGAGCCCGGCGAGGCCCCGAAAAACATGAGAAAGATCATCAACGCCAGGGCGGCGTCCGTGAGCGAGCCGATGTCCACCGTGTTGAAGCCGGCGGTGCGGCAGGTGATGGACTGAAACAGCGGGATCAGAATCCGATGGGCCGGCGATGCCGCCTGCCCCTGGACGTTGGGTTCCAGAAAAGCGAATATGGCGGCGCCGGAGACGATCAGGACGGCGGTGGTCAGCAACACGGTCTTGGTCTGAACCAGCAGCCGGACCTTTTGTCGTTTTATTTTCCGGACAAACCACGATTGCATGTCGTAGAGCACGGGGAACCCGATGCCGCCCGCCACTATCAAGTTGCACACGGTCAGGTTCAGAAGAATGTCGCCGCTGTAGGGCATCATGCTGTCGGAAAACAGGGCGAATCCAGCGTTGCAGAAGGCGGACACCGAATGAAAAACCGCGGTATAGACGGCCCGGGGCAAGGGATATTCCCCGGTCCAGTGGACCGTCAACAGGGCGGCGCCGACCAGTTCCGCGAGAAGGGTGAACAGGACAATGCTTTTGACCAGGCTGAAAATGTCCTCCCGGGGCGTATGGGCGAACAAATCCTGCATGACCATTCGCTGCCGAAACGAGACGCTCCGCCCGATCCAGCGGAAGAGGGTCACAGAGAAGGTCATCACGCCCAGACCGCCGACCTGGATCAGGGCGAGGATCACGCACTGACCGAACACGGTGAAATAGCTTCCGGTGTCCACCACGATCAGGCCGGTGACGCACACGGCGGACGTGGCCGTGAACATCGCGTCGCTCCAGGAAATGTTCCCGGTTCGGGTGGAAACCGGCAGTTTGAGAAGCAGGGCGCCCACGATCATGGCCAGGATAAAACTCCCCAGCACCAGGACCGCCGGATGGGCTTTGAGCATCTGTTTTCGGATGGCTACAACTCCTTTTCCATGGGCCCGCGCTCGAACACCGTTTTCACGAGATCCCGGATGTCCTGAGGGCTGAAGGGTTTCTGAATGAAATCCGCGGCCCCCATTTTCATGGCGTCCACCGCGATGTCGATGCTGCCATAGGCCGTGAGAATGACGACAAGGAGGTTCGGCCATCTTCGCCGAACCTCCTCCAGCACCGTCATCCCGTCGATCCCCGGCATTTTCAGGTCGAGAAGCAGCATGGAAAACCCGTTTTCCTCGAGCTTCCGAAGCGCCTCTTCGCCGTCGGCCGCCGTCTCCACGGGCATCTCCAGCGGCGCCAGGGCCCGGGACACGGTCAGGCGGATGTTTTTTTCGTCGTCAACCAGTAGGATGCGGCCGGCGGTTTTTTCCATGCGGAACCGAATGCGCCGGATCTTGTCTTCCGTTCTTTCCAGATCGGCGTCGGTTTCCGCCATTTCCCTGGTGTAGCGTTCCTCGGCCTTTTCCATTTCCTCCGGTTCGCTCGACCGTTGGGTCGCCTTGACGTTATGCTTGCGGAGTTTTTCCGCAAGCGCTCTTTTCCGAAGAAGCGACCGGCGGTTTTGCTCCAGGATGTTCAACTGGGAGCGATCGCGGGCCACATCCGTTTCCTGATCGTTTGAATCCATGCTGCCTCCTTTCACGGCAATGCCGGCAAGGTGAAGGTAAACGTGCTGCCGCGGCCGGGCTGGGATTCCACCCAGATGGCGCCGCCGTGGGCTCGGACGATTTCCTTGCAAATGGCAAGGCCCAGGCCGGACCCGCCCGGTTCCCGTCCTTTGATTTGGACGAGTTTCTGGAATATCCGCGATTGATATTCCGGTGGGATTCCCGGTCCGTCGTCTTTTACGGACAGGTGAACGTAGGGTCCGACGCCGCGGCCGATGAGCTGGATGCGGCCGCCCTTGCCGACATAACGCAGCGCATTGGAGATCAGGTTGGTCAATACCCAGGCGATCTTGTTGGCGTCGGCCCGGATGGCGGGGACCGACTCGTCCAGCGTCGTTTCGAGCCGCACGTCTTTTTGATCGCTTTGCCGCTTGAACAGGGCCTCGGCGTGATCGAACAGGGTTTTGACCGGGGTCCGCTCGAAATTCAGTTCGATGTTGCCGGCCTCGATCCGGGACAGGTCCAGCAGATCGTTGACCAGGGCCTTCATCCGGTGAACTTCGTCGTGGGCGGCCTGCAACAGTTCGCGATCATTCTCGGCCAGGTCGGGGCCGACGTTCTCCAGCAACAGATCGACGCTCATGCCCATGCTGGTCAGCGGGGTGCGCAATTCATGGGAGGCGGCCATGACGAATTCGCTCTTGAGCCGCTCCACCTCCTTGAGCCGGGTCACGTCCCGGAGCAGCAGCACGATGCCGGACAACTGACGATTTCGGCTGCCGCCGATGACCGTAATGGAAAACAGATAGTGGCCGGCCCCTTCTTCCTCCGAGAACGTGACGATCCGCTCTTCGTCGGGGAGTTTGGGCGGGCTTCCCGTCTCGACGGTCCACTGGATCAGATCGCAGACCGATGGCGCCGGCAGCAAATCGGCGCACAACAGCGTCTTCGAATCGACAAACCCGACTCCCAATATTCGGCGCGCGGCGGGGTTGATGGCCGTCATCCGGAGCGTCGCGTCGAACACCACCAGACCGTCCTCGATACTGGACAAAATGGCCTCGCCTTTGTCTTTTTCCGCGATGATCTGTTCGATGTTCATTTCATGGTATCGGGCGAGCTGGCTGGACATCCGGTTGAATTCCCCGGCCAGACGTCCCAGTTCGTCCCGGGTTTCCACCGGCACTTCAACGGCGTAATCGCCGGAGGAAATCTTCCGTGAGGCGTCCATGAAGCTCCGGATGGGCCGGACGATCCGTTCCGCCAGCAGCCAACTGAAAACCAGCGCCACGATCAGAGCCGACGCGGCCACCGCCACGGTTGACCAGATGGCCCTGCCGGCCACCCGTCCCGCCTTCAGGCTGGCGGCGTACATGGTTTTCTCGTTGAGATTCCGGAGTTGGACGCACACGTCCCGCACCTGGAAAAACAGGGCGTGAACCTGCTTCTGGTAGGTGGCCAGGGTGGGTTCGATTCGTCCCATGCCCAGATCCGTCAGGGAGGAAAACATCCGCCGGTACGCCGCATAGGCGGCTTCGATGGACGCTGCGACGGCCGCTTCCCCCTCGATGGTGATATTGTCCTTGGCCCGGGCCAGCCATTCCAAAAACACCGCCTCGTTTTCCCGGAACTGGGAGACGCCCTTTTCGGTGTCGCCGAGAAACATGAGCAGAATGCCGCTGTCCTGGCGCTCCAGAGCGTCCACCATGTTCTCCGCGGCCAGGATGGACCGGTAGTTTTCGCTCAAAATGGCATCGGTGGCCTTGCCCAGGGACACGAGATTGGCCACCGACCAGGCGACCACCAGGCCCATGAGGGCGAACACCACCCCGTATCCGATCAGCAGTTTCTGTTTCAGCGTCATGGGTCTCGACCCTCCTTTCGGTATGCGTCAGTACCCGCAAACAGTTTAGCAACAGGTATGCCAAAACCTAACGTATTGAATTGTTTACGATGTAAAAAAGAGGAGATTGATTTGGCCTTGAATTTTGAAAGGCCGGGACGGGGGCGTCTTGCAAAATGCAAGGCGGCGGGCGGGGCGATCAGGCTCTAAATGCCGTAGGCTTTCCTTCGCCGCCACAGGGTGGCTTGATCGATGCCCAGCACGTCGGCGGCCTCCTGGAGAGAGCCGGTGTTGGCGATGACGCGACGGATGTGCTGTTCTTCGATCTCCGCCAGCGAAACCCGGTCGCCAATGGCGGGGCCGGCCGGGTCTGGGACGATAGGACCGGGAAGATCCCCGGCCCCGATCCGGTCGCCGCCGCAGAGGATCACGGCTCGCTCAATTGCGTTGCGCAGTTCCCGGACATTGCCCGGCCAGGGGTGGGCCTTGAGCGCGGCCTCGCCCTCGGCCGTGAAAGCGAGGAGCGGTTTATGATGGGTCTGGCTGAAATGGGCGAGAAACGCCGCGGCCAGCGGCGGGATGTCCTCCGGCCGTTCCCGGAGCGGGGGAACGGTCAGGGCGATCACGTTGAGCCGGTAGAAAAGATCCTCCCGGAACCGGCCGTCGGCCACCCGTCCCTCCAAATCGGCGTTGGTGGCCGCGACGATGCGCACATCCGCCTCCCGGGGGGTCGGATCGCCGAGGCGCTCGTAGGCTTTGTCCTGGATGAACCGCAGCAGCTTGGCCTGCACCGGGGGCGCCAGGTCGCCGATTTCGTCCAGGATGAGGGTCCCGCCCCCGCAGGCGGCGATGCGGCCCGGATTGTTCCGGACCGCGCCGGTGAAGGCGCCCCTGACGTGCCCGAAGAGTTCGCTTTCCAGCAGATCGGCGGGTACGGCGGGGCAGGAGACGGTCGCCATGGGCCGGGCCGCCCGGGGGCTCCAGTGGTGGATGGCCTGGGCCAGCGCCGATTTGCCCGTTCCGCTTTCCCCCTGAAGCAAAATGATGGCCTCGGAGGCCGCGGCTTTCCGGGCGGTGTCGATGACCCGCCGCATGTCGGCGTTGGCGCTGTGGAGCCGCGTCGCCGGGGATCGCCCGTCCCGGTCCGCCTTCAACGCGGCGACCTCGGTTTCCAGCCGCCGGATCCGGACGATGCGGCGGGTCAGCAGCCGGACCCCGTCCGGGGTGAAGGGTTTGGGAATGTAATCCTCGGCCCCGCGCCGCATGGCCGCCACCGCGCTTTCAATGGAACCGTAGGCCGTGATGACCACGATCTTCATCCAGGGGGAATCGGCCAACAGGCGGGGAATCAGGTCCATGCCGTCTTCCGCCCCCAGCCGGAGGTCGACGAAGGCCAGATCGAAAGACCGCCGTTTGGCCTCGGCAAGGGCGTCGGCGGGGTTGCCCACCGCGACGACGGCATGACTTTCGGCCTTCAGGCAATAGGAGAGGGTCTTGCGGATGTTGGGTTCATCATCCACAACCAGTATGGTCAATCTATCGTCGTTTTGAACAGGGTCCATCGGATGCCGGTCAGCCCTCTTCCCGCCAGACCAGTCGCTCGCACCCCACCGAGACCACCGCGAAGGCGCGCAATTTCAAAAAGTCGGCGCCGTAAATGTCTGCAAGGGCTTCCCGGTATTGTGAAAGCTGTTTCTGGGCCCTGTCGAGCCCTTCCCGGACCGGCTTCAGCGCCGTCAACGCCTCCCGGCTCATCTTCCGAACCTGCCGGCCGGTGAGACGGTTTTTGCCCAAAGACACATATTTGAACTCGATCAGGATATCCAGCAGGGCCGAATGACGCATGTCGGGCCGGACCCGCATGATCAGGTCGCCGTATCCCCGTTTCAGGGCCGGTTCCGAATCCATGATGTAAAAGGTGTCGTTGAAAAGCAGGGTCAGAAACAGCGTCTTGACGGTCAATTCGTTGGCGCCCAGGTAATCCCGGTTGTCGAACACCGGGAACAATTTTTGTTCGATGAACGCGCAAAGCGGGCCGATGTCGCCCTTTTGGTGCAACCGCCGCGCCGCCCGTTCGGCCTCGTTCATGTCGCTGGCCGTGGGCAGCATCATTTCGTGGAGCCGCTCCACATAAAGGCGGCGAATGGCCAGGTTGGGGATTTCCAGGATCAGTTCTTCATACTCGGTTCGCCGGCCGGCCAGGGTCAACACCCCGAAATAGTACAGCAGCGAGATCATAAACGTCCGGTCGTGGTGTTCTTTGAGCATTTCTTCGATCCCGAAGCGGTCCGCCAGTTCGGGGATCACGAGGGCGTCTCCCTCATTCATGGCCTGGGCCACCACCGGCGCGCCCTGGGGAAGTTGTGAAATATACGCGATCTTTGCCTTGTCCATGGCAAGATTGGTGTCCAGAATCCGCCGGGGATATTGGCAGGCCCGCTGCAACGCTTTCAGAAAATAGAGGATCAGAGTGGGGTTGTAGAGCCGGTCGGCGGCGGCGTAGGTGAAGCGATAGCCGTTGTAGAAGATGCGAACCATGTCCAGGGCCTGGGCGATTTTTTCATCGGAAAGTCCACAGGTTTCCCCGACCCGCTCCAGGACGTCGGCGATCTCCGGTTCCCGGAAACCGCACAAATCGTTGAATTCCGGCAACAGATAAATGTTTTCCGCCACATTGAAGCCGCTGGTCAGGTCGCTCATCACCACCGGCGACACCCCGGTGATGAAAACCCGGTCGATGCCGCGGCCCTCCATGCCGTCCTTGACCGCCTTGAAGACGGTTTTCAACATCCCCTCGCCTTTGATCAGCCGCTCGTACCGCTCCTGGCTTCCGGGCGGATTGCTCATCAGCACTTCGTTGGCGAAGTTGTCGTATTCATCGATCAGGAGGAGGATTTTATAGGGAATTTTTCTGACCGCCGCCAGGACGGACAGCAATGAACTCAGCGCGTCGTTTTTATCCCTCGCGACCTCGTATTTCAGAATATCCCGATAATCCGATTGAAATATCTCGATTGCGCCATTGATGCAGTTATGAACGGCCTGCCGCATCTCGGCCTCGTCATCCGAGGCGGCAATGGTGGAAAAATTCCATTTCAAAATCAGATATCGGTTGTGAAGCGGCGTCGGATTTTTACCGATGGCGAGATCGCCGAACAGCCTTTCAAACTCGTCGGTCTTGTTGACATCGTAATAATTTTCCATCACCGACAGCCAGAGGCTTTTGCCGAAGCGGCGCGGCCGAAGAAACAGCAGGGCGCTTCCCGCCTCTTCCAGCAGGGGCAGTTTG
>JAABTD010000173.1 GCA_011390065.1 Desulfobacteraceae bacterium
GACGCCCTGGGCGGCCTTTTCCGCCAGGGCGTCGGCCAGTCGCGCCAGTTCGGCCCGAAAATGGCGGAGGTCGGTCTCCAGTTGAACCCGTTTGTCCCGGAGGGACTGAATCGTCTCCGTCAGCGCCCTTGCTCGGGCCTCGCGCTCCGACGCGCTCCGGGCGGCCCATTTTTCGGCGACGGCGTCGTCATAAGGATTGTCGCGGCAAAAGACGGACAGCCGTTCTTCCCGGTCCCCCAGATCCGCCTGGAGATCGGTCAGTTCCTTCTGGAGGGCTTCGATGCCCAGCTCCCCGGCCGTGCGGCGCAGATCATCCCGGGCCCCGTCGTAGAGATTGCGGATCGTTTTCAGGTCCATGTCCAGGGCCGCCCGGCGATCCGCGTCCGACAACTCGGCATCCCGGGGGCGCGGCACGTCCCCGGCCCGCTCGTCGAGGCTTTGGCGCCGGGCCTCCAGGACCCGGACGTCGCCCTTGAGCCCCATGATCTCCTCGTCGAGCCGCCGGACCCCGGCCCGTTCGGCCTCGATCCCCCGGGCCAGTTCGTCCCGCCGGGTTCCCAGGGCCGCTTTCTCGGCCTCCCAGGCGGACAGGTCCGCGTTATGGGCCAGCCACCGGTCCACCCCGTCCTTCCATTCTTTCCGCTGGGTCAGGGCTTCGGCCAGGGTCCGGCCGGTGGCGTCCAGTTCGGCTTTCCGCCCGGCGATGGATTCCAGCTCGGCTTCGGACGCCGCGATCTCTCCGGCGGTATCGGCGACGGCCCGTTCCAGGTCCCGGACCTTGTGGGCCAGACCCGTTGCGGCGGCCCGGTCCGGGTGACGCTCCCGGTAGGCGTGGAGATTTTGGCTGGCCCGTTCCATGGCCTTCACATCGGCCCCGATGTCGCGGATCTCCCCGGAAAGGACGTCCAGCCGCTCCCGGCGCCGGGCCTTGAGCCCCTCCATGTGGCGGGTGGAATAGACGTTCGGATCGGCGGGCCGGATCACGGCGTGATCGATGCCGGCGGCCTCCCCGATGGGGCAGGGGCGGGAGATCACCACTGGCCGGTGGAGCCCCTCCGGGACCGGCAGGGCCAGGATCTTTTCGATCACCGATTCGTCGGCGGCCATGATGCCGGTAAAGCGGCCCGGGTCCCGCTCGATAAAGGCGGCGATCTCCGCCGGGTCGTCGTGGAGGGCGGCCAGGTATTCCGGGAACGCTTTGAGTTCCCCGGCGGTGAACCCCTGTCCGAGGTAGTGGTCGATCAGGTCCTGGGTCCCGTCGTCCACGGTCAGGGTCCGCATACGGGCGAGGCGGTCGAGTTCGGACTTCAGGGCCATCCGTTCCCGGTGTTTTCCTTCGAGCCGGTCCCGCTCCCGGGCCAGGGCGTCGTCCAGGCGGGACATCAGCTCCGCGCCCGCGGGCTCGAAATCGTCGCCGCCGGCCACCCGGCGGAGGGAGGGATCGGCCAGCAGCTCCCTGCGCATCCGCTGTTCGGCCTCCATCCGTTCCCGGGCCGCCTTCAAGTCGGATTCCCGGCCGGAGAGGTCGGTCTGAAGCCGTTTCCACCGGCCCGTTTCGGTCCGCCGCTCCTCCTCCAGGACCGCCGCACGCCGCTGGATGTCGTCGGACCGGGCTTGCAGGGACGCGATCTCTCCGTCGAGCCGTTCGGCGGCCTCGGACGGCGTCTCCTCCGGTTCCAGGCGCAGGGTTTTCCGGGTTTCCGCGGCCCCGTCGATGCGGGAGGCGACGGCATTCAGACCGGCATCGGTCTCGTTGAACCGGCCGGACAAATCTTTCAACCGGGCCTCGGCCTCGATCCGGGCGGTCCCGGCCGCTTTCCGGCGGTCCTCCAGGTCGGCGATCTCCTCCCGGACCCGGTTCCGGTCGGCGTCGAGGCGGATGTGATATTGGGCCGCCAGCCCGTCCACCTTCCGGCGGAGGGGCGTCAGTTCGGCCCCGGCCCGGTCCAGGGCCGCCGATTTGATGTCCGCCCCGGCCCTGATCTTCCGGATTTCGGCCAGATGTCCGGCGGCGGTCAGGGCTTTTTCCTCCTCCCGGAGGTTTTGGATCTCCCCCTGGGCCCGGCGGATCCCGGCTTCGGCCGATTCGATCTCCTTTTCCGTCCGGTGGCGGGAGACGGCCAGCCGGTTGGCGGCGGCGGTCTCCATCCGGCCGCGGGCCGCCGTCCGGGCCGCCCCGGCCTCGTTGTGGGCCGCCTCCTGGGTCTCCAGGGACCGGGCCGCGGACGCCTCCGCACCGGAAAGCAGGTGGGCCGCCTCGCCGATCCGGGTCCGCCACGCGTCGGCGGCCTCCCGGGCCTCCCGCCATTTCCGGGCGATGGCGTCGAAATCCGAAATCCGGCCCTTCAACTCCCGGGCGGCCCGGAGCTGCCGTTTTTTCCGGGGCCGGTCCGCCATCTTCCGGAGGGAGGTGTCAATGGTATCCCGGAGGGTGACGGCGGCGTCCATGTCGGCCACGCACCCGAGGAAAAACCCGAGAAATTCCGCCTCGGACCGGAACTTGAAGGTGTCCTTGATGCCCCCCTCGGTGCGGGCGAAATCCACCTGTCGGTCGATGAGCCAGGGGTCGAGGCCCAGCCGTTCCAGGGTGTCGGCCCATTCCTTCTGGGACGTGGTCCCCTGGATCAGGGGGGCCAGGTGGTCCCGGGCGCTCTTGTAGGGCTGATCCTGGCGCAACAGGTCGTCCCAGTCGTCCCGGAGCCGGTCGAAGAGGCCGGGCGACCGGGCGATGAAATAGGTGCGGTCCAGCTTGTCCGGCGCGCTCCGGTGGCGGTAGAGGAGCTGGCCGATGACCAGGTGGTCCACGGGCGCGGCGTCGAAGAGGGTGGGCTCCAGGGTCACGGCCAGATCCAGCAGGATCAGGGCCGGGCGGCCGGGGATGAGGTACTGCTCCAGGGTCTTGTCGCCGCCGGACTGGAGGCTCTGGACGAACCGGCGCTGGTCCGGGCAGAAGACGTTGAGGATAAAGGACAGCAGGGTGGTCTTGCAGGTGCCGTTGGCGGCGAAGAGCACCCCGTGGTCGGCCAGGCCGTTTTCCCGGAAGACCGGGATGAACCCGTTGCGCAGGATGTTCTCCCCGGCGGCGATGTCGCTGATGAAAATTTTACTGAGCCGGTACATCGGTCTCCTCTCCCGGCGCGGCGGATGCGTCCCTGGCCGCGTTTTCTATCAGGATGTCGCGAAAGGCGTGGAAGGAATAGACGATCCCCTCCCGCAGGGCCGTCTGGTAGGCCGTGGTGGGCCGGTATTCGATCTCTTCGCCGGGGGTCTCGTGGAAAGCCAGCAGGTACCCGGTCTCCACCATGTGCTCGACCACCCGTCCGGCCAGGTCGGCCCAGCTGTTGCCGGCCCCGGCCCGCTGGCGGTCCGGGATCTCCTCGGGCATCTCCCGCAACCGCTGGGCCACGGTCCGCACCTGGGGATGGAGCCGGTCGTCGTCCTCGGGCAGGGCCGCCTCGGCACGGGCGAACCGCCGGAGGAGGTCGATGACGTCCGCCATGACGATGGCCCCCAGGTCCTCCACCGGCACGTCCAGGTCCGCCTCGGTGGGGAAAAAGGCGGCCGCGACGGCGCAGTGGACCGGCAGCAGGTCCGCGGCCCTGAGATCGCTCCGGGCCAGCAGCCGGCTGTAGTCCGTGATGGTGGCGGAAAAAAAGGCCTCGGCCCCGCGGGCCGACAGCCGCAGCCCGTTGTCCTCCAGGGCCAGCAGCCGGAGTTCCATGGCCCTGAGCCCCGCGTCCACCGCCTGGCGGAACGGTTCCTCGGCCTGGAACCGCTGGATCAGTTCGCCCATCTCAACGCTGTTCTGGGCCGTGATCCGCTTGTTGCCGCTGGAGTGGGCCAGGCTCAGGTAGATGAGGCGGGTGGCTTCGTAGATGCAGGTGGTGTCGGTGGTCATAATAATTCCTTCCAACTCTGTCATTCCCAGCCCCCTAAAGGGCGCTCGGTGGAAGACGGCTATCGGGGAATGGGCATGGGCGTCATCAACCCAGAAACCAGCCGCAGCTCATGCCCCCGATACCGCCGCCCGGCCGACAGATCGACTGCGATGCGGCCGTCGGGGTCGGGCAGGTCGACGCGAATCCGGTGTTTTTCCGAGACGCGGCGATCCACGAGGCATTGAAAAACAGCCATGGCCACGGCCACGGGGAACCGGTCGCCGTTTCCGGCGGCGGCGGCCTGGGCCAGAAGGTCGCTCAGCCGGATCTCTCCCTTTCGGCGAACCGTACAGTGAAGGGTCCCGAAGGCGGCGTGCATGACGGCGTCGTCCAGTTCCGGGACGAACCGGTCGATGGGGCGGCCGTCCACCTCCAGCACCGTGCCTTTGCGGTCGCCGGGGACGTTCTGGCGCTCCAGGGCCCGGTCGCAGGCTTCGATGACGGCGGCCGGATCGAAGAGCGGCCGACGTACCGGAGGGTCCATGCGGGCGATGAACTCCCGCCCCACGTCGGCGGCGTCGGTCTCTTCGAGGCGGCAGACCCGGGCCATGACCGCCTCCATGGGGGGAAAGGCCCCGAGACGGCGGCGGCGGAAAAGCTTGTGGCCGTGCTTGTGGTAATCCTCCGGGAGCCGCTGGAGTTCGCCGGAGAGCGTCATCAACCCGTTGTTGAGCCGCTCCAGCAGTTCGGCCAGGTGATGGAGCTTGGCCCGGTTCCGCTCGCTCTTCGCGGCCAGGAGGTTTTCGATCACCATGTTGTGGAGGCGGCCCCCCTCCTTCTGGATGTCGGTGGCCTGATCGACGCCCTCCTCGGCCAGGGCGTGGACGCGGTTGAAGTCCACCGAATGGATGTTGCGCTGGATGGCCCGGCGGGTGTTCCGGACCTCCCGGGCCTTCCGGGCGCACTGCTTCCGGTTGCCGTCGGCCACCGAGATGGCGTCGTCCACGTTGCCCCGCTCGATGAGGAGCTTGATCCGAAGATTGCCGATGGCCGCCGCGTCCAGGGCCCCGGTCTCGTGGAGGCCGAAATAGGCGGCGTACCCCTCGTCGGTGAGGGCGAACAGGGCCTCGCGTCCCTCGCCCGTGTAGACCGTTTTGACGAGCCAGAACCGCCGGGTCCGGAACCGGCCCGAGGCCCCGTCAAAATAGGCGTACTCGAAGGGCAGGTACCGGTTGTCCCGGTTGATCAGGTGGTCGAAGACCTTGTGGAGGACCTCGGAAAGCCCCTCTTCGGTCACGTCCGCGCCGCAGGCGGCGGCCTGCCGCCGGGCCAGGGGCCGGATCTTCTCCAGTACCTCCCCCCGGGTCGCGCCGGCCCCGTACTCGGTCAGCTCCGAAATGACGTCCAGGACGGCGAAGGCGATCCACAAAACATCCACCCCCTCCCACGCAGCCTGCCGGTCGTCGGCCTCGCCGGCCCGGAACCGGCGGGCATCCAGCTCGTAGATGGGCCGCATGATCAGGGCTGAATGGACGGCCCGGCTCACGTCCGTCTCGAAGCCGTGATCGGGGCGGGCGTCGGGCTCCGGGCCGGGGGCGCCGTCCGCCGGTGCCTGCGGTTTCCGGTAATCTTTTATGAATTCAATGAGATCGAGCTGTATGGCCATAAATCACTTCTCGGGTTCGGGAGCGGATCATCCCAGGTTACGGGAGGCAGATTAATGGGAATCGGGGGACGGGTCAATGGGTTTTCGATGGATTCTCTTGATTTTTCATGGTAAATACCATACTTGAAACAGTCCCACTGTTGCCGCGGTTGAAAAAGCGCTGCGGCCTGTCCTGGAACCCACATCTACGGTTTTCGGACAGGCTCTTCGCGTCGTTATTTGGAATAAAAAGGAGAACCCATTAATGCCTGCAGGACGAAAAACGGAATTTCTCGATTTATTTATCCAAGTGGTCAAAGCCATCACCTCCAGCCTGGAACCGGACGAGGTGTTCGGCCTCATCACCCGGAAAATCCCTGAACTCATGGATGTGGATGCGACCACCATTCGGCTGCTGGATGCATCCGGCAAGAATCTGGTGCTGAGGGCGGCCCACGGTCTCAGCGACGAATACCTGAACCGCGGCGCCATTGATACGGAAGAACCGATTTTCAAAGCCCTGAAAGGCGAACCGATGGTGATCGAGGATGCGGCCAAAGATCCCCGAATCAAATACCCGGAGGCGACCCAAAAAGAGGGCATCCAAAGCATCCTGGTGGTTCCCATCCCCATTCGGGGCAACATCAGCGGCATCTTAAGGCTGTTGACCAAACGTCCGCGCTCTTTCAGCCAGGATGAAATCGATTTCGCGGCCGCTCTCGCCGACCAGTGCGGCATCGCCATTGAAAATGCACGGGTTTTCAAGGAACAGCAAACCCAGTTGAATTATTTCAAAGTGATCCACGAGATCGGCAAGACGATCGGAGCCAGCTATGAACTCGATAAAACCCTGAACCTGATCGTGTCCCGCCTGCCTGCGGTGATGAACCTGAAAGCGGCCACCATACGACTTATCGAAGAGCCCAAGGGCGCCCTGGCGTTGAAAGCGGCGTATGGACTGAGCAGGGAATACCTGGAGCGGGGCCCGCTGGATGAAGAACTGGCCACCTATTACGTCCGGGAGGGCGATCCGGTGATCATCCCCGACGCCACCAGGGACATTCATACCATTTACCACAAGGAAGCCGAATCCGAAGGCGTCCGGGGCATCCTGGCCGTCCCCATTTTCGTCCGGGAGGAGATTATCGGCATCCTGCGGCTGCTCTCGGCCGAGGTCCGCTATTTTTCCGATGCCGACATCAATTTTGCCATGGCCGTGGCGGAACAGGCCGGGCTCGCCGTTCAAAGGGCCGTCGATTACCATAAACTAAAGGCATAGGTGGGCATCCGCAACAATCCCGGCGCTGCCCGATCCGGCATCCTTCGGGCTGACGGGCGCCCGTTTTTCCCCCGAAGCCGCCTTTAACGCGGCCCCAATTTCCCATGGACCCCAGTTTCCCATGGAATGGATCGATCGCAAAATCAAAAGATGGCTTTCTGCTTTCAGCGATTGGAAGCGGGTGGAAAAGGCCCTGAAATACCGGGAAGCCTTTGAGGAGATCACCAGTCGGATTTCGGCCCGCTTCATCCATCTCGCCCCCGGAGAGGTGGACGAAGGCATCGAGGACGCCCTGCGACGCATCGGCGTCTTTGCCGGGGTCGACCGGGCCTACGTGTTCCTGTTCCGGGAAGACGGCCGCATTGCGGACAACACCCATGAATGGTGCGCCCCGGGGATTCAGCCCTTTCAAGATCAACTCCAGGGCATCGATCTTCCGTCGGCGCTTCCCGGAGTGGACCGCGCCCTGCGCCGCCTGGACGTCTACCACGTTCCGGATGTGGAACACCTGCCCCCGGAAGCGGATCTGGAACGGCGGTTTTTCGAAGTTGAAAAAATCCAATCCCTCATCGTCGTTCCCCTGACGAGACGGAGACAACTGATCGGGTTTCTCGGATTCGATGCGGTGCGGGAGCGGCGGTTCTGGACGAAAGATGAGGCAGCCCTGCTCCGGACCGTGGGCGAGGTTTTTGTCAACGCCCTGGCGCACCAGCGGGCTGAAGCGGCCCTTCTGGCCAGCGAGGGCCGCTACCGGATGATTTTTCAGCACTCGCCCCTGGGCATCGCCCAGGTGAATGCAGATGGGACCATCATCGACTGCAACGATAAATTCGCTGAAATCATCGGATCCGACCGGCATCGCATCGTCGGGTTCAATCTTTTCCATGAACTGCAGAATGATCCGGTCCGGCAGGCGATCCTCGATGCCCTGGAACACGGCACGAGCAAATATGAAGGCGATTACCGATCCATCACCGGAGATAAAAAAATCGCCCTTAAAGGCGTGTTCCAGCGATTCTCCGACTCGGCCGGCCGGGTGCTGGGAGGCATCGGCATCATCGAGGACGTCTCCGAGCAGCAGAAGCTGGAACGTCAGTTGCAGCAGATCCAGAAAATGGAGGCCATCGGCACCCTGGCCGGGGGGATCGCTCACGATTTCAACAACCTGCTCACCGGCATCGAAGGATATGCCGCGCTCATTCTGATGGACCTTCCCGACGATCATCCTGCCAGGGAAAAAATCCGCCGCATTACTCAATCCGTGTCCCGGGGAGCGGAACTCACCCGGCAGCTCCTGGGCTTTGCCCGAGGCGGCAAATACACAGTGGTTCCAACGGATATGAACCGGCTTATAAAGGAACAAAACGACATTTTCAGCCGGACCCGCAAAGAGGTGGCCCTTCATGAGGCGTTGACCGACGATCCATGGATTGTGGAAGTGGATCAGGGACAGTTCGTCCAGGTGCTGATGAATCTCTACATCAACGCCTGTCAGGCGATGCCGGAGGAAGGCGGCAAGCTGTTCGTGAAAACCGAAAACCGGTTTCTGGACGACGCCTATGCGAAGACCTTAACGGCGTCCCCCGGCCCTTATCTGAAGGTATCCGTAACCGATACCGGGACCGGCATTCCCCCGGCTGTCCGGGATAAGATCTTCGACCCGTTTTTCACCACCAAGGGGATCGGAAAAGGGACGGGTCTGGGGCTTTCTTCGGTCTACGGCATCGTCAAAAACCACGGCGGCCACATCACGGTCTACAGCGAAGAGGGGATCGGAACCACTTTCAACATCTACCTTCCGGCCTCGAAAAAAGCCGCCGTCATGGAAAAGGTCATTGACAACGCCCCCGTGGAACTAGGAAAAGGGACCGTGCTGCTGGTGGACGACGAGGAGATGATCCTTGAAGTCGGCCGGGAGATGATCGAAGCCCTGGGATACGAAGTCGTCTCCGCCCCATCGGGCGGGGCCGCCCTCGCCGTCATCCGGGAATCCCAAACGGCCGTCGATTTGGTGGTCCTCGACATGATCATGCCGGACATGTCGGGGGCCCAGACGTTCGATGCGCTGAAAAGGATCGACCCGGAGATCAAGGTGTTGCTTTCCAGCGGCTACAGCCTCAACGGACAGGCTGCGGACATCCTGTCCCGGGGTTGCGACGGCTTCATCCAGAAGCCTTTCAGCCTGAGGGGACTTTCCGACAAGATTCGGGAAGTCCTCGGAAAATGAACCCTCAATTGATTCTGCACCTGAATACGGAGACGCCATGTCGCAAATTGCCGCCTGGTATTTTTTTCTGCCCTGCGCGTTTCTGCTGGATCTGATCCTGGGCGATCCCCGGTGGCTTCCCCACCCCATCCGGTGGATGGGCAAGGCCATTGAAGCCCTGGAACCGCGCTTTCGGCATCTTCGACTGACCCTTGTCCAGTCAGGGCTGTTGTTTGCCCTTGCCCTGATCGGCGCCGCATGGCTTTCGGCAGCCCTCCTTCTGTGGCTGGCGGCCTTCGTCCATCCGGGCGCCGCCATCGTCCTCGAAATCCTGATGGTCTATTTCGCCCTGTCGACCCGCTCCCTGGAATCGGCGGCCATGTCGGTCCACGCCGCCCTGAAAAGCGGGGACCTGGAAACAGCCAGAAGGCAGGCGGCGATGATCGTGGGGAGAGATACCGCGGAGTTGTCCAAAACCGGCGTGGCCAGGGCCGCGGTGGAGACCGTGGCCGAAAACCTGGTGGACGGCGTGATCTCGCCGCTGTTCTTTGCCGCCATCGGCGGCGGTCCACTGGCCATGGCCTACAAGATGGTCAACACGCTGGATTCCATGGTGGGGTACAAAAACATCCGGTACTGGGAGTTCGGCCGGGCATCGGCCAAGATCGACGATGCAGCCAACTTTCTTCCGGCCCGGTTGTCGGTCCCCTTCATCGCCCTCGCCGCACATCTGCTTTCCCGGACCGGAAAACGCGCCCTGATCACGGCCATGAAAGAAGGCGACAAACACGCCAGCCCCAATGCCGGCTTTCCGGAGGCCGCTTTTGCCGGCGCCCTGGGGGTCTGGCTGGGCGGACCAAACAGTTATGGCGGGCAAGTCGTAACCAAGCCGGTCATTGGCTACCGGTTCGGTCCCACGGGGCCGGATCACATCCGGAAAGCGTGCCAAGTCATGATGCTGGCCGCATCCTTTTGGATGTTCGCCATTTGGATTGCGGCGCTGATCTTGCGCTCATAACCACCAGGACATTTGATCATGCACCCTCCCCTGCCCCGATCCCACAAAGGCCGCTACCCTTTTCGACTGGGCGCCACCTCGTTCATTTATCCCGACCATATTGTCCCCAATGTCGAGGCCCTGGCGCCGTTTCTGGACGAAATCGAACTCACCCTTTTCGAAGCCGCTCCGGCCAGCCTGCCGCCGCCGTCGGACATTGCCGCCCTGATCGCGCTGGCCAGCCGGTTCGGCGTGAAATACAATGTCCACCTGCCCCTGGACATCGCCATCACCGACCCGGACCCGGCCGAGGGAGATGCGGCGGTGCAAACGCTCCGCAACGTCATTGACCTCGCCCGGCCCCTGGCGCCCACCACCTGGACCCTCCACCTGCCGTATCTGGAACCGGACCGGACCCCGGAATCCCTGAACGCCTGGCAGGTCAGAACCCTTGAACGTCTCGGAAGCCTGCTCTCCGGAGACGCCGTCCCGCCGGAAACCATCTCCCTGGAAAATCTCGACTATCCCCCCGACTGGCTCGACCCTTTTATCGACGCCTTCGGATGCGCCGTCTGCCTCGACATCGGCCACCTGATCACCAACGGGTACGACTGGCGGGCGGCTTTTGCCGCCTACCTGCCCCTTGCGTCGATTAGCCATCTGTCGGGGATGGAAGGGGGGAAGGATCACAAATCGCTCCACCTGCTGCCGAAAGCGGACGCAGTCAGTCTCATATCGCTGATTCTGGGCTTCAAGGGGAGCGTCATGCTGGAAATCTTCTCCCACCCGGACCTCGTCTCCTCCCTCGATTTTTTCGACCGGATGTGGCGGGAGACTCGGGGAAGAACGGCCCCATGATCATCGTTGCCGACAATCTTCAGATCACGAACCCCGACGTGGACCGCGCCGTCCGGGAGATGGACCCGGCTCCCATCCAGGAGCTGGTCCGCCGCTGCGAGGCGGCCGGAGCCCAGGCCATTGACATCAATTCCGGCCCTCTGTCCAAAGATCCGGAAGCCAAAATGACTTTTCTCGTGGAGGCGGTTCAGTCGGTCTCCGATCTGCCGATTTTCGTCGACACCGCCAACCCAAAGGCCATGGCCGCCGGACTGGCGGCCAACCGAAAAACGGCGATCATCAACGGCTTCTCCCTGGAACCGGTCAAACTGGCGGAAATTCTGCCCCTGGCCCGGGAGTACGACGCGGACATCGTCGGCTACCTGCTCTACGAAAACGGCCACGTCCCGCCCGACGCCGACGGCCGCCTAAATGTGGCCGTAGAGGTCTTCGAGGCGGCCCGGGCCGCCGGCGTCGATCCGGATCGCCTCATCATCGACCCCATTATCGCGCCGGTGGTCTGGGCCGACGGCGCGGCCCAGAACCGGGACATCCTGACCGTGCT
>JAABTD010000389.1 GCA_011390065.1 Desulfobacteraceae bacterium
CGAAGTGTCCGATGTGGCCAATGCCATTCTGGACGGGACGGACGCGGTGATGCTGTCCGAAGAGACGGCCATAGGAAAATATCCCGTTGAAACTGTTGAAATGATAGCTAAAATAGCAACCTCCACGGAGCGGGAACGGAAAGCGGTCAACGCTTTGGCCGATTTGCCCGCATATGTCAGGACGGGCGCGGGTTCCGGCGATTTCCGTGTCGAAGACATTTTTTCCCTGAATGCCGTCGAATCCGCCAACGCGTTAAATGTGCGCTATATCCTGGCCCGCGCTCAAAGGGAGGGCGCGGCGTCTTTCATCTCCAGATTCAAGCCGGACTGCTGGATACTTTCCTTTGGCGGCGATGAAAAAACGAATACTTTTCCGGCCCTGTCTTACGGGGTTTATCCGGTCTGTCCCGAGGATGAAACAGATGCCTTTGCCGATATGGCGATGCGCTTTCTGATCAAGGCCGGAATGGTTGAAAAAGATGAGAGAATGATTTTGATAGACGATGAATCGCATGACGCCGCGCCGGAAACCCTGTCGATGAAAATCTTTAAAGTATGAATAAGGGGTGTGAAGACAAAACGCCCTGTTGTGTCCGCGGAAAAACGATAACGCGTTGGGTCGACTGGAGGAGGATATGATGCAAGACATCAAAGAACGACGCTCTGTTGCCTATTTTTCCATGGAGATAGGCATAGACGAAAGAATATACACCTACAGCGGTGGTTTGGGGGTTCTGGCCGGAGACACGATCCGTTCGGCGGCGGACATAGAGGTGCCGATGGTGGCGGTCACGCTGCTCTACCGCAAGGGGTATTTCCGTCAGCGGCTGGAAGCCGACGGATGGCAGCGGGAGGAGATTGCCTCCTGGGCTGTCGAGGAGTTGCTTCAGGAGGAGCCCGAGCGGACTCGGGTCATGGTGGAAGGACGAACCGTTCATCTGCGGGCCTGGCGGTTTGATGTCAAGGGAGTGGGCGGTTATACGGTTCCGATTTACTTTCTGGACGCCGACCTTCCCGAAAACGCCGAGTGGGACAGGGGTCTGACCCAAACGCTTTACGGCGGGGATGAGCATTACCGGATTTCGCAGGAGGTGATTCTGGGGATCGGCGGCGTCAGAATGCTCCGTGCTTTAGGCTATAACCACATCAGCCCGTTCCATCTCAACGAAGGGCATGCGGCCCTTCTGACCCTGGAACTTCTGGATGAGGCCGCCAGGGAGGCCGGAAGAAAATCGGTTGTTCAGGAAGACGTGGAATCGGTGCGGAGCCAATGCGTTTTTACCACGCATACCCCTGTTCCGGCAGGGCATGACAGCTTTTCCCTGGAACTTGCGCGGAAAGTGATCGGAGATCGTGATGATTTTTTTGGGCTGGAGGGCGTCCTTTACGAAGGGAACACCCTGAACATGACCTACCTGGCCTTAAAGCTGAGCCACTACATCAACGGGGTGGCCCAAAAGCACGGCGAGATTTCAAGGCTTATGTTCGCCGGCTATGCCATTGACGCCATCACCAACGGCGTACATGCTTCGACATGGGTTTCCGCGCCTTTCCGGGATCTTTTCGACCGCTACATTTATTTCTGGCGGCAGGACAACTTCAGCCTGCGTTATGCCTTGAGTATTCCCAGAGAGGAGCTGTGGGAGGCTCACATGCAGTGCAAAAAGCGGCTGATGGATTTCGTCAACCGGGAAACGGGCGCGGCCATGGATGAAAATACGCTAACCATCGGCTTTGCCCGGCGTGCTTCAGCCTACAAGCGGGGAGACCTCTTTTTCCAGGACATAGAGAGGATCAAACGGATATCCCGTCGAGCCGGCAAGATCCAGATAATCTATGCCGGCAAGGCCCACCCCCGGGACAATAAGGGAAAGGAACTCATCAAACGGATTTTCAAGGCCGGACAGGAGCTGCAACCCGACATCAGGGTGGCGTATCTGGAAAACTATAATATGACCCTGGGGGCCATGATCACATCCGGGGTTGATATATGGCTCAACACGCCCGAACCGCCCATGGAGGCTTCGGGAACCAGCGGAATGAAGGCGGCCTTGAACGGCGTGCCCAATTTGAGCGTGCTGGACGGATGGTGGATCGAAGGGCACATCGAGGGGCTGACCGGCTGGTCCATCGGCGCCTCGACCCGGGGAAAAGGAGAGAATCGGGACCACTCCCTGGACGCCCCGTCGTTATACGACAAGCTGGAGAATGTTATTGTTCCCCTTTTCTATCAAGATCGGCGTCGCTTCATGGATATGATGGCCTACTCAATCGCCATCAACGGATCTTTTTTTAACACCCAGAGGATGGTGCAGGAGTATGTGTTGAATGCCTATTTCACCCGCTGAAAAGACCTTCCCAATATCGGACTACAACCGCGCCCACCGCATTCTTGTGCGGGTGCTGATTTTGTTGATGGTGGTGGAATGGATTGTTCTTCTGATTGACCAGCGCTGGCTTTCGGCTTTTCTGGTAACGCTCATTATTGCAACCCTGATTTCGCCTTTTGTTTTTCGTAAAAAATTGGAGATGGAAATTCCAGCAGAATTTCACATAACAGCCGTTGTCTTCATATTTGCATCGTTTTATCTTGGCGAAATTCGGGAATTCTACAGTTGGTTTTGGTGGTGGGACATCGCCCTTCACGCATCGGCAGGCTTGTTAATGGGGATTGCAGGGTTTTTATTGGTCTATCTTTTGAATGAAAGCAAACGGGTAGAACTGTATATGACACCCGGTTTCATATCCTTGTTTGCGCTTATATTTGCAGTTTCCATCGGCACATTTTGGGAAATCTTTGAATTTTTTATGGATCAGCTATTTGGCTTTAACATGCAAAAACCAATGATGGGTGATCCTTCCGGCCTAACCGACACCATGTGGGATATGATTGTAAATGCGATAGGCGCATTTATCATTAGTTTTACGGGGTGGTGGTATTTGAAATGCAAACGGACATTTTTTGTAAGAAATTGGATTCGAAATTTTATTGAGAGAAATCCGGGGATGTTCAATAAGGGCTAAATTACAATGGATAGTTCTCTACCCTCGTGAAAGCAGTTTTCTCGACCCGGGCGCTGTTTACAGAAATGAGGTGTTTCACATGCAAGGCGATAAACATGAACTCAAAGTATTGATGCTGGACGCCGCCACCGGCTTTTACCGCATGCAACGCTATCGCGTCGGCGATTTTTTCGGTCCCGTGGATATGGGGATTCATCTGGCCTTCAAGCACAACGCCCTGACCATCGGC
>JAABTD010000174.1 GCA_011390065.1 Desulfobacteraceae bacterium
TGGCAATGATGAGCGCAATCCGGCAGATGCCGTACACCACGGCGCCGATGCACATCAGAAGGAGGATTAAAAGGGATTGGTTCATGGCGACATCGGGTCCCTTCCCAGGGAAAAGGGGTTTTACAACAGCAATTCCTCCACCTCGTCCAGAAACCGGCTGCGCCGGTTATACTGCCCTTTCCGACTGCCCGCGCTGCTCAGATACAGATAGCGTTCGCTCCGGGTCATGGAGACGTACATCAGCCGGCGCTCTTCCTCCAGTTCGGCGACGGATTCCATGGACCGCCAGTGGGGAAAAAGGGATTCTTCGCAGGCGACGACAAAAACGACATGGAATTCAAGTCCTTTGGCGGCGTGCACCGTCGATAGACTGACGCCCCTGCCGTCTTCCTCCTCGTCCTCCCGGTCCTCCCGGATCAGAGCCGCCTCCTCCAGATAATCGACGATGGACCCCTGCCGGGCTGCTGAATAGAGCAGTTGTTCGATATTCTCCTGTCGGGTGATCATGTCGGCATCGCCGCTGCTGTATCCGCGCATATAGCCCATATAATCGACTCGGGCCATGACCTCCCGCAGGGCCGCTTCCGGCGCCATGGCGCGGATATCGGCCAGAAGGTCCATCACCCCTTTGAGGCCGTTGTAAATCTTGGGCGTCAGGAGCTTTTCCGCCAGGGCCTTTAAAGCCGCCGCCTGGAGACTCATATCGCCGTCCCGCATGGCGTTGAGTTTTTTAACCGTCCCGGGACCGATGCCCCGCTTGGGCGCGTTGATGATCCGCTCAAAGGACGCATCGTCCCGATCGAAGACCGCCGCCGCCAGATAGGCGTTGAGATCGAGGATCTCCCGCCGTTCAAAAAAGCCCTTCCCCCCCAGCATCTGATACGGGATGCCGTACCGTCGAAAGGACTGCTCGAATGAGAGAGAACAGAATTTCGTGCGGTAGAGGACGGCCATGCCGCTCAGGGGAACCCCCATCCCACGGAGGGCCTCGATCTTCCGGGCGACCCAGTCGGCTTCATCCCGATCCGTGAAAAACTCATGAATCTCGATGACCCCGCCCTGGAGTTCTGAAAAGCACCGCTTGTCCATTTTGCGCCGGTTCCGGTCGATGAGGGCGTTGGCGACCTGGACAATCTCGTTTACCGACCGGAAGTTTTGCTCCAGACGGAAGATGCGGGCGTCGGGGTATTTCCGGGAAAAGGACAGGAAATGGTCCACGTTGCTCATCCGGAAGGAATAAATGGACTGCCAGTCGTCCCCCACCGCAAACAGATTGCCGTCTTTCAGCAGGAGGCCCGTGATCTCCTCGTTGAGGTCGTTGGTGTCCTGGTATTCATCGCAGAGGATGAACTGAAACAATTCCTGATACCGGTTTCGTATCTCCGGATGGTCCCGCAGCAGGTTCCGGGTCTTGAGCAGGATGTTGTCGAAGTCCACGGCGTTTGAGGTCATGAGCGCCTTTTCATATCGTTCGAAAACATCCATGAGCCGGATGTGGGAAACACGGGGGCGATGGTCGAAGTGCCGCAGGGGGTCGCCGGTGTTTTTGGCGTTGGAAATATTGGCCATGACCGCCGCCGTGTTTTTTTTGTCGAAATTGAGATCCATCAGGATATCCCGGATCAGCTTCTGCTGCTGGTGGGCGGCGAAAATCTGGATCGGGCGTTCGTAGCCGAGGATCTCGCAGTGGGCTTTGAGGATCTGCAGGCAGGCCGAATGGTAGGTCCGCACCCACGGGAAGCGGTAGATGGGCTCGCCGGTGAGTCGGGTCAGGCGGCGCTTCATCTCTTCGGCGGCTTTGTTGGTGAAGGTAATGGCCAGAATCCGCTCGGGATCATAGCCGGTTTTAACGAGGTGATCGATTTTGGCCGTCAGGGTCCGGGTCTTGCCGGAGCCGGCGCCCGCCACTACCAGGGTCGGGGCGCCGATGAAGTCCACGGCCGCCTGTTGTTGAGGGGATAGCGACATAATGATTCGACGACGTCCTCGGGGCGCGATGGGCTGCTATAGGTTTTCCGCCTGGCAGATCCGATGGATCGTCTGGGCGTGCCATTTTCCCTTGCCTGAAAAGGTGGAGATATGCTCCGAATCGAGGCGGGCCGCAATCTGCCGATAGGTGGACCCATCCTCCCGCATGTCGGCGATGATCCGAATGGCCCGCTCCTTTTCTTTCTTGCCCGGCTTCTCAGGCGGCGCGTCGTCAACGCGGCCGGCGACAAATGCCGGCGCCTGTCCGTCCGCTGCGGCCGTCATCAACTGCTGAAGCGCTTCAGCGATGGATTCCGACGCCTGGGCCTTCCGCTCCTCAACGGCGACCCGGCGTTCCTCGGCATCCGCCAGGCGGCGGTGGTCCGCCGCGATCCCTTCCAGAAGGGTCTTAAAAGCCGGCAGGACGTCCGTCAGCTGGGATGCGAGTTTTTCCATCTCATCCGATTTGCGCGGTTTCTTCCGATCTTTTACATTGGCCTTGTCCTGTCCCTTGTACTGGGGATTCGGATAAGACGGGCTGTGAAACGGTCGCCGGATATACCGTTTGTCGTTCCCGTTGCACTGGAACTTTCTCCCATTGTGATCCATAGGTGAGCATCCTTCTTGCGTTCTGATAGTTATTTATTGATGACGCGTTACTGTTGACGATCCGAATTTTCTTTGCGGCCGGTGGATAACCCCGGCCCGCCCGCGATCAAGAGACGGGCTTACGGAGCGCGACCCCGCAACAGGGGGGCGTCGGCAGACAATCCGTTAGGTGCGGTCTGATCTGAAATTAATGGCGGATATACGCTTCATACTCAAAGTTCCGTACTATAAGGGAGACAACCGGCGGTGTCAAAGCAAAAATTCAGCCTTGCGCGGTTCAGGTCATGTTCCTCTCTGAATAGTCATTGACAAAAATCTTGATTGTCTCTATTTATTGTTTGATCTCAGGCGCTTTGCCGATTCGTGTTTTTCATGCGCCCGTCAGGGATGCCGCCCCTTCGGGGCTTGCGGCCAGGAGGAAAAATGAAGGTGAAGGTGCTCATTGTCGTCGATGACCCCATCATGGGAAACCTGCTGGAGGTCCGCCTGACCGAAGCCAATTACGACGCCCGCTGCCTGGAAACCCCCGATGACGCACTGGCGGCGGTCTCGGCGGCGGATCCATCGGTTCGACCGGTCATTGTTGCGGTTCCCGATCTTCCAGCCATGGCAAACGACGTCTTTTTCCAACAACTGGCGGCGTTCCCCGGAATGGCGCCGGTTATCATCCTCCTGCCCCTGGACGACGGCGAAAGCGATCTCAGGCCATGGACCCAGGGGACCGTGGGGGTCATCCCGCTCACCGGGCCTTTCAGCATGGAAACGCTTCAGGAATGCCTGGCGGAGATCGCCGCTGCAACAGGGTTGCCGGCCGGCCCGCCGCCGGAAACGGCGACAGATCCGCCGCCGCCGGAAGAAAATCCCGCCCGACCCATGGCGCCGGGTCTCCCCGGTTTGCTGACCAGCTTTCATGAACGGGGGATCACGGGGCTCCTGGAGGTCCGCGATCTTCCGGAAAAGGCCGCGATCTACCTCGATAGAGGGAACATCGTCCACGCCCATTACGGAGATGCGATCGGCGAAAAAGCACTGCACCGTATCATACGGGCTCCGGAGGGCGCTCCCCAGTTTCATCCGCAGCCGCGACTGTCCACGGAGACCCGGACGATTCGGGAAGGGTTCCAGGCCCTGATGACCGAGGCCGCCCGGGAGGCCGACGCCCTCCGTCGCATCAAACCACAGGTCTTCGACAGCCCCCTCTACGTGGACAGCGCGGCGCTGGAGCGGTTGCCGGAAATCCGGGGCCACGGGGGCCTGGGGCACATCCTCTCTCTTGTGGCGGAACACGGCCGGATGCGCCGGGTGATGGACGGCAGCCGGCTGACCGACCGGCAGACCTACGCCAACCTCGTCTACCTTCTCAAAAAAGGCGCCGTCAGATCCCGGTCTGAAGACCCCGTCGGGCTGCGCATCGTCACCGACAGCGCCGCCGACCTCCCAGAAGAGGCGGCGGCGCATCACGGCAATATCGGGGTGATCCCTCTGTTCGTGCGCATCGGCGGCAAGACCTATCGCGACGGTCTGGACATCGGCCCGAAACGGTTTTACGAATTAATGAAAAAAACCCGGAAATTCCCGGAAACGACGCCCCCTTCTCCAGAAGATTTTTACGCCCTTTTCGAAAACGCCGTAGGCGACGCCGATATCCTCGGCATTTTTCTGTCTCAAGCATTGAGCGATACCGCTGCCAATGCTCGCATCGCCGTCGATCGCTACAGCGATGCCTATGGCGTTCGCCGGCGCGAGCGACGCGGAAAGGGCGCCGCTCCCCGGATCATTGTTCTGGACAGTCGGGCCGTCTCGCTGGGACTGGGCCTGCTGGTCGCCGCGGCAGCCGACAAAGCCGCGACAGGGGGATCGCTCGACGAGGTCCGGGACCACATCGCGGGAAGGGCCCCCTCCCTGAGACTCTTTTTCGCCGTCGAATCCCTGGGCTGGCTCCACCGGAGCGGGCGCCTTGGCAAAGGGAAGGCGATGGCGGGCAGCATGCTCGGGATCCGGCCCATTCTGGGGCTCCGCAACGGCAACGTGATCCATGTGGATCAGGTCAGGGGCGAAAAAGCCCTCCCGGAAACATTGACGGCGTGGATCGAATGGAGCCTGGCGGACCCGGCCGCGCCGCTGCATGTGGGGATCATGCACGCCGACGCCCCGGAGCGGGCTGATCGGCTGGCGGCGGCAATGGCGTCCCGGTTCGACTGCCGCCGGATAACGATGTCGTGGATCGGACCGGCGGTGGGGGTCCACTGCGGTCCCGGAACCCTGGGCGTCGCCGTTTTGCCGGCATGAGCGACCGCCGCTCGTCCCTCCGATAATCCCTGCCGCTTTCCGTCGCATCCATTTTTTGACAATTTTTGACAATTTGACAAAGGGATCGATTTTATTTATTCTTTTCCGGGCTTTCAAAATGACCTGCCCTCGTGAGGACGCCAAATGCGCCAACGTCTGACGCTTTCGACAAAAATCAATGCAGCGGGATTGACGCTGATTTTCTGTTTTCTTCTGGTGCTGATCTGGATCTACTTTCAATTCAACAACCGGATGTACGAGGCCCGCTACGCCCAGATCCGCCAGGTGGTGGAGACCGCCCACGGGGTGGCCGCCCATTTTGCCGGACAGGCCCGGGCCGGCAAGCTTTCCACCAACGGGGCGCAACACCTCGCCAAGCAAGCCCTGCGGGATCTTCGCCACAACCAGGTTGAATATTTTTTCATCCTCGACGCCCAGCACCAGATGATCATGCACCCCATTCCAGAGACCGGACTGGAGGGAACCGACGTTTCGGATCTGAAGGATCCCCGTGGAAAACCGCTCACCCGGGAGATGGTGGCGATCGCCGAAGAGAAGGGGGGCGGTTTCGTCCGTTATCACTGGCCGAAACCCGGCAGTGAAAAACCCCTGCCCAAAATCACCTACGTCAAAGCGCTGCCAGAATGGGACTGGGTGATCTGCTCCGGAGTTTACATGGACGACGTCGCCGACCGGATCAAACAAATCACACGAACGGCGGGGGTCGTACTGGCGGTGATCATCGTTTTCGCTCTAATGCTTTCCTGGATCATGGCCCGGTCCATCGCCGGGCCCATCCGCCGCATCGCCGGAGGGCTCGACAACGGCGCATTGCAAGTCTCCGCCGCAGCGGACGAGGTATCTTCAGCCAGCCAGGCCCTGTCCCAGAATGCGGCCCAGCAGGCGGCCGCCATCCAGGAAACGACGGCTTCCATCGAGCAAATGCGCGCCATGAGCAACGAGACCTCCCATCTGACCCAGGGGGCCAAAGCCCTGATGAGCGAAAACATCTCCAAGTCGGGCCAATCCCTCAAGGCCCTGATCGACCTGACCCGGGAGATGGGACACATCGAATCGGACAGCGGCCAGATGGCCGAGATCATGAAAGTCATCGACGAAATCGCCTTTCAGACCAATCTGCTGGCCCTGAACGCGGCCATCGAGGCGGCCCGGGCCGGAGAGGCGGGGGCCGGCTTCGCCGTGGTCGCCAATGAGGTTCGACGCCTGGCCATGAAGGCGGCGGACGCGGCCAGAGACACCCAGGACCTTCTGGACGCCACCGTCCGGAGAGTCGCCGCCGCCGCCGGCGCCATCAAAGAGATCAACGCCGATTTCGAAAACATCATCGAATCGGCCACCCTCATGGGGGAGAAAACCGAGGCCATCACCCAGGCCAGCGCCGAAAACGCCAAGGGCCTGAATGAAATCGGCCAGGCCGCCGGAGAAATCGACCTGGCGACCCAGGGGACGGCCGCCAGTTCCGAGGAAACGGCCGCTTCCGCCCAGGAACTTTCGGCCCAGGCCGCGGAAATGAAGACGTATGTCGCCGAAATGATGGCGATCATCGACGGCAAACACCGCGAAATGCAATGACGGCGGATGACGACCGACAGACCATCCTGATTGTCGACGATGTGCCGGCCAACATCCGGATCCTGAACCAGTTGCTGAAAGGCGCATACGACATCCGGGCGGCCACCGGGGGCGCTGAAGCCCTTGACATCGCCACAGGACCCGATCCGCCGGATCTGATCCTTCTGGACATCGTCATGCCCGACATGGACGGCTATGAAGTCTGCCGGCGCCTCAAGGCCGATGACCGGACCCGAAACATGCCATTGGTCTTCATCACTTCCCGGAACGAAGCGTCTGAGGAGACCCGGGGGTTTGAAATGGGCGCCATGGACTACATCACCAAACCCTTCAGCCCCGACATCGTCCGGGTCCGGGTCAAAACCCAGATGGACCTGAAGCGGTACCGGGACCATCTGCGGGGCGCCAATGCCCTGCTGCGCAGCGAACTCAAAAAGCAGGAAATCAACATCGATCTGGCCAAAAAAATCCTGGATCTTGTCAACCAGTCGGCGGCGCTGCCCCGACACATCCCTCTTTCCAAAGATCTGTCCCTGTTCGTCGAAATCCTGTCCGCGCCCTGCCATGCCGAAGGAGGCGACCATTGTTTTGTCCGCCCGGCGGCAACCGGCGGAGGCAAGACCCTCATCAGCATCAAGGACCAGTCGGGACACGAAGTCGGCTGCGTGCTCCGATCCATCATCTCCGATCTTTCCCACAACCGGATCATCGACGGCGGCCCCGACCTGAGCGCCGGGGCGATCATGACCCGGTTGAACGCCGACATCTGCCGGTCCGGGCTTCTGGGGCCCGAGAATTTTTTCACTGCCATCGCCGCGGAGATCGATCATTCGAGCCTGACGTTCCGGTATGTTTCCGCCGGACATCCGCCGATGTTGCTGATCCGGGGCGATGCGGTCCGGGAATTGCCTGCCTCGGGCGAACCCGGGGCCAACATGCCGGTGGGGGTCGCCGAAATCATCGCCTATCGGGAAGGCGTCTGCCGGTTGCGGCCCGGAGATCGGCTCATTCTCTACACCGACGGTCTCACAGAGATGCCCATCGGAAAAGGACGCCGGATGATCGGCGCCGCAGCGCTGCGCTCCCTCACCCGGGAAATCGTTGCGGCGGAGCGAAGCGCCGGCCGGGGCGCCGTCGCGGCCTCCGTCCTGATGCACCGGCTGCTGGCCGGGGTCGCGGATTTCAGCGACGAAACCGTCATCCCGGCCGATGCGCCCGATGGCCCCCGGAACACCTCGGAAGACGACGTCACCCTGTTGTGCCTGGAGGTGGAAAAAACCAGCCCCTCCGCGGAGACGGTCTGGCGGGTCCGGGACAGCGAGGACCTCGACGCCCGAATCGACGCCCTCTGCCGATGCATTCTGTCGGAGATGCCGGAGATGTCGGATCAGGGCTGCGGCCCGCCGGAACACGTCATCCGGACGGTCCTTTCAGAGGCGGCGGTCAACGCCTGGCGACACGGCAACAGGGAAGATCCGGACAAAACCATTACGGTGCGCCGCCGGTACGGCAACGACCTTCATCTGGCCGTCATCGACCAGGGGGAGGGATTCGACTGCGACGGAATTCCGGATCCCACCCGGGCGGAAAACCTGACCAAACCAACGGGCCGCGGCGTCTTTCTCATCCGTCATCTGGCCGACGCCGTGGCGTGGACAGACGGCGGCCGTCATATGGCCGTCACGTTTTACCGGCGGCGCCCAATGGGCGCGCCCAAACGCGGTCCGGGGGTCCGGGCGGTTTGCAACAGCACCCATCCATCAACCGAAAGGAAAAAGGCCATGGAAATTACGGTCACCCGGCAGGGCGAACAGGCCCGTTTCGAAATCGCTGGCAGAATCGATGAAAACGGCGCCGAAGCGCTGAAACAACGGTTTCGGGAAATCAATGCCGACGATCTCAAGGAGGTCGTCTTCGATTTCCGCAATGTCGTCCACATCGGCAGCGCCGGCATCGGCAAACTGCTCCTTTTCTACAAGGATCTGGCGCTCAAAGACGGAGGCCTCCGAATCGAAAACGCCTCTCAGACGGTCTACGAACTGTTCAAAGTCCTCAAACTCGACACCATCATCGACATTTCCAGGGCCTGACATGACGCCTTTGCAAAAAACCATCCTCATCGTCGACGACGCCCCCGCCAATATCCGGGCTCTGGCGGACATCCTCAGCGCGAATTATGAGATCAGCGCGGCCACCAGCGGCTCCGACGCCCTGGAGCTGGCCGCGTCCCCGGATTCCGGAGCAGCGCCCGATCTGATTCTGCTGGACATCGTCATGCCCGCCATGGACGGCTACGAGGTCTGCAGACGGCTCCGTTCGAATCCTGAGACAAAAGAGACGCCGGTGGTGTTCATCACCGCCTCCACCGATGAAAAAACCCTGGAAAACGCCTTTGCCGCAGGGGGCAATGATTATGTCCGCAAGCCTGTGAGCCGGATCGAATTGCTGACCCGGATCCATTCGGCCCTCACCCAGCAGGAGCTGGCCCGAAAGCTGGCCGCGGAGGAAAAACTGCAAGGAGTCCTGGAGATGGCGGGGGCCGTCTGCCACGAACTGAACCAGCCGTTGCAGTCGATCACCGGTTTTATTCAGTTGCTGGATCTTCAGACAAGCCGGGACGATCCCCGGGTCGAATACATCGACATCATCAAGGATCAGGCGGAACGAATGGCGGGCATCACCCGAAAACTGATGCGGATCACCCGCTACGAGACGATTCCGTACATCGAAAACACGAAAATCATCGACATCGACAAAGCGACCGGGGGCCGCGGAAAAGAGGGGAATTAGGTCAGCGAAAAAACCGGTGCGGGGACGATTTCGCCGCTTGACAGAACGCGCCTGAATCCCTTATAAATACGCATAAACTGAAACGCATTTTCCGACCGAAACCCCGATGCGTCGGTTCCCTCGACTTCGGCGGCATCTTTCAGGAGACCCGTTTTCATGAAGCGTCGCACCTTTCTCAAACTGGCCGGCATCGGCAGTCTTTCCCTTGCAGCGGGCTGCAATTCCCGCCCTGAAAACACGCTCTACTCACTGGTCAGGGCCCCGGACGACATGGTGACGGGGAAGCCTGCCTGGTACGCCGCCACATGCCGGGAGTGCCCGGCCGGCTGCGGCATCGTGGCCAAGGTGCGGGAAGGCAGGGTCATCAAAGTTGAGGGGAATCCGCTCCATCCCATCAACAAAGGCGGACTCTGCATGAGGGGACAGGCCGCGCTCCAGGGCGTCTACAATCCCGACCGGCTGACGACGCTCCTGCTCAAGACGGACCGGGGCTTCGAACCGGTCTCCCGCGAGAAAGCGGCGGAGGTGATGAAGGCCCGAACCGCCGCTGCGGCGGCAAAAGGGGAAAACCGGGTCCATCTGCTCACCGAGACCGTCGGGGAGGTTCTGGCGGGCCTTTTCACCGAATCCCTGGCCCGCTGGGGGAGCGGTCCGCCGCTGGTCTTCGAACCCTTTGCCTATGAATCGACCAAAACGGCCCACAAGATGGTCTTCGGCGTCGACGGCCTGCCGTCCTACCGGATGGACGGGGCCGACGTCATGGTCTCGTTAGGCGCCGATTTCCTGGAGACCTGGCTCTCGCCCGTGGAATACGCCCGAAAATTCAAGGACATGCACGCCTACGGCGAGGGGGGCAAGGGCCGGTTCTTCCACGTCTCCCCCTGCCAGTCCCTGACGGCGGCCAACGCCGATCTCTGGGTTCCGCCGGTCCCCGGCGGCGAAGGGGCCGTGGGCTGCGCCCTGCTCCGGATGGCGCTTGCCGAGGGCCGGGGCGATCACCTGCCGGCGGACTTCCGGGAAGCGCTGATCCAGACCGTTGCCCCCTTCACGCCGGAAAAAACGGCCCATACGGCCGGGGTTCCCCCCGAGACTTTGGGGAAAATCGGCAAGGCCGTCCTGGCGGCATCCGCGCCGCTGGTCCTGGGCAGTTCCGCCGCCGGGGGCGGAGACGCCGCCCTCCAGGCCGATCTGGCGGCGGCCCTTCTCAACTGGATCCTCGACCCGAACCGGCCCCTCATAGACTTCGACGCCCGCCACCGGGTGGAGACGGCGGCTCGCCGGGCCGACATCCTCCGCTTCTTCGCCGACCTCAAAGACGGGCCGGCGGGCGTGCTGCTCCTCAACGGCGTCAACCCCGTCTACGCCATGCCCGCGGCCGGGGACGTTCGGGACGCCATGGCCCGGGAGGACCTCTTCGTGGTCGCCTTTTCCAACTTCATGGACGAGACCACGCAACTGGCCGACCTCGTCGTGCCGGTGCAACTGCCCCTGGAATCCTGGGACGAGTACGGCGGCAAAACCGGGCTGCTCTCCACCCTTCAGCCCGCCATGGGGAAAATGGTTCCGGCCCCGCATGTCGGCGATCTCCTTCTGGAAGCGGCCTTCGGGGCGGAAAACCGGCCCGCGCCCGATTACGCATCATATCTCGCCGAACGGTTGATGGCCGACCATCCCATGGCCAACGACCGGGACCGCCTGGAAACCTTCCGCGCCGGCGGCCGGCTGGAGGAAAAGACCGGGAAAACCGCCGCCCCGCCGGCCGGTTTTTCGCCGGAACCCCGCCTTCTCAACATTCTCGCCAAAGCATCGGAGGCGCCGGGGGAAGCGATCACGTTTACCGCCCTGCCGTCGGTCCGTTTTTTCGACGGCCGCGGGGCCAACCGCCCGTGGCTCTGCGAAGTCCCGGATCCGTTGACCAAAATCGCCTGGCAGACGCCGATCCTCCTCCATCCCGAGACGATGAAGAAAGCCGGCCTCCGCCAGGAGGATGTGATAACGGCGACCACCCGCTGGGGAACGCTGGAAGCGCCGGTTTACGAAAGCGATGGGATCCGGCCCGGGACGGCCGCCATGGCCATCGGGCAGGGTCATGCCGGTTTCGGCCGC
>JAABTD010000390.1 GCA_011390065.1 Desulfobacteraceae bacterium
GCAGGGTCTCCCGGTAATACCGCTCGGCGGCGGTGTTGAAGGCTTCGGCGGACAGGGCCATGGGCGAGGCGGCGCCGGCCTCCTGGAGGATCGCCTCCGTCAGCCGCCCGGCCGCCGAAGACCTGGGATCGTCGATCCGTTCCCGCAATCCCCGGACGACGTCGTCCAGGTTCATGGCGGCGACAAGCGGGCCGGCATCCTCCTGAAGGAGGCGCACCAGGGCGCGGCGGTATTCTTTCTGATGAACGCGGATATAGCCTTTGTACCGCCGGCTGGGTCGGGTCCGCTCGGTCCGTTTCAGGATCTTCCGCATGAACATATTGGGCGTCCGGCCATGGATGAAAAACGTGGGGACGTCGATGGCGGCCCCGAAAAAGATCTGCCGCCGTTCGCTCTCCACAAAAGGGGTGTCCGGGATATGGGGGTGCGCGATTTCGCCGCTCAGGATGTAACTGTAGGCCAGGGCCGTGACCAGCGTCTGGAGGGAGGCGGCGTCGCCCATGTCCGACTCGACGTTTTCGAAAAGGCTGTAATACCGACCTTCGAATCCCGAGTATCCCATGTCGGCGCACCGCCGGAGCCGGTAAAGCAGGTACAGGGGCATGCCGGCGTCGAAGACGCCCAGCTCCGCCAAATCGTTCTTCAGCCGGTCGTCGCTGTCGGGGCAACCGTCCAGGGCCGGGCTCTCGGCGGTGCTCATGAGGGCCACCAGGTAGTCGATCAACCGGAAATCGGGCACGAAATCGCCCTTGAGGCTTAACAGGCGGCTGATCCGGCGGTCCAGCCACTCCGGTCCCAGGGGCGTGATGGGGTGGCCGAACACCCGGAGCCGGGCCTTTTTCTTCCAGCGCCGCCAGAGCATCCGGAGGTGGGTGAAATCCAGCTCGTGGGGCAGGTAGCCCAGCACCTTTTCCGGGTGAAAATCCTGGAAATCGAGGCGGTAGGGGGCCGCGGAGTAGGTCCCCACAAAGAGCGGCAGGAAATGCTCCACGATCTTGATGGCCAGGTCGCCCAGGTGCTTTTCATCGGCATGGGTGAACCCCGAATCGGGGTCTTTGAGCAGCGCCGTCAGTTTCCGGCTGCCGAGGCTGATGTGAACCCCGTTGTTGGCCAGGCTGGTGTTGGAGGTGTTGGGGAGCACCACCAGGTTGCGGGTGACGATGCCGGCCTCCCGGAGCTTGGCCACCGCGTTGAGCTGGCTCCGGGACAGCACCATGTGGCACAGGTGCATGTAGGCGTGTTTGTCCTCCCCCCGGTTCCACCCCGACAGGCAGGGGCTCATGAAAAGGGTGCGGTAGAAGCCGTCCGGGATCAAATCGTTGAGGCGGCGCTGGCGCAGGGGCGGGTGGGGCGCGGAATAGACCTCGGCCCGCTGGCCGCTCGCTTCCAGTCCGAACCGGCGGTTGGCGTACCGGATCAGAAGCTGACAGAGCAGGAAGCGCTTGAGGGATTCCCTTGCCAGCCGCCGGCCCATGCCGCCGCCGGGTTTGAGATCCACGGGGCAGAAGGAGAACGTCTCCGGCGAGCTGTTGTCGTTGAGAAAATGGTTCAGGAGGCGTTCCCCGGTCTTTCGGATCAGGGGGTGGGGCTGGGGGTCTTCGCCGATGGCCGCCGCGAGGGAGAGTTTCAGAAGATAGCTCACCGGCGCCCGGATGCGCTCCCGGCCGTCGATCATCGTGAAAAAGCAGCCGGCATCCTGTCGACGCCCCACCTCCGCCCGGGTCTTGTCCGCGAGCAGGTCCGTTTCAAATACCGACCGTGCGTAACCGTTCAGCGCGGTCGCCGGAAACCGCACCCAGCTGTTTTCCCAGACCCCCTCCGGGTTGTCGTTCAAAAAGGCTTCCAGGTCGGAAACGGCGTTTTTGGGGATCTCGCCGGCGGCCATCCGCTTCCGGACGTTCCGGAAATAATTGGACGCCTCGATGGTCAGGGGAAAATCGACGTCCTCTTTCCGGCCGATCACCACCGCCTGGAGTTCGGTCTCCGCCCCGGCGGTGACGTCCCGAAGGGAAAACGGCAGCGACGCCGCCCGGTTTTCCGGCGACGACATGTCGAACCCGAGCATCTCCCGGATGCGCGCCAGATCGTAGACGCCGTCTTCCCTTGCGTCCACGGCCGCGAGGTTCCCCCCGCCCTGAATGACCGCTTGCGCTATCACTTGCAGTTCCTCCCCTGGGTTTCCGTGTCAAAATCGGGTCCATGACGATGTTTCCAAGGGATGTGTACCGCGCGAATGTTAGCGGCGTGCTAAAGATTTATTAGGAATTGGTTAAATTGGTTTCCCTCCCCGTCGGACGGCATTCGCCCGGCCGGGGTGGGAAAAAGTTCTTGTAGATGGCCATGAAGAGGGTCCTATTTAAACTTGCGACGCGCCAACAATAAAAACGGGGGAAAAACATGCCAGAACAATATTCCATCGCCCAGGCGAAAAACAAACTCAGCAGTCAGCAAAAAGCAGAGCGACATATATCCTGGCGCATCGTTATTATTCAATCTTCTCGCGTCACTCGCCAGACGATATTGCCGACATCATCGGCTACCAGGAGCGCCCCCCGGCCATCGACGGCCACGCCCACCGGTCGTCCCAGGGCCTTGCCATCCTCGCTGAGGAAGCCGGTGAGCACATCAATGGGCTGGCCGGTCGGTCTGCCCTTTTCGAAGGGAACGAAAATGACCTTGTAACCGCTGCGAGGTTCACGGTTCCAGGAACCGTGCTGGCCAATGAACATGCCCTGGCTGAATGGATCGGGCAGATTCGCCTTTTCGCTGGAGGCAAGACCGAGGCTGGCGGTATGGGGACCAAGGGCGTAGTCGGGGACCACTGCCCGTTCGACAAGATCGGGTCTTTGCGGTGAAACCCGGGTGTCGACATGGTCTCCGAAATAACTGAAGGGCCACCCATAGAAGGCGCCGTCTCGCACGGATGTCAAAAAATCAGGAACAAGGTCGCTGCCCAGTTCGTCGCGTTCGTTGACGGTGGTCCAGAGGGTGTTCGTTACCGGCTCCACAGCCAGCCCATTGGGATTGCGCAGCCCGGAGGCGAAAATCCGATGCTTCCCGGTTTCCAAATCGAGGAGCCAGATAGCGGCCCGCCCCTCTTCCATGGCCAGTCCGTTTTCTCCATGGTCGCTGTTCGAACCTACGGTGATATAGAGTTTTTTGCCGTCGGCCGCGGCAACTATATTTCTGGTCCAGTGTTGGTTGATCGTCCCCGCCGGCAGATCGATGACCGGTTCAGGCTCGG
>JAABTD010000175.1 GCA_011390065.1 Desulfobacteraceae bacterium
AGGGGGTCCCCCTGGCCAATCTCTTCAATCTCATCTACGTGGCCGCCGAGGTCCTCAAGACCCTGGTGGACTCCTTCGGCCTCGTGACCGTGGCGCCCTTCACGGCCCTGGCGGGCGGCGTCATCTTCACGCGTTCCCGCAAGAAAAACCCATCCGACCAGGGAGATTCATGACGCATCCCAAGGAACGGCCTCAACTGGGTGGTCAACAAATTTACCGGCAGCCGCATCTACGCCCATATTGCTTTGAAGGGAGATAAATCCCGCGGCCCCATCACCGATCTGGTGATCAAATCCGGGCTTTGACAGGCAACCGACAAGCTTCAATGGCGTCGCTTACTGAAATTTAACAAATTCCTGACACTGTCCTAACATTGTCGCCTTATACCCTGTGGCGAGGGTCGGTCGGACGACCCGGAATCGGCCGACGGCTGCGGCCGGACGCCTGCGCAACAACGAAGAAACTCAATGCTGAAACGAACGGAGTCAACCCATGACAGCAACCACGATATCTTTTCCGACGACCAAAATCGATCTCCACGTCCACTCCCGTTTTTCCAAACGGCCCTCCCAGTGGGTGCTCCAGAAGCTGGGGTGTCCGGAGAGCTTTACGGAACCGCAACAGGTCTACGACATCGCAAAGAAGCGGTCCATGGACCTGGTGACCATCACGGACCACAACACCATTGCCGGGGCTTTGGAAATCGCCCACCTGCCGGGGACCTTTGTCAGCGAGGAGGTCACCTCTTATTTTACAAACAACGGGTGCAAGGTCCATGTGCTGGTCTACGACATCGATGAAACCCATCACGGAGAGATCCGGAAACTCCGGGAAAACATCCACGATCTGACGGCGTATCTTCAGGGAGAGGGGATCTTCCACATCCTGGCCCATCCCCTTTACAGCGTCAACGACCGGCTCACCATGGACCATTTCGAACAGCTCCTCCTCCTCTTTCAGAACTTCGAGATGAACGGGGCCCGGGACGACCGGCAGAGCCAGTGCCTCCAGCAGGTTCTGGCGGCCCTGACCCCGGAGATCATGGAAAGACTGGCGGACAAACACGGCATCGTCCCGGCCTTTCCCGAGCCCTGGCGGAAGAACCTTACCGGCGGATCGGACGACCACAGCGGGCTCAACATCAGCCGGACCCACACCGTGGTCCCGGGGCCGGCCACCGTCGAAAATCTCCTGGCCGCCGTCGCCGGGGGACGGGCGAGGGTGGTGCGCCAGTCGGCCACGCCCCTGACCCTGGCCCACAACCTCTACGGCATCGCCTACCAGTTCTACCGGAACAAGTTCGACCTGGGCCGGTACGCCAACCGGGACGTGCTCATGCGGTTTCTGGACCGGTCCCTGAGCCCGGCGTCGGAGACCGATTCAGGCCTTTTTTCCAAGCTCTATTTCATGTGGAGCTACCGGAAGCCGCCCAAAGTGGAAACGAGCATTCCCCAGAACCTCATGGACGCCATCCGCCAGGAGACCCGGAACCTGATCCACGAAAACCCGTCCCTGCTCAACCCGGAGGATGATCCATCGGGCCGGTTCGAGGACCAGGAGCGGCGGTGGTTCGATTTCGTCAACCAGCTCTGCAACAAGGTCATGCGGGGATTCGCCGACCATTTGATGGGGCAGCTGTCGGGCGCCAACGTCTTCAACCTTTTTCACACCATCGGATCGGCGGGCGGACTCTACACCCTGCTGGCCCCGTATTTTGTAGCCTTTTCCCACTTCACCCGGGACCGGGCCTTTATCGCCGATGTCGCCGATCGGTTCGCGGATAAGCGGGAATCCGGCGCCGCCGGATCCGGGGAAGTGCGGGTGGCCCATTTCACCGACACCTTCTACGAGGTCAACGGCGTGGCCCGGACCCTGAACCAGCAGGTGGACATCGCCCGGAAAAGCCACAAGAACCTGACCGTCGTCACCTGCGGCGCCGGGGACCGCCCCCCGCGGGAGGGGGTCAAAAATTTCGAGCCCATCGGGGTCCGGGAGCTGCCCGAGTATCCGGAGCAGAAGATCTTCTATCCGCCTTTCCTGGAGATGCTCAATTACTGCTGCGAGCAAAATTTCACTCACATCCATGCCGCCACCCCCGGCCCCATCGGTCTGGCGGCCCTGGCCATCGCCCACATCCTGAAACTGCCCATCAACGGCACCTACCACACGGCGCTGCCCCAGTACGCGCGGTATCTCACCGGCGACGCGGCCATCGAGGACCTCACCTGGAAATACGCCCTCTGGTATTACGGACGGATGGACGCGGTCTACGTCCCCTCCCGGTCCACCGGAGACGAACTGGTCGCCAGGGGGCTCCCGCCGGAGAAGATCCGCCTTTTTCCCAGGGGCATCGACACCCGGCTCTTCCACCCGTCCAAACGGAACGGCTACCTCAAAAAGCACTATGCCCTGAAGGAGGAGCCGACCAAACTCCTCTACGTGGGCCGGGTCTCTCGGGAGAAGAACCTGCCGCTCCTGAGCGAGGTCTTCAAAGCGTTGGCGGGGGAGGGGACCGACGCTCACCTCCTGGTGGTGGGGGACGGCCCCTACCTGCCGGAGATGAAAGCCGATCTGGCGGACTTCCCCGTCACCTTCACCGGCTACAAAAGCGGCGAGGACCTGGCGGCCATTTATGCGTCCAGCGACGTCTTCGTCTTCCCCAGCACCACCGACACCTTCGGCAACGTGGTGCTGGAGGCCCAGGCCTCGGGACTGCCGGTCATCGTCACCGACATGGGCGGCCCCCAGGAGAATCTGGCCCCGGGCCGAACCGGGTTCGTGGTGCGGGGGGACGATCCCCAGGCCTTTCTGGCGGCGGTCCGGAAACTGACCGCCGACCCGGATCGGCTCGCGGAAATGGGCCGGGAGGCACGGGTCTATATGGAAACACGCTCCTTTGAAAAGGCCTTCGATCAGACCTGGCGGATGTACCGTCACCCCCAGGAGGATGTCCGAATGGCCCAGGCGGTTTAGCCATGGCGTTCGCTTCGATGGCCCGGCGGATTCTCCCGACAGTGCAGGCGTTCCGGAAAAACCGGATTCCCGGCCAGCTGGTGGTCCAGCTCAGCGACCACTGCAACGCCCGGTGCCCCCAGTGCGGCATGCGAAAGACCGAACGGTTCCCGCGATCCAAGCTCTCGATGGACCGGGTGAAGCGGATTATCGACGCGGCGGCCGGTCGGGGTTTCCAGGCCATCTCCTTTACCGGCGGAGAGCCGCTGCTGTGGCTGGACGAGCTGACGGAACTCATCCGCCATGCCGGCCGGGCGGGCATCCCCTATATCCGCACCGGCACCAACGGCTTCATCTTCATGGGCGCCGAAAAGCCCGGTTTCCGCAATCGGATGGCGCGGATCGCCGAAAGCCTGGCCGATACGCCCCTGCGAAATTTCTGGATCAGCATCGATTCCGCCGACCCCGGCGTCCATGAACGGATGCGGGGGTTTCCCGGCGTGATCGCGGGGGTCCGGAAGGCCCTGCCCATCTTCCACGACCGCGGCCTTTACCCCTCCGCCAACCTGGGGATCAACCGGAATATGGCCGGCGACGGGACGGAAAACCGGGTCGGCGGCGGCGATCCCGAGGGGTTTTCATCATTCTACCGATCCGCCTTCCGCCGTTTCTACGGCGCCGTCATCGACCTGGGATTCACCATGGTCAACTGCTGCTATCCCATGAGCATCGACGATGCGGACACGGCCCAAGAGGGGTTGTCTCCCATCTATGCCGCCACGTCCCCCGATGCGGTGGTGAAGTTCACCCCGGCCGAAAAGGGGATGTTGTTCAGGGCCCTCATGGAGACCCTCCCCGAATTCCGGTCCCGCATCCGGATTTTCACCCCCCGCATCTCCCTCTGCGCCCTGTGGGCCCAATACAGCGCGAACGGCAACGGCCGCCGCGTCGGCGCCTACCCCTGCCGGGGGGGCATCGATTTCTTTTTCATCGATGCCCGGGACGGCCACGCTTATCCCTGCGGATATCGCGGCGCCGACAGCTTCGGCCCGATGGAGGGGTTGGATCCGGCCATGATCCGCCCCAATGGGAACGGTGGGGGAGGGGATTGCCGGGCCTGCGACTGGGAGTGTTTCCGGGACCCGTCGGAATTGATGGGACCCCTTTTGGAAGGCATCCGGCGGCCGGCGGCGGTCTTTTCCAGAATGGCAAAGGACCCCGCTTACCGTCGTCTATGGATGGAGGATCTTCGATATTACCGCGCGTGCGATTTTTTCGACGGCCGGGTGCCGCCGAAGCCGGGCCGGCTCCGGCGGTTTTAAAACCTTAGCCGCACCAGTTCTGCGATTATTCCGGCTTCTTGGAGGGGAGTCCCATGTCCAATCCCATGCGAACATCCAACATCGACCTTTATAATCCGTCCATGGCCCAGGAAGACCCATATCAGGCCGACCTTCAAAAAATCAAAAAAGAAAAAGCCGATCTGATGCGGGAAAACGACCGCCTGCACCGGGAAATCGCCCGTCTACAGGAGCGATGCGACGATCTGGCCGCCCGGCACGAGACCCTTCTGGCCGAACACGAGGCGGCCCGACAGCGGATGAAGCAGAAAGAGGCCAACCTCAATACCGGCTACGAACTCTTCAAGAGCTTCGTGGACCGGAACGACCAGGAGGTCATCCTCATCGACGCCGCGTACACCATCCGGTACGTCAACCGATCCGCCGCTTCCGCTCTTCGCCTTCCCGACCCTTACATCATCGTGGGCCGCCGGATCTTCGACTTCTTCGCCTACAAGGACGCCCTCAAGCTCAAAGAGAAGATCGACAAGGCCTTTCTCAACGGCGAGAAGGAGAAAATCAAGGGCGTCGCCTTCCAGAACCTCAAAGGCGCCTTCTTCGAACTGGAGATCAAAATGACCCGGGTCCGATATCAGGACAAGCCCTCCATCAAACTCGTCCTGAAATAGTCGCGCCATGGAGCCCGATCCATCGTGGTCCGCACTCCTGCGTCCGGGGTGGTCGGACCGGTTTTTCGACCGGTCGCCCCTGCCGCCATTCCGATGCGAAACGCAGAGGTTTTCCTGGGAGACCGCCTGGTGGTTGTGCGAGATGTCCCGGCTGATCTACCGCCTGGACGAAACAGAGGTCGGCCCCGACGCCCCCCGTCCCGACCGGAACGCGTTTTTAAGCCGTGTCGGCCTTCATGAAACCTTCACCCGCCGAAACGGATCCAATCTCTGTGCGGTCATGGTCGCCGACGCCGCCGTCCACGATCCCTTCGCCGTTCTGGTGTTTCGGGGCACCCGGGGCTTCGAGGGATGGTTCTCCAACCTCAACGCGGCCCAGACCCCCTGGCCATTCGGCGGCGCGGTCCACGGCGGCTTCAAGGCCGACTTCCTGGGCTTGTGGGAGGAAACGGCGGACGCCCTGCTGTCCCTGGACCTGCCCCTGTTTTACACCGGCCACAGCCTGGGCGGGGCCCTGGCGGTGCTGGCGGCCTCGGTTCTGCCGCCCCGGGCCGTCTACAGCTTCGGCGCGCCGCGCCCCGGAGACGCCGTTTTCGCCCGCGGGCTGCGCCGCGTCCCCGTCTACCGGCTCGAACTCCCAAAGGACATCGTCCCGACCGTGCCGCCGTCGGTCATCCCCTTTCACTTCGATCATCCGGGAACCCCGGTGATCCTGGACCCCTTTCCGCCGGAAGAATGCGCCGCCGCCCATCGGCGGTTCTCGGACCCGCCGGAATTTCTCTCCAGCCATGCGCCGGTCAACTATACGGCGGCGATCGAACGCCGCCTTCATCGGCTGACACCCGTCCTGTAACAGGCATTTGTCAGGAGAGTGTTAGCGGACTGAAAAAAACCGACCCTGCATCGTTTTGTCAACTTTTCGCCCGGCGTGCGGCCCCGTCTTGCGCCGGTTTCCGCTTCATGGCATAATGATCCCGTCGTTGGACGAAACAGAAGGGATCGGGGCGTGCCCCGCAAAGGAGGAGGATATGCTGGACAAAATGGTGGAAAAGGCCCGGAAGGGCCTGGTGAACGTCAAGGAATTCGCGGCCGGGGAGCACGAGATCTCCGTCTCGGAAGAGCGGCTGAACCGCATGGCCAAAGAGGACGAAACGGTGCGGGAAAAACTCGATGAGGCCGGGGTCGACGACGTCGAACTGGCGGTGGAGGACGCGGGGATCGTGGTCCGGGGACGGTTCAGGAAAAAAGGGGTGTCCGGCGGTTTCCGGGTCCGCATGAAACCCGGAGAGCCCATTTGGGAGGAGGACCGCCATGCGATCCGATTCGACATTGTGGATCAGGACGTCGATTTCGACCGCAACGTCAGCGGCCTCATAGCGGGCCTGGGATCCAAGGTGGCCGCCGGGCTGTTCGGCTGGGACGTGGTCGGCGGACGGATTCGGGAAGAGACCGAGGGCGGCGTCGTCACCCTGGACCTCGACGGCCATGGCCGCCTGCTGGATACGGTGCTGACCTCCATCCGCGCCACCCGGCTGGAATGCCGGCCCGGGCGGGTGGTCTTCGCTTTCAAGCCGGACGGCTCCCACGCCATGTCCAACGCCAGGGACCTGCTCACCTGGTGGAGAGATCGGAAGCGGGAGACCGATACATCCCGGAATCTTTGACGGAAACGGCAACCCGCGGGAAAAAAGATGGACAACATCGAGTTCAATCCAAAAGCATGCAATGGAAAACCTGTCATAAGAGACGCCCGAATTCCCATTTCCGTCATTTTGGATTGTCTGGCGGAGGGGGAGACTTGGCAGAGCCCCGTCTTTCCATCAACTGCTGGGCGTCCACTGAAAGCGGGGTGTAGGGCAATGTCTCCAGCCGCCTGAGCCCGATCTCATCGCCGGTTTCCTGGCAATATCATATACGGGCGCGGCATCGAAGGACAGCTTGCGCCTTTTCAAGGAAACTGTCATGCCGTCAACGAATGAGCGTTGCGGGTTGATCTTCTACGACGCCGTTGACGTTTGAACCGGGTCCTGCTTCAGGGCCATGAGCAGCGGCGCGAGCTGATAGGGCCGGGGCTCCACCGCCAGCCGCGCCCGAAGGACCGAAACGGCCCGGCGCTGGACCGGAAACCGAGCCGCAGAGCGTTCCGAGGCAGGTTGCAGGAGTGATAATCGCCGGACCGGCCGGGGTCGGGCAGGGCGAACCGGGCGGATCGGATCGGCCCCAGCGGCAGGTAAATCCCGGTGGTTTCGTTCTCGGAACCGCCCAGGGGGCGCAGGACGAGGAGGTCATCCGAGAATTCGGGGAGGACGACCCATTCCCGGTCCCGGACGTGGACGAGGGCCCCGACGGCGAAAGTCATCGGCTTCCCTCTGACTCCCAATTTTCGAAGCGCAAGCCCTTCACCCTTGAGAATTCGTCGGTGTTGCGGGTAACCAAATGGACATTGTGGGAAACCGCAATGGCGGCAATGATCAGATCATTGGGGCCAATGGGCGTTCCTTTAGCCGCCAGCTCGGCGCGAATTTGTCCGTAAGTCAGGGCGGCGGCGTCATCAAAGGGAAGGCTCTGAAGAGTGCTCAGGAACAAATCCAGCTTTTCCATGTTTCTCTTCTGCCGTTGACTCCGGAAAACGCCATAATACAGTTCCGCCTTTACGATGGAGCAAACGACTACGTCGCTGGGCCTGAGCCGCATCATCTGTTGTTTTACGGGGGAATCGTCGTTGTTCATATAGTGGATGCAGGCATTGGTATCCAGAAGGTATTTCATCCGATTGTCTCCCGGACTTCATATTCACCTTGCTCCCCCCGTTTGATGGGATCATCTCGAAACGCGCCCGCGGTCGCTTCGAAAAAACCCTCCGGCCAAACATCCGTGTCTAAAATGGCGTCCGAATGATTGACAACTGGCTGAAGTACAACCAAAACTTCAAGCTTCTGCCGCGGCATTTCCATGGGTATTTGGATATTCAATACGCCATTTTCATCTGTTGCGGCGGTGAGTTGTATGCTTTTCATTTAATTGTCCTCCTTGGCATTTCCGAATATACCACAAAAGCCCTTAAGAATGCGCCCCCAATCCTCCCCATGCCCAAACCTCGCCACCACAACCCCCAAATCCTCCAAACACCCCTCCACCCGCCGATCCCTCTCCCGCCTCCCTGCATCATCATGCACCGGCCCATCCACAAACACCGCCGCCTTCTCCGCCCCCAGATCATAAAAGAAATCCACGCGCGTCTCGCACTCCCGAATCAAATACTGCGCATGGGTCGGCAAATTTAACCCCTGTTCATCGATAAACCGCAGCCACTCCCGCTCCAGCTCCGAATCGCACCGCTTCATCAGGTCCGCCAGATGCTCACCCCTCGGTTTTTCCCCCGGCGACGCCTCAAGCGCCGATCCCGCCAACTCCAGCAGATACTCCCGGATCGAATGCCGGTCCAGCGCCCCGTGATCCTTCTGGTTCCCATAGTTCATGATGCAGTCGTAGCAGGCCGCTTCACACTTTTCCGCCGCCCCAGGCGGCCCGCCCACATCCAGCCCGGACGCCGGATCGAAATGGCAGATCCGCAACGCCTCTTCCGCCACCTCGGCCAAGGCTCTCCCGTCGTCCAGCAACCGCCGCAGCACCCCCGCGCCCCCTTCGGCCGATTCGTAAAAGAGGATCATCCGGCGGTCCATGAAACTCGGCAGCGGTTCCGCCGCCAGTTCGTTCTCCTCCAGTTGAAACCGGACCTGAACCGCATTTTTCAGCGCCGACTGCAACGACGCCATCTGATAATCCTCCAGGATCGCCTCCGGCTGAAAGATCAGGCAATTGCGCCGGTCCTCCACAAAGGGGATGACCCGGGCCACCAGGGCCGACAGGCCGTCCTCGTTGTCGGGCGCGTCGCCCTCCGGCCCCTTGCCCCAGTAGCCCCGCTCCATATCCAGCAGAAACCCCTGCTCGCCCCGCTTCCGGCGGGTCCATCCGAAATTGATCCGCCACAGGGTCGCGGCATTGCCGTAAAAGAGCGTGGCCACCGTCGCCCCATCCTTCCGGGCCGTCGCCGTCCGGTACGACGGCTTGCCGTCCCGCTTCGGGAACCGGAACCCCGTCTTGATCTCGCAGCCCATGCGGAGGCGCTCCTCCTCGTCGGCGCTGATCTTCTCCCGCCGCCGGGTGGAGACGCTCTGGAGTTGGTCCCGAACAGGGGTGGGGCCTCGCCTTCGAAGGGCGGGCAGGATGGCTTTGTGGATAAAAAAAGCAGGCGGAGCTGAAATCAAAAACATTCAAAGGCGTTTTCCTGTTTGGGGTTCCACGGGATCGATCCACCACTGATCCATTCGCAACCGATCTCGTTTCCCTGTATGAAGTCATCCGAAAAGTCAATATTTTCATAACGATGACAAAAGGTTATGCCCAATGTTTTAGCCCCGCACCAACCGCACCAGATGCGTCTCCGGTTGAGGATCTCGTTTTTGCCGGCCCGGGCCGAAAAATAGCCCCGGGCGTTGCTGGAGGACGCCAGTCGCCGGGCGTCCCGCTCCGCCGCGTCAATGAGGGTGCGCACGGACCGCAAAGCCGATCAAAGTGGAAAGCAGAAGCAGGAGCAGGAGTCTGATTCGCAGCGAAAGGGACTGAATCAACGGGTCGCCTCCTTCCATCGGTCCCGGGGTTGGCGTGTCGGTTTTCGTCCCCCCACTGTCGGACAAACGGTCCGGGAAGTCAAGGCCCTTTGGATGCGTCTGTTCGAGCGCTACCGGGTCTCCAGCGCCGCGATGATCCGCGACATGGCGGCGGCGTCGGGCATGGGCATCACCGAGGTGATCTCCTTGGGAATGCCCAGCACGTCCAGGACGGCCGGGTCGTTTTCCACGCCCATGAGGCCGGACCGGAATCCGTGCCGCTCCCAGGCGATCTTCTGGAGTTCTTCGTCCTTCAGGGCCTCGATGAGCCGCTTGCCCGCCGGGGTCAATGCGATGACCGGGTGGGAACTCCAGACGGTGGGTTCGGGGTACAGGGTTCGGATCTTTTCCCGAAGATAATCCCGGTACCGTTCGTTTTCCAGGGTGAACTCCACGAGCTGGTTTTCGTATCCCACGATGATGGGCCGGGCGCCCACGCCGGTGGTGATGAAGTTCTTGAAGATGTCGCCGCTGCTGTGCTCCATGTGGCCCCGGAGGCGAAAGTATTCCACGAGTTGCGGCAGGACGTTGTCCAGGGTGTCGGCCGTGACCACCGTGGCGCCGTTGAGCATGTTGGCCAGGAGCCCGGCGAACATGTTGCCGGAATTGGACCGGGTTGGGTCGGTGGAGTGGATGCCCACCTTGCCGAAAAGCTGGGGCAGGCCGATTTCCTTCCAGGTTTTTCCCTCCATGATGTAACGGACGAGCTTGGGGAAATCGACGATGTAGTAGCTTTCGGACCGTTTCACCACGATCCCCTGTTGGATCAAGGCGTCGGCGACGATGTCGTAAGCGTACAAAACGATGGGCGAGTTGAAGACCGTTTCCACGGCCAGGGAGGACCCGCCCTTGTTCCGGTAGATCTCCGCGGCGATCTGGTTGCTGGGCCAGAGGGCGTCCTTGCCGACGGTGGGCAGACCCGAGACCATTTCGATGGAGCCGGCCTTGGTGGGGTTGAGATGGATCCCGTGGCGCTCCTTTAAAATCCGGCCCACCTCGGGATTGTCCAGAAACGCCATCTTTTCGCCCCCCACAAAAGCGGCGACATCCACGGATTGCGCGGGTTGGGGCTTTTTGACCGATTCGAGGCCGCCGGTAAAATACAGGTAGGCGAAAACGCCGGCCACAGCCAGAAAAATCAGGGGTCCGATGAGTTTCTTCACCTGTCGCTCCTTTCAAAATCGTCCAGATCGAGGTCCGGAGAATTCATCTCCATGATGGCTTTCAGGGTCTCCCCGCCCACCTCCAGTTCCCGCAGGTCGTCCCTCAGACATTGCTGAAAAAAGGCGTCGAACCCCTCCTTGACCTGCCGGATGGACCGCTCCGCCGCGTCCAACGCCTCCCGGCCGCGGTCGTCCGCCCCGCTGTCGTGGGCGATGCGGGAAAGGCTCACATACCGGGACACCAGATCATGGGATCGCTCAAGGACTTCTTCCAGGAACATGGGGGTCGCGTCGAGGGTGAGATCCCGGGGATCCTCCCGGAAGTTGCGGCCGATGCGCTTCAAGACCTGGACGATCTCCCCCACCGTCGTCCGGATTTCCAGGTCCCGGGCCTGTCCGGCTTCCGCCTTGAATTTGCCGATGTAAAGATCGATTTTAGCCAGGGCGGCGTCCAGATGGGCCTTTGTCACGCCCGGGGCCGCTTCGATTTCATGCGGCGACCGT
>JAABTD010000391.1 GCA_011390065.1 Desulfobacteraceae bacterium
CGCTCTTCCGATCTCTGGTCCTGCCTCTGGGCCGCGGACGCGGAACCGTCTCCCCTGCTGGTAACCGACAGCCGGGAGGTCTTCGATGCGACCATGGACCCGCTCTTTGACAACCCCCATTTGGACCGGTTCGACATGGTCTGGCCTCTCGGGCCTGTCGATCGGGAAAGGCAGGACGTTCTGGCCCGCTTTTTGACGGCGCTTTCGAGGGAAAAAACAGGTCCCGCAGCGGCGCCGACATCGGAGGGGCCGGGGGAAGACGGACGGCAGATGATTCTTCACTTGTTCAGAATCAGAGGGATGCGTCCCCTGGATGTCGTTTCCAAAGCCGCCGGCATAGATGCAAGCACTGCCGCGGACGCGGAAAAGGAAAACCGACCTGCGAACACGGTGGTCGCATGTCTGGATTTTTCAGGTTAACGATATGATATCAAAACCATTTTTTAAAATCGGCCGGAAAATCAGAGTCGTCGGCCATTTTTTTTAATCAGTCCTTGACTCCCTCTCGGGATTGGTATATGGATTTTGCCCGATATCGGAATCAAGTGGTCAATCCAGGCCACCTTCCAATTCTTACCGAGAAAGGAGATGTTTCAAATGGCTTTTATCCCGACCGTAGATGAGGATAAATGTGCGGGCTGCGAAGAATGTGTGGATGTGTGCCCCGTGGAAGTGTTCGAGATGCAGGACGGCAAGTCCGTTCCCGTCAATGCGGAAGAGTGTCTTGGCTGCGAGAGCTGTATTGAGGTCTGTGAAGAAGACGCGATTACCGTCGAAGAGACCTAACTGACGGATGCCGAGGCTTTCTTTTCCCCGGTCCGGCCCTCCGGACCGGGGATTTTTATTTTCAGGCCCGGAAAAAAGTCATGAAAAGCGCACAGAACGGTTGTTGCCGATTCTTACAAACGCCATACGGCCCCGCCGCCTTCGTCTATAGAACGCCGCCGTTCCGGCTGATGAAAATCTACCTGCCGCTTCCCACCCGAGAAGATCTCTTCCGTCGGATGGCGGAAGACGTCTGTCTCGACAGGCTTAAAGAAACCAATGAACATGATGACGCCGGGGCATTCGAGCAGGATCTGTCGGCGTATTTTTCCGGCAGGCCGCTGGCGGTGGACTGGCGGCAACTGGATCTGGAGGCATTGACCCCGCTGCAACAGACCGTTCTTCAGGCGGTGGCGGCCATCCCCTTCGGCAGCGTCCGCTCCTACGGGGAGATCGCCCGCACCATCGGACGGCCCGGGGCGGCCCGCTTCGTGGGGTCCGTCATGGCCGGGAACCCCTTCCCCATCCTGATCCCCTGTCACCGGGTGGTGCGAAGCGATGGTTCGCTGGGCGGTTTCGGCGGAGGGTTGGCCCTGAAAAAGGCGATGATCGAAATGGAGTCGAAATCCGTTCTCCGCAGCGCGCCGGTCAGGTCTCGACCAGGGTAAACCGCCAGGCGCAGAACCAGTCTGCCGGGTGGTCGTCCGGCGGACAGCCCACGCATTCGGTCCGGATTCGGGGGTCGATGGTTTTGGCGAAAAAGGGATATTCGACCATGCCGGCCGACTTGCAGGGGTAATCCGGCAGGTTTTTCCGCTTGCGGGCGGCCTGGACCCGGCAGTTGTTCATTCGGAAAATGATGGTATTCTCGTCCACATCCTCGATGGACTGTTCGTTGATCACCGCATAGAGCCGATATCCCAGGGCGGTTTTGAGGGCGTCGATGCCGCCCCTTTCCGGCAGCCCCAAAAGCGCCTTGATCCGGGCCGCTTCGAGGGGGGAAAATCGGCTCCAGCAGGTATCGTTGCATCGTTTGGCGTCGAACATGCCGTGGGCGCTTTCCACGGCCTGGAACCAGATGCCGTCGTTGGCCAACCAGTTAACGCTCACCTTTTCCAGCAAATCCCGCAGCGCAGGCGCGTCCATGGACTGGAGCGCGCCGGGCGTCCCATCCGCTCCCACTTCGAACCCCAGCGTCTTGCCCAACCGGATCATTTGATTTTTCAGGCTCGCCTTCCAGACCTCCCCTTCGATCTTCAGGGCGTCTTCCATCCCCAGTTGATGCGCCACCTCAGCGAACCACGCCCCGTAGTGGAAAATAATCCGATGGAAGGCATCCATCACCATTTGTCGCAATTGCTCCGCATCCGCATCCTGGATGGTCTCAACAGGTTCCGCGCTCATCATTGTCTCCACTTTTGGGGCCTCCGCTTTCGGGGCCTCCACTTTCAGGCCTTTGCTAACGGTTATTCAGTAAAATACCTCGCCTCATAGGTCTTCACGACAATCTCCTCATCCTGCCAGCAGGTCGGCCCCATGCCCGCCTTCTGGCAGAGATGGGCCAGAAACAGGTCGGCGTCGGGCAATTGCTCCCAGACCTGGGGGAGAAAGGTGGACTGGCGCCATCCCTTGGACAGGATCACGCCGTGCACCCCGGGTTTCAGCTTGGCTTTCAGGTCCTCCGGATCCGAAAACGCCAGGG
>JAABTD010000392.1 GCA_011390065.1 Desulfobacteraceae bacterium
CTGATCTCGATATGGATCTTCGGCAGCTCCGACGGCTTGAGGGGTGGAAATCGGGGATCCCGGAAGGCCGCATTGAGGGCATTCTCCTCCACCCCCTCCACCAGCGGTTTGACCGGTTCGATGGCGCCGATGCATCCCCGGAGGGCGCCGTTCAGATGAAGAGTGACAAAACACCCGCGCTTCTCCAAAAGCGTCGGCGTCAACGGGTCGGGCCGGACAACCGCTTCATCAGGCCTCAGATGGGCGGCAATGGCGGAACGGGCCAGAGTGAGCAGGGCCGTTTTTTCCGCATCGTTTGGCTCAGACATCATCCTCCTCCTTTACCTTTGATGAAAAACAACCAGTACATAAAGCCGGCAAAGGCGGCGATCAGAATAAAGGCGCTGATATAAGACCACCAGTCGGTGGGCTTTTCCGCAATTCCGTACTGATTCGGCGGACCCACCTTGTTTTTGCATGAAAAGCATTCGGTGTCGTTGATGCCGATGGTCACCGAACAATAGGGACATTTTTTGGTCGTTTCCGTTAACATCAAACTCCTCCTGGGCCCGCCTTGCGGGCAAATGAAGGGACTTACCCCGTTTGACGCGAATCCAGATCGATGAACTGCTCGATCTCGCTCCGGGATCGAACTTCGGACAGCCAGGTATTAAAAGTTTTGAATTGCTTCTGCTGCAGGAGCTGCTGTTTCACAGCAGCCTTTTCCTTCTCGAAGGCCGCCGCATCCGGGGTCGTGCGCGCGCTGAAACGGATCACG
>JAABTD010000176.1 GCA_011390065.1 Desulfobacteraceae bacterium
TTGGCCAAGTTGCTCAACGCCATGGCCGCGTCCGAGGAGGTCCAGGCCAACCGCATTCTGATGCACCTTCGGGGGAAAATCGACACTCCTGCGGCGTCTGCGGCTACATCGCCGAGGACGACGTGCCGAACAAATGTCCGGTGTGCGGGGCGGTGGCGAAGAAGTTTAATGAAGAAGGGTAGGGGGCAAAGGGACAAAGGCACAAAGGGACAGAGGGACAGAGGCAGGCGGTCAGGTTGCAGATGGAGCTTCGGTCGTTTAGCCCCGGAGGGGCGACACATACCAGCCCTGGGCATCGCCCAGGGTTTAGGGACAGATTTAGATGTCCTTCCCCACTTTCTCCACCCTCCGTGGCCTCTTCCAGGGATTGCCGTTTCCGGAAGATCGCCTTCCACGGCTCTTCGATCTGTCCCAGACGGCGGAAGATGTTCTGGATGGTGTAATTTCGGGGGCCTGAACCGGCGTCGTCCAGTTCTTTCCAGCGGAGCGGGGCCGAGACCGGCGCTCCCGGTCTGGCCCGGACGGCGTAGGGCGCCGCGATGGTCTGGCCATAGGCGTTGCGGTTGGTGGATGTGCTCCGCTTACTCCGCGTCGCCGTTGATCTCTTCCAGGGTCCGGCCGGTCGCCACCGATCTGGGCTCCGTGCTCACCGGGTTGCGCCGGGCGTCGGCCGCATCGTCCTTCATTTTTACCAGGAGCCACCGCTCATCCTTGCCCGATCCTGTCCGGGTCAGGGCGTAACCGCCGTGGAGTTTCTCGCCTTCCAGCCAGAACGTGGCGTGGCCGTTCTCCAGGCAGTCCGCCATGGGGATTTCATTGCCGTCGTCATCGGTTTTCAGGTTCCTGTAGGCCCCCCGGTCCCAGATCATGACCGTGCCGCCCCCGTATTCCTCTTCCGGAATGATCCCTTCGAAGTCGGCGTAGTCCATGGGATGGTCTTCGGTGGGAACCGCCAACCGCTTTTCACGGGGATCGGTGGACGGCCCCTTGGGGACGGCCCACGATTTGAGAACGCCCGCCACTTCGAGCCGAAAGTCGTAGTGAAGCCGGCTGGCATCGTGTTTCTGGATCACGAAGACCGGCTTGTCGCCGGATTTCTCCCGGCCGCCGGCGGGCTCGGACGTTTTCCGGAAATCGCGCTTTTTCCGGTAGTCACTCAGATGGTTTTTGCTCATGGCGCATCGTCTCCGGTCGCCTTCCGGATCGCCCGCTCCAGCGCCTTCCGATGGACATCTCCGGCGAAGTGGACCGGACTTTTCCCGTAAATGGGGTCCCATCCGGCCGGGTCGGCCGCGCAGAAAAACTGGATTTCCAGGCCGATGCGGGTGGGGGCCGTGTCCACGGGCAAACCCTTTACTTTTTCAGCCGCTTCCCAGGTTCCGGCGCAGGGGGCGCCGCGGACCACGCGGATTTCCTTGATATTGCCGTTGGCCAATGCCACCTCGAATTCCGGCGCGCCGAATGCCTCGCCATACCGCCCCAGCCGATCCTGCCGGGGAAGGCCGCATCAGGTGGGGGGGGCGCTGACGCCTTCCATTTTCATCTTCTTTCCGGAGGCCACCATGGGAATGTCCTGCGCCTGGCAGCGCCGCCCCAGATCATGGGACAGGTCGGGATGTTTTAAAAAGTCCAGCACCAGATCGGCCTCGATCCGATCCGGCAACAGGCCCTCGGTATCGTCGAGCACCGGGGGCAGCGTCTCGTCAATAGAGATCACTTCCATGTCGATGGCGTCTTCGGCGTACTGCCGGATGCCTTCAATTTTCTTCTCTCCGCTGCCGTTCTGCTGAAAAACCAGAATCCGCTGTTTTGTCTGCGTCATTCGCTATACTCCCTTTTCTTTTCTTCCCCCCTTTATCTGTTTCTAATTAAACGGGGGAAGGGGGGATTTTTTTTAAGATCGCCAAAGCGGCGATCCATGCCGTTACGGTATAAATCCCTTTCCACTGGAATTCAACCCATAATTTACGGTTTTCTTTTTGCGTCTGGCATGTTATCAAGCGGGTTTTCATTAGGAGACCATGATGAAAGACAAAGATTTGCAAAAACACGTCAAAGAAGCGCTGGTCGATATCAGCCATGATCTGGCCGCGGCGCTCTCCAAGGCCCAAAATATTCCGGGGTTCGGCAACAGCGGCATGGGCGAATGGACCCGAATCTGCGAGGATGTTGAAAATCAGATCGGCGACGCCGCCATCCGCGTGGCCGTGGTGGGAGCCATCAAATCGGGGAAATCGACTTTTGTCAATGCGCTGTTCGGGGGCGATTACCTGAAGCGCGGCGCCGGAGTGATGACCGCCATCGTCACCCGCATCCGTCCGGGAAGCCGCCTTCGGGCTACATTGATGTTTAAAACCTGGTCGGAGATCCATCGGGAGATCGACGCGGCCCTGGCCCTTTTCCCCAATGAGATCTGGCAGTCGGCGGCGGAGGGGTTCGATCTCCGGGACGGGGCGCAGCGAACGGCCCTGGCATCGGCCGTGTCCGGCCTTGCGCCGGATCAACTCATCACCGAAGAAGCCCACAATCCCCAGATCGCCCTGCTGACCGGATATCTTAAAGGGTATGATGAATTAAAAGCGATCCTTTCCGAGGAACCGGTGACGCACCGGTTTGAAGAGGACGATTTTCCTGAACACCGCCCTTTTGCAGCCAGCGATCACCTGGCGGTTTTTCTCAAGGACATCCGACTGGAAATCGACACCGGAACGGTGCCCGCCAACACCGAGGTCGCCGACTGCCAGGGGAGCGACTCCCCCAATCCTCTCCACCTGGCCATGATCGAAGACTATCTGCTGACGGCCCATCTGATCGTGTACGTGATCAGCAGCCGCACCGGCGTTCGTCAGGCCGACATCAAATTTCTCAACATCATTCGCCGGATGGGGATGCTGGACCCGGTGATCTTCGTGGTCAACGCAGATCTGAACGAGCACGAATCCGCCGAAGATCTGACGGCGCTCATCGACAAAGTAAGAGAGGACCTGGGCCTGATCGTTCCGGACCCGGCGGTTCACCGGTTTTCGGCCCTCCTTGAACTGCTTCGGGCCCCGACCCACGCGCCCACGGAAAAGGATCGGGTGCGGCTGGAGGCCTGGGAGGCGGAGACCTCCCTGCGGGAACTGTCCGATGAAGGCGCGGCGCTGTTCAAACACGTCTTTGAAGAAAAGCTGACCCGGGAACGCAACAGCCTCCTGTTTCGCAGCCACATGGAGCGGCTGGGCGTGATGGCGTACGGAATGGCTCATCGGATCAACGTTCGAAAGGAGTTGATCTCCCGTGATGCTAGAGGCGCCGACGAAATGATCGACCGGATCCGCGCCCATCAGGAAAAGATGGAAGGGGTCCGCGACATGATCCGGTCCACACTGGAAGGGACCTCCCGGACGTTGAAAGACAGCCTCAAGAGCGAGGTGGAACGGTTTTTCGACGCCCGCTACGCCGAGACCATCGGAGGACTGCTCCGGTTCATCGACGGTTTCGCCCTGCCGGCCGGGCTGCCCGACGGCGACGGCCCGGAGAAGACCGCTTTCCACACCGACATGTATCAAATTTACAGCGAGTTCAAGCGGGCAGTGGACCGGTACATGGCCGAAACGGTCAATCCGGAGATCATCCGCTTTGTCCGGGACGCCGAACAGCGGATCCGCAACCGGTTCGAATCGGTCACCGGACCCTACGACGTGATGCTCTACGATGTGCTGGACGAATACAACCGGACCCTCGAGCGGTTCGGCATTCCGCCTGTCCGGCATCGCCGCGAGCCGATCCTGATACCGGATGTGGACGCCGTCCGGGAAGAGGCCGGAGTCTCATTGCCGGCGGCCGAGGTCTCCATGCGCTACAGCGCCCGGATTAAAACCGACGCCATGATGCGGCTGGGGATTTTTTCCTTTCTCCGCATTTTCAAGAAGCTGATCAAGCGGTCCCCGGACGCCGACCGGGCCGAAAACCGCCGCCGGGCGCTGGCGGCCGGCCTGTCGCGGCTCAAGGCCGAAACCCGGGAATCGGTCGTATCTCACTTCAAGGACTACCGGGAAAATCTCAAGTATCAGTATCTGTCCAAGCTGGTGGACGCCGCCACCGGCCAACTCAACGCCGCGTTGATCCACCGGTTCAGCGCCTATGCCGGGGATTTGTCGGAAATTGTCCGGCTCATGGGAGAAGGGCAGGGCGGCAGCGTCCGGCTGTCGGACCGCATCGACGACGTCAACGCGACCCTGAAGGGCGTCCAGACCCGAATTGACCAACTCCGGGAACGGATCGCGCCCCTGGCGTGACGGCTCACTGAAACCCGGGACCACGGAAAAGGAGAGATCCATGAGCGAGATACGCATGACCACGGAAACCCGAACCGATTACGACTGCGAAGCCGTCGGCCTGCCGGCGGAACGATGGGGGGAAGCCGTGTTCAAGATCGGCGATGAAGAACTGGTCATGGAGGTGAGCGTGGAAAAGAACGTGATCGTCTCTATCATGGCCGGTGAAGACGCCGTGTGGAAAGGCACCCTGGATGGCTTGAAGGAGATGCTGAAGGCGAATATCAAGCGGTCATAGCCCGTCTTCCACCGCGCCATGCCCATCATCAGCGCCAGCCGCCGCACCGACATTCCCGCCTGGTACGCCCGGTGGTTCATGAACCGGGTCCGGGCCGGCTTCTGCGATGTGCCCAACCCGTTCAATCCGCGGCAGGTGTCCCGGGTGTCGCTGAGGCCGGCGGATGTGCCCGCCGTGGTTTTCTGGACCCGTGATCCCGGGCCGATTCTGGAAGATTTGCCGGAACTGGATGATCGGGGGCTCCCTTCAGTCTTTCTCTTCACGCTGCTCGATTATCCCCGGACGATCGATCCTGGAACAGCCCCTCTGGAAAAGCGGCTCGACCGGTTTCGGCGGTTGGCGGACGCCGTCGGCCCCGACCGGGTGATCTGGCGGTACGATCCTATTTACCTCTCGCCGGCCACGGATCCCGATTTCCATCGCCGTCGCTTCGCTCGCCTGGCCGACGCGCTTGCCGGACGCACCCGTCGGTGCGTGGTCTCTTTCCTGGATGTCTATCGGAAAATGGAAAAGCGCCTGGCGGCCCTGGCAGGCCAGGGGCTTCAACCCGTCGAGCCGGGTCCCGAAATGATCGCCCCTTTAATACGGGACATGATCGCCGCGGCGGAACATCACGGCATCGGACTCACCAGTTGCGCCGAAACCCGGGACCTCCGGTCCCTGGGCATACGACCCGGTCGCTGCATCGACGCCGAGTACCTGTCCCGTATCTTCGACCTCCATCTGCCCCACCGGAAGGACCCCTCCCAGCGCAAAACCTGCGGCTGTTCGGTCAGCAAGGACATCGGCATGTACGACACCTGCCCGGCCGGCTGCGTCTACTGCTACGCCACGCGCAACATAAACCAGGCCCGGCAGCGTCATCAAACCCATGATCCGAACGGTCCGTCCCTGTATTCCCGACGCGTCTTTGACCTCTCCGAATCCGTCTCGCTTTACAGAATGTAAAAAGACCGGACAGTTTCCATCACTTTCGCCGTTAGATGCATCCGTCATCTCTCCAATAAAAATAAAATAAAAACAAATTGTTGCATTTAAAAACCCTCTGGTTTTCCGCGCTGGCACATTGGTTGCTTTGCCTCTTTTCGAAATCTAACGATGTTTCGATCAACACTTCCACAAGGAGGCTGCGTCATGAAAAGCAAACGAAGGTTTTCGGCAACGATGATCGCTCTGGGATTGTTAACGGGGATGATTTTTTGCTCCTCGCCGGCGGCCGCGGAGGAAGCCCTCCAGTACAGTTGTTCCGCGCAGATTTACGAAGCCTTCGGTCAGGACCGGCTGGATGCCTTCACCAAAGAGACCGGCATCGAGGTGGAGCTGTTTGTGTCTTCATCCGGGTCGGCTGTTTATCGGATGATGAGCGGATTCAGCGATCTGGCCGGCACGACCCGCGGGCTTTATTATCGGCATAAGGAGAGCGGCTATATGGAGATCCCCTTTGCCAAGGATCCATTGGCCGTCATCGTCAACAAGAAGAATAAAATCGGCGACTTGAGCGCGGATCGTCTCCGCGATATTTTCAGCAAGGAGATCACCAACTGGAAAGAATTGGGCGGACCGGATCAGGCGATTGTCGTCGTGACGCCGGGAGAGAACACCGCCGCTTATAAGAATTTCGATCGGCTGGCCATGGACCGGGAGGAAATCCGATACGATTTTATGTCCTATCAATCGACCATGGCCATTAAAGCGGTTGAAAATTTCCCCTATGCCATCTCGTTCATTACCCAGGGGACGGTAGTAGAAAACCCGGAGATCAAAATTCTGTCCATTGACGGCAAAAACCCCAAAAACGCCGATTATCCCTATTTCCAAACCTTTTACTACATCACCAAGGGCGAACCCGCCGGGGCCGCTAAAAAGTTCATCGAATTTACCCGTTCCGATGCGGGCGTGTCGATCATGAAGCGCAAAGGGATCGTTCCGATCCTCGACTGACCGAAGGGTGCGTTTGAACTTTGCAACAGGAGAAAGAACGGCGCCGTGAAAAAACGCTTCGATATACTGATCGCGGATCGCAACCCCCATGTCAGGCGGTTTATCGCACGAGAAATGACGGCGGAGGGATACCGGGTTCAGGAGGCGGAAAGCGGCGCCGATGTTCTCCGACAGATATACAGGAACGAAGCCATCGACCTCCTGATTCTTGATCCGGACCTGCCGGATGTCGATTCCACCGTGCTGCTGAGGCGTCTCCGGAATCGGATCCCCTTTCTGCCGGTGGTGATCCATGCATTTTCATCGGATAAGGAGGATCATCCTGACTATCTTAAAAGCTCGGCATTTGTAGAAAAGAGGGGCGCCAGCATCGAACGCCTCAAAGAAGTGGTTCGAGATAAGTTGACCCGAATGAAATCCGTCCGGACCGACGGAACCCTTCACACAGATCTGGACAGGGCATAACGTTGATATGAAACCGCACACAGACCCGGAAACCTACTATCGACATCTGTCGCGACTGATGATCACCACCGTGATCATCGTCTCCTTGATTCCCATGCTCCTGGTAGGGGGCGTCATCTATTATCAGTTTCATGTATCTTACAAGGAAAAAGTTTACGCCCATCTCGGGGAGCTGATCCGGAAACACAAACAGAACATCGACGCTTTTTTAAAGGAGAAACTGGGCGACATTCGATTTCTGGCGTCGACCTGCGGGATGGAAGAACTGGGTCGGAAGGCGGTTCTGGAAGAACGACTCAATATGTTGCGGGAGGAATACGGGACCATTTTCGAGGACTTGGGCGTGGTGGACGCCCAAGGCCGTCAGGTGGCCTATGCCGGGCCGTTCAGACTGGACGACGCCCACTACGGGGAAGCCGACTGGTTTAAAAAGGCGATCGGGAGTCCTCATTTCATCAGCGACGTGTTCATGGGGCTTCGGGGATATCCCCATTTCATCGTCGCGGCCCGGTACACCGTGGACGGGTCGCCCTGGCTGCTTCGGGCCACCATCAATTTCACGGCCTTCAATTCCCTGGTGGAGAACATCCGCATCGGCCGAACCGGTTTCGCCTACATTCTCAATCGTGACGGCGAGTTCCAGACCGAGCCGGCCTTTCGAACGAAATTGAGCCGGGAGGAATACGCCCGGTTTTTCATTCGAAAGGCGTCCATTCCCGAACAGGACGGCATCCACATCCATGAAGAGATGGGCGGACGCGGCGGAAAAAGCCTTTTTGTCGGAGCCTTTCTGAAGGACGATGACTGGCTCATGGTCTACCAGCAGAAAACCAACGACGCCTTTTCGGATCTTCATCAGGCCCAGGGCATGGCCATTCTCATGGCCTTTCTCGGCGCTCTCGGCGTTGTCGCCACGGCAACGATGTATACCCGCCAGATGATCGGCCGCATCTCCCAGGCCGACCGGGACAAGGAATTGATGAACAAGCAGGTGATCGAGACCGGCAAACTCGCCTCCATCGGTCAACTGGCCGCCGGCATCGCCCACGAGATCAACAACCCGGTGGCCATCATGGTGGAAGAGGCGGGGTGGATCGAAGACCTGCTGGAGGAAGAGGAGTTCAAGGAAGGGAAAAACCTGGAGGAATTCGAGCGGGCACTGCGGCAGATCAACACCCAGGGCCGCCGGTGCAAGGAGATCACCCATAAGTTGCTCAGCTTTGCCCGAAAAACCGATTCCCGGGCCCAGGAGGTGAACGTCAACGAGTTGATCCAGGAACTGGTGGACCTTTCGTCCCAGCGGAGCCGGTACAGCAATGTGACCATCAACACCCGCCTGGCGCCGAACCTTCCGGTCCTGAAGGCGTCCCAGACGGAACTTCAGCAGGTGCTCCTCAATCTCATCAACAACGCGCTGGACGCCATGGAAAAGGAAGGCGGAACCCTCGACATCGCGACCCGGCGGGAAAAGGCGCATCTTCTGGTCAAAGTCGCCGACAGCGGCCCCGGCATTCCCGCCGCCAACCTGGACCGGATTTTCGAGCCGTTTTTCACCACCAAATCCGTGGGAAAAGGGACGGGGCTGGGGCTTTCCATCTGTTACGGCATCGTGAAAAAAATGAACGGCGAAATCACGGTGGAAAGCGCGGTCGGCAAGGGCACGACGTTTGACGTCAGAATACCGATGGAGGAGGCGTCCTCATGACCTCATCCCCTGATGACGGAGAAAAGAAAACAGACAAAAACCGCATCCGGCTGCTCATCATGGACGATGAAACCGCCTATGTCGACGTGCTGACCAACCGGCTCGAAAAACGGGGCATCGACGCGACCAAATCCTTCAGCGGAACAGAGGCCATCCAGACCCTGCGGAAGCAGGATTTCGACGTGGCCCTGCTGGATCTGAAAATGGAAGACATGGACGGCATCGAAGTGCTCAAGATTTTCAAGAAAATGGACCCGAACCTGGAGGTGATCATGATCACCGGCCATGGGTCCGAAGAGGCCGCCAAGCAAGGGGTCGAAGCCGGGGCCTTCGATTATTTGACCAAGCCCTGCGAACTGAGCGAATTGGTAAAGAAAATCGTCATGGCGCACAAGGCCCGCAAACGGGCCTGACGGATAAGGCATTTAGATTAACCACTGAACAATGAGGAAGAACATGATTCTGAAAAACAAGTGGGTTCAACTGGGGCTGGCGTTCCTGCTGGGCGTGATCGTGTTGCTGTTGCCGAGACCTGAAGGGACGATGTTCAAAATCGTCGGTGATCCTGATAAATCGATGTTGCGGGAGTTGCGCGAGTATGTGGCTCTGGTTCCGGAAAAAGACAAAGGCGCCGCGGGCTATGTGGTCAAGACGCGGTATCCGGAGGCGCCTGAAGGAAGCGGTACATTTTTACGGGAACGGGCCGCGGCATTAGGAAACGGCGCCATATCGGTGGAATACGTCGACGGCCTCTCCCCCAAGGCCAAGCGGTTTCTGGCCGCCCTGGTGGTGCTGATTTTTCTGTTCGTGGTGGAACCCATTCCCCTGGAAATCACCGCCGTGCTCATCGGCGTCTCCCTGGTGGCGCTGGGCATCGCCGATGTCAAGGATGCCTGGGCGCCCTACATGCACCCGGTGGTGGTCTTTATCATGTGCTGCCTCATCTTCGCCATCTCGCTGGACAAAGCCGGGCTCACCAAGCGGCTGGGGTATTTTATCGTCAAAAAGGCGGGCAACAGCGTGACGCGGTTCACCTTCATCATCGCCATCGGCCTGGGCATTTCCTCGTCCTTTATGCACGATGCGGCGGCCGTGGCCATCGGCATCGTCACGATGCTGCCCCTGATGCGGGCTTCGGGCATCGAACCCCACAGCAACACCGCCAAATTTATGATGCTCTCCCTGGCCTTCGCCTGCTCCTGCGGGGGCATGGGCACCCTGGTGGGCGGCGGCCGGTGCATGGTATCGGCGGCTTTTCTCAAGGAATTCACCGGCATCGAGATCAGCTTTCTGGACTGGATCAAGTTCGCCATGCCGGCGGCCATCATCACCGTGCCGGCGGCGGTTCTGATCGTTTACCTGGTCTACCGGCCCAATCCCGAGTACAAGCTGCCCCAATTCGAAGAAGAAGCCGGGCCGTGGACTTCCCTGGAAATACGGACGCTCATCATCATCGGGCTGGCCTTTCTCACCTGGTTGACAAAGGAATTCCATGGACTCCATTATTCCATTACGGGAATGATCGCGGTGGCGGCCCTCGTCCTCGCCAACGTCTTGAAATGGGATGACGTCAACGACAACCTGGAATGGGGAACGGCGCTGTTCATTTTCGGCGGCGGCATCTCCCTGGGACTCGCCATGGGGTATTCGGGAGCGGCCGATTATTTCGCCTATCTTTTCTTCCCGTTGGTCCAGGGCGGCGGATGGCTGTTGCTGTTTGCCGGCGTCGCCCTGTTCGGGGCCCTGGTCACCAACGCCATGGCCAACGTGGCGGCCGCGGCCCTGATCCTGCCCATCGTCATTCCCATGGCCCAGTTGGAAGGGGTCGACCCCCGGGTTCTGGCCCTCTGCCTCGGGATGGCCACTTCCTTCGCCATGCTGCTGGTCATCGGATGTCCGCCCAACGCCATCGCCTACAGCTACCGCTATTTCAAATCCTCGGATTTGACCAAAGTCGGGCTTGTGGCCACGCCGCTGTTGTTGATCATTCTGGTGTTGGTGGTCTCTGTATGGTGGAAGATTCTGGGGTTGGTGTAGGGTTGTGGAGAGGTTTCAAACGACTTTTTAATTCAGGAGAAGAACCATGGTCAAAATTCCCATTCGGGTGCTGGTGGTGGATGATGAGAAGGATTTTGTCGAGATGCTCTCCCTGCGGCTGAATGAATCCGGCCAGAAGGTGATTCAGGCATACAACGGCCAGGAATGCCTCGATATTCTGGAAGGGGATTCCATCGATGTGGTCGTTCTCGACTTGAAGATGCCGGGCATGGACGGCATCGAGGTGCTCAAGGAAATCAAACAGCGCTTTCCCCTGGTGGAAGTGGTCATGCTCACCGGCCACGGAACGGCCGAGACCGCAGTGGAGGGCATGAAGCTGGGGGCCTACGATTACCTGCTGAAACCGGCCGATTTCGAAGAGTTGCTGGGAAAACTGGAGGCGGCCCGGAACCGGAAGGAGTCCCAGGAAGAACGGATCCGAAAGGCCGAAGCCAAGCTGATGGTCCGCCGAAGCGGCGGGTTGTCCTGACAAGAAGGGGGCGCGGCGTGACGGAAAGAGCCCATAGCGACA
>JAABTD010000177.1 GCA_011390065.1 Desulfobacteraceae bacterium
CGGGAACTCAAACGATTCTCCGGCATGTCGCCCCATTCGCCCGAGTACACCGTCATCAAGACTTATCTGGACTGGCTTCTGGATCTGCCGTGGCGGACATTTTCCGATGACCGGACCGACATCCACCATGCGCGCGAGGTGCTGGACCAGGATCATTACGATCTGTCCGACGTCAAAGAACGGATCATCGAGTACCTGGCGGTCCGGAAACTCCTCAAGGAGCGGCGGCCGGCGTCGGAAGACGAGGGCAAAACACCGGTGAGCGACGCCCCGGGCGCCATCCTCTGCTTCGCAGGCCCTCCGGGGGTGGGAAAGACCAGCCTGGGCCAGAGCATCGCCCGGGCCCTGGGGCGGGAGTTCACCCGAATGAGTCTTGGGGGCATGAGGGATGAAGCCGAAATCCGGGGACATCGCCGGACCTACATCGGCGCCATGCCCGGCCGGATCATCCAGGCCCTGAAGCGGGCCGGCACGCGCAATCCGGTCTTCATGCTCGATGAAGTGGACAAGGTCGGCGCCGACTGGCGCGGCGACCCCAGCAGCGCCCTCCTGGAGGTGCTCGACCCGGCCCAGAACCACGCCTTCCGGGACCATTATCTGGACGTGGATTTCGACCTGAGCGAGGTGATGTTCATCACCACCGCCAACCACCTGGAGACCATTCCGGCGCCGCTGAGGGACCGGATGGAGGTGATCCAGCTCGACGGCTACACCGAATACGAGAAGATCAAGATCGCCCAGGACCATCTGGTGGGCCGACAGATCCGGGCCAACGGGCTCCGGGAGGACGAGATCGATTTCACCGAGGACGCCCTGCGGAAGATCGTCCAGGATTACACCCGGGAAGCCGGGGTCCGGAACCTGGAACGGCAGATCGGCGCCGTATGCCGCAAAAGCGCCCTGCGGATCGTGGGCAAGGAGATGGACGCCATTGTCATTACCCCGGACCTGGTCCGCACCTACTTGAAGAAAGAGAAGTTCGAATCGGAACTGTCCGAAGCCATCGACATTCCGGGCATCGCCACCGGTCTGGCGGTGACGGCCACCGGCGGCGACATCCTCTTTATCGAAGCGACGCGAATGAAGGGAACCTGCCAGTTGACCCTGACCGGTCAGTTGGGGGACGTGATGCGGGAGAGCGCCCGGATCGCCTTCAGCTACGTCCGGTCAAAGGCCGGACAGCTGGGCATCGACCCGGACGCCTTCCAGGAAACCGACCTCCATCTCCATGTGCCCGCCGGCGCCATTCCCAAGGACGGGCCGTCCGCCGGCATCGCGATGGTCATGGCCATGGCCAGCCTTTTCAGCTGCCGGCCGGTGCGGGGAGAGATCGGCATGACCGGGGAAGTCACCCTGAGAGGCCGGGTCATGCCCGTGGGCGGCATCAAGATGAAGATCCTGGCCGGCCATCGGGCCGGGCTCAAGACGGTGATCCTGCCGCGACGCAACGAAAAGGACCTGGACGACCTGCCCGACGAGGTCCGCGAAGATATGGACTTCATCCTGGTGGATCGGATCGACGAGGTGCTGGACGTGGTCTTCGAAGAACATGCCTGCGAAGAGCCGGACTTGCAGCCGGCGGTGATTAACGCGTAATCTTAAACGGTTAGAACCGAATCCCTGGCGGAACAAAAAGTTCGGCCAGGGATTCAAATTGCTTTACGTTTCGGCAACCTGCTGAAGCTTTGCCTCATCCAGTCCCTTGATCATCTGTTCAATTTTCTTTTTGGTCTCCACCGTTGTCGCTCCTCAATATGGTTATTCAAAATCCCTGATTGTAATGGATTTTGGGGAGGCCCATTCTTATTCTGATTGGCCGAGATTTAATACCCCGAAGGGGTTAGACATTCCAGACCAGGGCAACGCCCTGGGAAAGGGGTATATCCGTAAAAAGCCCTGTAAGGGCGCGACATTAAGATTTTAGTTTACCCAAATATCAGCAAAATATATGCCGCCCTTACAGGGCTCGACGGATTGATGGCGACGCCCCCAGGGCGTTGCCCTGGTCTGGTATATAACGCCCTTTCAGGGCACTCCCCAAAATCCGTTATAATCAGCAAAATCCTTCAGAAAATCGTCCGCCTCTAAAGGGGGCTTTCATGTGATAAATCTCCGAATTCACATGGGGTGTCGCTGAGCTGTTAGTGCAACAACTCTTCCAGATGGTCCACGACCCATCTGTCAACGGATTTTCCTTCATCCGCCGCTGATTGATAGAGCCTTCGGTGCAGCGCCGATGGTATGTTCAAATTCAATTGTCCAGAAAACGGCTTCTCCGGCTCGATTCCTTTTCGGCTGCAAAAATCCAGATAGTAATCAATGGTTTCCTGAAACGCCTGTTCCAGTTCCTTCACTGTGGCGCCATTAAACGTCCCCACGGCTTCGGCGTTAGCCACCCTTCCGGAAAACAGTTTCGTTTCATGGTCGTAGAATGCTTCTCCGATGTAGCCTTTATATTCCATTGGTGTTTATTCCCGCGAGTTTAAGAAAGTGAATATTGGCTGGCGCCGGCTTTTTGAAAATAGCTGCAAGCGTCTTGCGATGTTTTCGGTTCATTGCTCTTTACTCGAAATCCTTCAGAAAATCATCCGCCTCGTTGATGGACCGGCGAATGTCCCGGATCAGCGACTGGACCTCGATCTCGATGCTCTCCACCTCCTGGCCCAGCGCGCCGATGGCCCGGGCGTTGAGGTTGTGCTTCAGGAAGAGCGTATAATCCTTGAGGTTCTGGAGCACCGGCTCCATCCGGCCCTCGGCCTGTTCCATGGTGGCCTGGAGCCGGGCGTACCGGGCGCGGGTATCGTTGAGGGATCGCCGGCTTTTTTCCCGGTACTCCATGTTGTTGATCTCGTTGATTTCGGCTTCCCATTCCCTGAACAGGGCCTCGGCGACCGATTCCGCCTCGTCGATTCGCTCCCGGACCGCCGCGGCCCGGAGTTCGCAATCCTCGTAATCGTCCTTTAGCCGGTCGTAGAAATCCTCCAGCTTGCCGCCTTCGAAGCCATAGATCTCCTTGACCCGGGCCAGGACCTCCTTGAACTCCTCCTGGGCCTTTTCCTGCTCGTCCCGGACGTCTTCCACCCGGTCCTTGAGGATATGGCGTTTCTCTTTGCCCAGTTTTTCCCAGAAGCCATAATAGGTCCGCTGGCATCCAAGCATCATCGTCAGGGCCGCCAAAGCGGCGATCATCGCAATTCGCAAGGGGTGTTTCATTGTTCCTGTCCTCCTAAATCGAGTGGGTCTTGGCTTTCCTTAAATCCGGCATTCAATGGTAATGTCGTACCCCGCATCCGACAGGGTTTTTTTGATTTCCCGGATGTGGGGCCCGCCCCGGGTCTCCAGCTCCAGATCGACGGCGGTGGTGTAGAGCGGCAGATTCCGGGCGTACCGGTGGTGGTCGATGTGCAGGACGTTGGCCCTGGCCTCCGCAATGAGAGACAGCACTCGGGCCAGGGAGCCGGGCGTATCGCTGATCCGGACCTGGACCCGCATGATCCGGCCGTTTTTGACCAGCCCCTTGGTGATGATCCGGCCCAGGAGCGGGCTGTCCACGTTGCCCCCGCTGATCACCAGCACCGTCCGGCTGCCGGGCGTTATGCCGACGGCGCCGCTCATCAGGGCCGCCAGGGGGACGGCGCCCGCGCCCTCTGCCAAAATCTTCTTGGATTCCAGCAGCGTCAGGATGGCCGACGCTATGGCCTCTTCGTCCACCAGCACGATGTCGTCCACCAGCCTTTCGATGATCTCGAAATTGGCTTCGCCCAGCTGTTTGACGCTGATGCCGTCGGCGATGGAGGTTTTGGCCGTTACCCGGACCCGTTTCCTCTCTTGCCGGGAGGCATGGGCCGACGGACAGAAAGCGGGTTCAACGCCGATGATGTTGACCGCCGGTCGAATCGACTTGACGGCCGTGGCGATGCCCGATATCAGCCCGCCGCCGCCGAGGGGGACGATGACGGCATCGGTTTCCGGCAGCTCGGAAAGGATCTCCAGTCCGATGGTCCCCTGGCCGGCGATGATGTCCGGATCATCAAAGGGATGAATAAAGGTTCTGCCCGATTCCGAAAGTTCCAATGCCTTCTGAAGGCTCTCTTCCACGCTCTGACCGTGGAGGATCACCTGGCCGCCGTAACCCCTCGTGGCTTCCTGCTTGGAGATGGAGGCCCATTCCGGCATGACGATGACCGCCGGGATCCCCGCGTCCCGCGCGGCAATGGCCACCCCCTGGGCGTGATTGCCGGCGGAAGCCGCCACAACGCCCCTGGGCCCGATCTCGCCGGAACGCTTCAAAAGCTTGTGCGCAGCCCCGCGGATTTTAAAAGACCCTGTCTTTTGAAGATTTTCCATTTTCAAATATACGTCTCCGCCGAATCGTCGGCTGAAAAGAGGGGAGTAGACGAGGGGCGTCGGAATGATGTGGGGGGCGAGGAGATCGGCGGCGATCTCGATGTCTGTGAACGCGACGGTCATAGGGTCTCCGTTTTTCATTTTGAAACCATCATACTATAACTTGGGATTGTTCCAAACCCATAATTCGTGTATACTTTCTGAGATCTATAAAATGCCGGATCGCATAAAGCGACAAGTGGGACACGACAACCCGATTACTGAAAATTCCGAGGAGGCAGGATGCAGAAGGTCAATATTGCTGAAAAGTTTCGCGTCTTCGATAAATACTGGCAGTCCAAAGTGGCGTGCGAGTTCAACGGGCAGCACGTCAAGCTGGCGAAGCTCAAAGGCGAATTCGAGTGGCATGTTCACAAAGGCGAGGACGAATTTTACCTCATGCTCAAAGGACAGTTGATCGTTGGGTTTCGGGACCGGGAAGTGACCCTTAACGAGGGAGACCTTTTTGTCATTTCCGCCAACACGGAGCACCGGCTCACCGCCCGGGAGGATGTTCACCTGCTGCTGATCGACCCGACCGTCACCTCCCACGCCGAAGCGCCTCCGGCGGGCGCAGAGTCCAAACCGACCCCCATCGTCAAGGCGTCGGAAACCGCGCCTGCGGGGGAACCTGGGAAATCATGACCCAAAGCGCCGGCAACGGACGGCAGAAGGTGACCATCTATACCGATGGCGGCGCCATCGGCAATCCCGGTCCGGGCGGTTACGGCGCCGTCCTCCTGTGCGGCGAGCATCGGAAAGAATTGTCCGGCGGGTTTCGGAAGACCACCAACAACCGGATGGAACTGCTGGCCTGCATCGAGGCCCTCAAAGCCCTCAAAAAGCCCTGTTGCGTCACGCTCCACAGCGATTCCCGATACGTGGTGGACGGCATTGAAAAAGGATGGGCCAAACGATGGCGAAGCCAGGGGTGGATGCGCAACAAGGACGATGCCGCCAAAAACGCCGACCTCTGGTCCCGGCTGCTGACGCTGTGCGAGACCCACAAGGTCGCGTTCAAATGGGTCAAGGGCCATGCCGGGAACCCGGAGAACGAACGGTGCGACATTCTGGCCAACGGAACGGCCCGGCAGTCCGGCTTGCCGCCTGACGCGAACTATGAACAGGGGCGAACCGGCGCCCCCGGGAACTGAATTTTAACCGCCATGCACATTCACCGAATCGACGCCCGGGACCTCCCCGATCTCTGGTTCCAGGCGGTTCACGACATTCTGGACAACGGCCGCCGATTTACCGTCGACCGGGGGTCTTATGCCGGGCAAACGCGCCTGGAATACGACTATTTCACCGGCTTCGTCCGCCATCCGGGGACCCATCCGCTGTTGCCCGACATCCCGCCGGCCTGCGGCATCCCCAATCCCGTGGCGCACGATTACATTTTCGGCGGTCCGGGATACGACCGGTCCTATATCGAATACCTCATGACGCCCCAAAAGGAACCGGGGGAATCCTACACCTATGGTGAACGCCTGACGCGGGCGCCGGTTTCCGGCCAGAAACGGCGGTGGTGGGATGCCGGCGCCGCCGACATTGTGGATTTTCGGGAGATCGACGGAAAGGTCGTCTTCCAGGAGGACGGCGACATCTATGTCAACCAGATCGAATGGATGATCCGCACCTACCGGGAACACGGTCACCGGAACAACCAGATGGTCCTCCAGGTGGCCCATCCCTCGGACCTGATCCTGGCCGACCCCCCCTGTTTGCGCCACATCGACACCCGCATCCAGGACGACCGGCTGATCTTTTTCGTCTACTTTCGCTCCTGGGACCTCTGGGGCGGCCTGCCGGCCAACCTCGCCGGCATCCAGAACCTGAAGGAATACATGGCCGCCGAGATCGGCGTGGCCGACGGCGAGATGATCGTCGAGAGCAAGGGGCTCCACCTGTACGGGTACGCCGAAGATCTGGCCAAACTGCGGTGCATGCGGAAATAACCGCTCATCATTGACAGAGAAGAGGAGGATCGCGTGTTGAACTTCGACCTGACCGACGATCAGCTGGCCCTGCGGAAACGGGCCCGGGAATTTGCCGTCAACCATGTGCTGCCGGTCGCCTGGATGTACGACGAACGGGACGAGATCCCCCTCGACCTGTTGAAAAAGGCCTGGGAGGCCGGCCTGATGAACGGCGACATTCCCAAATCATACGACGGCATGGGACTCGGGCTCGTGGAGGCCGCCATCGTCACCGAGGAGATCGCCGCCGCATGCCCGGGCGTGGCCACTTCCATTTTCGACAATTCCCTGGGAGTGGAACCCCTGCTCCTCTCGGAAAACGAGGCGCTGCGGAAACGATACCTGCCGGAAATCCTCAACAACTTCAAATTGATCTGTTTTGCCACATCGGAGCCGGGGATGGGATCCGATGTTTCCGGGATCCGGTGTCAGGCCGAAAAGGATGGGGACGACTACATCCTCAACGGCGCGAAATACTGGATCACCAACGGCGGCATCGCCGACTACATGACCGTCTTTGCCACCACCGATCCCAAAACCAAGCACGAGGGGATCGGCGCCTTTCTGGTGGAGCGGGACTGGAAGGGCGTTTCCAGCGGCAAAGCGATTCCCAAGCTGGGGCAACGGTGCTCCAACACCACGGCCCTCCATTTCGAGAACGTCCGGGTTCCGGCCGAAAACGTCATCGCCCCGCCCGGAGAAGGGTTCAAGCTGGCCATGAAGACCTTTTCCCGAACCCGGCCCATCATCGGCGCGTTCGCCGTGGGCGCGGCCCGGTCGGCGATGGAGTGGGCCATCGACTACGCCAAAAAGCGAAAGGCCTTCGGCATGCCCATTTCCGGTTTCCAGGCCATCCAGTTCAAGCTGGCGGAGATGTACCAGAAGGTGGAGACCGCCCGCCTGCTGGTGCAGAAATCGGCCTGGGAGGCGGACCAGGGGCGGGACCCGACCATCGCCGCTTCCATCGCCAAGTTCTACGCCACCGAAGCGGCTTTCGAGACCGTCAACGACGCCATGCAGGTCCTGGGCGGTTACGGGTACACGACGATGTTTCCCCTGGAAAAGCTTCTCCGGGATGTCCGTCTGCTGATGATCTACGAAGGAACCAGCGAGGTCCAGCGGGTCATCGTGTCGGGTCATCTCCTCAGCGCCTACGAGCCCGCCATGCCGTCGCTGGAGAAGGTCCCGATGCGTCGGAAGACGGCGGTGAAAGAGGCTGCCTGGCGCTGCGCCACATGCGGACACGTTCACGGCGGAGACGCGCCGCCCGAGCGATGCCCCTATTGCTTTGCCGCCAAAGGCGCTTTCCACAAGGTCTGGCCCCCCGATCGGGCGTCCGGAGATTAGCAAAATAGCGATTGATTCCCCCGCTTCGCCCGTGTTACAAGCTTCCATTTAAAGCGTCGACACCCGGAAGCGCATCGGACGTTGCCGACCGAACCCAATAAAGCGACGATGAGACCGCCCGTGGTTGGTTGTGGGGCTGGAAAAGGGGGAGCAGTGCGGATTCCGTTCATATCGAAATTTAGCCATTCGCCGTTCGGCGATCTTCTGGAACACGCGGAAAAGGTCAAGGAGTGCGCCTGGAAATTCCAGCAGGCGGTTGAATGCCATTTTTCCCGGGAATGTGAGACCTTTGCGATCCTGCGACAGGAGGTGACGGACCTGGAACATGAGGCCGATGTCATCAAGCGGCGCATCCGCGGGCATTTGCCCAAGGGATCGGCATTGAAGGTGGATAAATTTCAGTTGTTTCATTACCTGAGAGAGCAGGACCGGGTGCTGGACGCGGTGGAGGACGCCCTCGACTGGCTCTCCTATCGCAGCGAAGCCGGCATTCCCGAGGCTGTGGAAAAAGAATTTTTTCTGCTGGTGGACGCGGTGATCGCGCCCATTGAAGAATTGTCCGTCATGGTGGGGGCCGCCCGGAACTATTTTGCAAAAGCATCGGAAAAACAACGCAAGGCGGTCAAAGAAATCATCCAGAACCTTCGACGCCAGGAGCACGAGGCCGACACGGCCGAGGATATGGTCAAGGGAAAGGTGTTCGCCCTGGATACAGATACCAAAACGGTATTCCATCTGATTCGCCTGGCTGAAATTATCGGATCCATCGCTGACCACGCTGAAAACGCCGGAGACATGATGCGGGCCATGATGGCCAGATAACAAACGCGACAAGGAGGCGCCATGAAAGGCGGACGCTTGTGGGCGGCGGCGATCTTTTTCGTTTTGCTGTGGGGGTTCCAACCGGCCGCGGTCGGGGCCGATGATGCCGGCGACCCCATTCGGGTGGCGGCTGTATTCGCTCAGACCGGCCTTGCGGCGGCGGACAATATCGCCAATTTCCAGGCGGCCCGGCTGGCGGTGGCGGAGATCAACGACGCCGGCGGACTGATCGGGCGACCGGTCCGGTTGCTGGAACTGGACAACCGGTCCACGCCCATAGGCGCCCGTCTCGCGGCCCGCCGGGCCGTGGAAATGGGGGCGATCGCCGTTGTCGGGGCCTCCTGGTCCACCCATTCTCTCTCCATGGCCCCGATTCTTCAGGCAGCGGGAATCCCCATGATCAGCCCGGAATCGAGCAGCCCCGAGCTGACCGAAGTGGGGGATTTCATTTTCCGGGTTTGTTTTACCGACATGTTCCAGGGCCGGATCACGGCCCGGTTCGCCGTCAAGGAACTCGGGGCGGAAACGGCCGTGACCCTGGTCAACGTCAACGAGGATGACAGCCTCTCCCTCTCACGGTATTTTTCAGAGTATTTTCGGAAATACGGGGGCGACCTGTTGTGGGAAGGCAACTACAAGGGCGACGCCGTTGACTTCTCGGATCTCCTGTCCCAGGTCAAAGACCGCCGTCCCGATGTGATCTTTCTGCCGGGGCATGGACGGGACAGCGGGCTGATCATCAAACAGGCCGACCGGATGGGCATCGAATCGGTCTTTATCGGCGGAGACGGGTGGACGGAACAGGTCGCCGATTACGCCGGAAAAGCGCTGGAGGGCAGTTATTGCGGCGCCAACTGGCATCCCGCCGTTCCCTATACCCGAAGCGTTCATCTTCTTTCGGCATACGGGAAAATCTACGGCCGGCGGATCCGGAACACCGCCGTTCCCCTGACCTATGATGCCGTTATGGTCCTGGCCGACGCCGTCCGTCGGGCCGGCGTCGCCGACTCCCGGGCCGTAAGGGACGCCCTGGCCGGTACGCAGAACTTCATGGGCGCCACCGGCGTCATTACCATGGACGAAAATGGCGATCCCCGGGGAAAAGATGTCGCTTTTCTGCAATATGAGAACGGCGGGTGGTGGCTGGTGAAGGTGGTTTCCGCCAACCGGGGCCGTTTTCCGGTCGCCGCCATATTCGCCTTTACCGGCGCCGCCGCTGAAGAAAATTACCATTCGGTCCGGGGGGTTCGTTTCGGCGTTGAGGAGATCAATCGCCGGGGCGGGGTGCTCGACCGGGAAATGGCGCTCGTGGAGATCGATAACCGGTCCACCCCCATCGGTTCAAAGGTGGCGGCGGACAAGGCCGTCGAAGCGAACGTGGTCGCCATCCTGGGCGCGGAATGGAGTTCCCATTCCATAGCGGTCGCCAGGGTGGCCCAGGCCAAAAAAATTCCCATGATCAGCAATATCTCGACCCATCCCCAGGTCACCCGGATCGGCGATTTTATTTTCCGGACCTGTTATACGGATCGCTTTGTCGGGCGGGTCATGGGCCGGTTTGCCCGGCAGACGCTTCATCTCGACACCGCGGTGGTCTGCGCCGATCTGACCAGCGATTACAGCATGGGACTGGCGGATATTTTTGAAGATGTTTTCACGGCCGCCGGAGGCACGGTCCTGAAAAAGCTCACCTACAAGCACCAACAGGATCATTTCGACGATCTTGCCGCAAGCGTCGCCGCTTTTTCCCCCCAGGCGGTTTTCATTCCGGGCCATGCGGAAAGCGGGGCCATCATCAAGGCCCTTCTGGCCGCAAAATGCCGCCCCGTTTTTCTGGGGGGAGATGGTTGGGACGTCGACGCCTTTTTCCATAACGGCGGGAACCGGATATCCGAAGGGTATTACTGCACGCACTGGTCCAGGGAGATCGACCGCCCCCAGTCCATTGCCTTTGCTGAACGCTACGGCAAAAGAGGACCGCTCCGTTCTTCCGAGGCTTTGGGCTTTGACGCGGTGTTGCTGCTGGCCGACGCCATCGAACGGGCCGGGACCTTCAACCCGGACCGGGTGCGGGACGCCCTTGCCGCGACCCGGGGATTTGGCGGCGTCACCGGAATGCTGACGTTTGACGACAATGGCGACCCGGTAAAAGGGGGCGTCATCATGGCGATCAAAAACGGACGAACCGAATTGCTTGCCCGGATACAGCCGGAAGATGAAAATCCAAAGCCTTAGATCCCGCGTCAATATTGCGATTCTGGCTGCCTGCGTTGCTGTCGCCCTTTTTTTCGGTCTCCTGCTTTATCCGTTCGAGTCCAGACGGCGGCAGGCCGGACTCGACAAGATCCAACTCCTCCTGACCGTTCTGTACGAGCAGAACAAGGCCGCCCTCGCCAACGAGGTGTTCGCCGGTCAGAACCTCGCCCTCAACCAGACCTTGATCAGCATCGTTTCGGTGGAAGGGGTCGCGTCGGCCCAGGTCTACGATACCGATGGAAATCTTATGGCGGCCGTCGGAGACGCGCCGCCCCCCCTGACATTCTCTCCCGACGGCGGAAGGAAGGCCGAGACCCGCGAATTTTATGAACATCGCCGGAATGGCGTTGCTTACACCGTCTTTTCAACGCCCATCGAGGTCATCGGCGAGCGGGTCGGCTTTTTCCGG
>JAABTD010000393.1 GCA_011390065.1 Desulfobacteraceae bacterium
CCGATCTATTGCCGGTGCTGAAGGAGCGCTAATAATGAGGCATAAAATCAGGGTTTTACTGGCCGATGATCATGCCGTGGTGCGGGAGGGGTTTCGCAAGCTTCTGGAAGATCAGGAAGATATGGAGGTGGTCGGTGAAGCTGGCGACGGCTTGCAGGCCGTCAAGAAGGCCAAAACCTGCAGCCCGGATGTGGCGCTGGTGGACATCGCCATGCCGGAGCTTTCGGGACTGGAGGCGGTCGGACTGATTAAGGAGGCATTGCCCGATACCCAGGTCGTTCTCCTTTCCATGCACAACAAAGACGCCTATGTCCACCAGGCGCTGGCATCCGGAGCGTTGGGATATGTCCTCAAGGCGTCCCCGTCTTCGGAGGTGCTCGATGCGATCCGGACCGTCCATTCGGGCGAGTATTATTTGAGTTCCAAGATCAATTCCAAACTCATCACCACTTTTCTCAAGAGTCGGACGGAAAAGCCGCCGGTCAGTGGCTACGATCTGCTTTCGGAACGGGAACAGCAGGTATTTCGCCTGCTGGTGGAAGGACGGTCGACAATCGAGATCGCGGACATTCTCTGCATCAGTTCCAAGACGGTCGAAAAGCATCGGGCCAATACCATGAAAAAGCTAGATATCCACAACATGGTCGCCATGGTTAAATATGCCATAAAGATCGGCATTATCGGTCCGGAACTCTGGGAAGATTGAGCGAATACGTTTTAGTGACAGATCATGATTGAACCGATCGTCAGGAGGTTGTATGACATACGAGACAGTGCTTAAGAAAACAGAGACCGGCATCGGAACGGTTGCCCAGCGAAGGCCGGACAATTTCAACGCGTTCAGCCGTCAATGCGTCGAAGAATTTAATGCCCGGAAGCGCCAGTCTGAATGGAAAGGCCGGTAGGGCCATGGCGGAAACCGAACTCAAAATCTCTGATCCGCTGCTTCGCAGGATGGTTTACGTTATCGGTGCAATGGGCGTCATTGCTTTCGGTTTTTACACCCTGAGCCTCCTCAAGGGGACGCTGCTGCTCATCTTGCGGGTCTTGACCCCGTTTTTGGCGGCGTTCCTGGTCGCCTATATTCTCGCCCCCATTGTCATCACTCTCCAGAGGCGGCTCGGACTGGGCCGGATCATGGGTACCCTGGCGCTGTATATGATTATCTTCATGATCTTCTTTTTGCTGCTGGCCGTTCTCATTCCCAAAGTAATCTCCCAGTTGCTCGCGCTGTTCGAGATCATAAAGATGGCAATTCCGGTTTTTTTAGACAGGCTGGCGGAAAATCCCTATGTGAAGCTGGACCGGGAACTCATCGAAACGGTCCGACAGAAAGTGCTGGAAATCCAGATCGATTACGAGAAAATCATGGCCATGATCGTTCCGGGCCTGAAACGCATCGCATCGGGCGGATGGGAAGCGATGGGGGTGGCGACCCGCTCCATCTTCAGCGGCGTCGGATCGGTGGTCGCTTTCTTTTCGTTTATCGCCTTTGTGGGGATTATCAACTTCTACCTGATCATCGATTGGGAAAAGATTCCGAGGATCGCCAGAAAAATGGTGCCGTTGAATTGGCGGGACCAGGCATTCGATATACTTGACAAGATCGACCGGGCTGTGGGTGGGTTTTTGCGGGGGCAACTCACGGTCTCGATCATCGTGGGCAGTCTGTTCGCCCTGGGGCTGCTCATCATGGGCTTTACCGGATTTCCCACACTTCGCAATTACAGCGTACTGATTGGCACGGCTGCCGCCATCGGCGGCTTTATCCCCTATCTGGGCGCTCTTGTCGGCGTTACTCCGGCGCTTTTCATCGTTCTGTTCGCCGGCGTTTCCTGGGGGGCCAAATTGGTCGCATTGATCGCGGTGATCGCTCTGTTTTCCGCCATTCAAGCCATCGAGGGCTTTATCCTCCAGCCGAGAATCGTCGGGCGTGGCGCGGGCCTTCATCCTCTGGTCGTGATGCTTGCATTGATCGCCGGGGCGCAATTCGGGATCAGCGGCATGATCGTGGCGGTGCCCCTCGCTTCCATCCTGCGGGTACTGGTCCTGGAATTTTACTGGAAACCGCTGTTGCATCGGCAAATTCCCGCAGAAGACGCGGTGGCTGCCGAGTGACGTCAGAAACGATTGGAAAAGGTGCTTTCATGTTGATGGCAAAAGACATTATGACAACGGAACTGATCACCCTCGGGCAAGATACTGAAGTTGGCAAAGCGGCGACGCTTTTGTTGGAAAACCACATCAATGGGGCCCCGGTGGTGGACCCTTCGGGCAAACTGGTGGGAATTCTCTGCCAGAGCGATCTGATCTTCCAGCAGAAAAAGCTCTCGTTGCCTTCCTTTTTTACATTTCTGGACGGCTTTATCCCCCTCACATCCATGCAGGAGATGGAAAAAGAGATCAACAAGGTCTCCGCCACCACCGTCGGGCAGGTGATGACGCCGAATCCGGTGACGGTCCAAAGCCATACCCCGGTTCAGGAAGTGGCCTCGCTTATGGTTGAAAAACGGTACCACACGATTCCGGTAATGGAGGCGGGAAAGCTGGTCGGGATCCTCGGAAAGGAGGATGTTCTCAGAACCGTCCTCCCCCGGTCAGAACCGACCCCTGCTGAGTAAACGTCTTATAACCTACGGTCAAGAGGATACTATGCCAATCGATACGATCGCATGCTGTGTGGATTTTTCAGAAAACGCGAATGTCGCTTTTGATGCGGCCCTTGAGATGGCCGATCGATTCAACGCCCGCCTTTACATCATCCATGTGGTGCCGCCGGAGGTCAATCCGATTATGGCGGATTCCCTGCTGAAATCTCAATCCGAAGACCAGGCGTCCCTGATCTTGAAAATCGAAACCCGGATGCAGGAGGAATACGGTGATCGGGTGGGGGACGACAAAGATTATGACCTGGTGGTCATGGATGGACACGTTTCCACGGAAATCATACGGTATCTGTCTGAAAAAGATATCGATCTGGTGGTGCTGGGGGCCTACGGCCTGACCGGAATGGGCCTTGTGGTGTTCGGCAGCGTGGCCAAACGGATTTCCCACAAGGCGCCGTGTTCCGTCATGATCGTGCGAAGCAGGGAAAAGGCGGAAGGATCGTCGCCTGTCACTTGATGTAGCCGGCTCTCTCCAGGTAAAGCAGGATCTCCTGGGCCGACTCGTCCGGCGTCATGTCGGTGGTATCGATGAAGACTTCAG
>JAABTD010000029.1 GCA_011390065.1 Desulfobacteraceae bacterium
GGGGTCCGCCGGCTCCATCCCATGCGGCTGCCCGATCACGAAACGGTCTGGGCCATGACGGTCCACAAGAGCCAGGGGTCGGAATTCGACCGGGTGGCCTTGCTCCTGCCGGACCGGGACGCGCCGGTGCTCACCCGGGAGCTGATCTATACAGGCCTCACCCGGGCGCGGGACAGCGTCGATGTCTGGGGTAATCCGGCGGTGTTCAGGCGGGCCGTGGAACGGCGGATCCGGCGATCTTCGGGGTTGCGCGACGCGCTCTGGACCGCCTAATGGCGGAACGCCGAGCTGGAAAGGATGGCCTCGGCAAGGGCCAGGTCCTCCGGCGTGGTGATCTTCAGGTTCAAGCGGCTGCCCTGGATGATTTTGACAAAGACGCCCATCCGCTCCACCAGGGCGGCGTCGTCCGTTCCGGCGAAGCCGTCGGACATTGCCGCCTGGTGGGCGCGGAAAATGGTCTCGAAATGAAAGGCCTGCGGCGTCTGGGCGCACCAGACGGTTTCCCGGGGCAGCCCGCCGGAGATCATGCCGGCCGCATCCACCATCTTCAACGTATCGATGGCCGGCACGCCGAGAATACAGGCGCCGCAGGATCGGGCCTCGGCGATGCACCTCTCGATATCGTCGATCCGGACCAGGGGCCGCACCCCGTCATGGATGGCCACCACCGTTTCCGGGCGGTCAACCCTCTCCTTGAGATCCGCCAGTCCGTTTCGAACCGAATCCTGACGACGCACGCCGCCCGGCACGAGGCGGATCGGCTTTCGGTTTTGAATCCGTGTGAGGATACGGGTTCGGCAGTAGCCGGCATCCGATTCAGGCGTCACCAGTCGGATGTCGGCGATGGAGGGGCAGTTCAGGAAGGCGTCGAGGGTATGACAGAGGATCGGCCGGTCGCCCAGGAGCAAATATTGCTTGGGCCGGGATCCTCCCATGCGAACGCCGCTGCCGCCGGCCACGATCACGGCATGGGCCATCCCTGTCTACTCTTCCCGGAGGTAGCTGAGTTCCCTGGGCAACGGAACGCCCTTGCCCATGGAGTCCTCGCCATAATTGACGCCGGCCAGGATCTTGATGTCCGCAAGCGCCCTGGCGTCGCCTTCAAACATTACCTTGGCAACCGCCTCGTTTTGAATCTTGCCGCCCGCCCACTGGATGTCCAGCACGCTGGAGGCGTCGAAACGGTCGCCATTCACGATCATCTCCACCTGTCCGCCGTAGTGCTGAACGACCTTGGCCACCAGAAGACTGGGCCGGCAATGGAACCCGCGGGTTACGGGGATGCCCACGGTGATGTCGGCGCGCTCGATGTTCTCGTTGAGGATTTCCCGGGCCAGCCCCCGCCCTCGGCTCAGATAGTGGCAGACCCAGTAAAGCCCGTAGTTGATGGTCAGATCCAGCAGCCTCTGGGGATTCACCAGTTCGGACAGCTCTTCCTGAACCGCTTTGTACCGGATCTTGTATCCAGCGTCGTGGAGGTGGCGTTCGTAAAAATGGAGCAGTCGCCCGATGAGCTGCAACAGATGAAAAACCACCGAAAAAAAACTCCGGAATCGTTTCAGCTTCTCATTGCCGTGACTGAAGCCGCCGTGGATCACATAGGTATCGAAATACGACTGCAGATTGTGCACGAGCATCTCATATCTTCGAATTTCGACTTCGTTGATCCTCGCCGGAACCAGGGCCAGCATTTCATCGTAACTATAGGGCTCGTAAAATCCGAGCTGGTCGAAAAAGCCGGCGATGGATAGAAAATCACTGGCCAGCTTGACGATATTTTTCTTCTGCTCCTCGCCGCCCTCGTCATTCATGTCGTATGCCAACATTTCTCCGGTGACGATTCCGGGAAAATACCGAGCGTCGAAGAGCGGTTCAGGGGTGGGGATTTCCAGCCGCTTGGCCTCTTTCAGGATGACCGGAGACAGCTTCATCAGACAGGTGGTCAGAAACTGGAGCGCTTCATCCCCCTGTGATTCGAAAGCTTCGGAGTCCGGCAAATTGTAATAGATGAGCCGGTTGGAGATGTGTTTCTGGGAATAGCCGCCGAGGCTCAGATGGCGGACGGCAGACGTCAGTTCCCGATAGAAAAACCAGTTCTGGTTGTTCTTGGCCCCGTGGAAGTCGAGAAAATCCTCCAGAACCTGCGAGGTTTCCACCAGCTTGGAGAACAACTTCTTGGTAAAAAGGTGACGCGGCGATTCATGGCTTGCGATGTAGAGACAGCACCGGAGGTAATCCTCCGAAAAGATCCGGACCTTTTCGCCCAATGAGATGTCGCAACTCTTTTCTCTGTGGGAGTCCATCCGCTACATCATGTCCTTCTCGGTTTCCGACACCGCTTTGTCGAGCTTCTTTTTGAGGTTTTCAGGCAACCCGTCGATGTCGACATTGAGAAATCCCCGGACAATGGTCGATATCGCCGCTTCCTCGCTGAGACCTCGGGCCATGAGGTATTCGATCTCCCGCTGATCGATCTTGCCCACCGCTGCTTCGTGGGACATCTCCACCCCCGGGACCGAGCCGGACAATTCCGGAATGGCCTTCATGAGCCCCTCGTTTAAGATCAATCCCTTGCACTCCAGATGGGCCTTTATGCCCGCCGCCTTTCCGATGAGTTCTCCCCGCGCGATGATCGTGCCGCCGGTGGTGATGCCCCGGGAGATGATTTCAGCCCGGGAACCCGGCGCATTCAGAACGATCCGGGATCCGACATCGAGGCAACTGCCCGCGCCCGCCACCAGAACGCTGTTGAAACGGGCCACGGCATCCGGGCCGTCCAGATAGGTGGTGGGATACATCTGGAGGGAGCCGACGGGCTTCATGGAGATGTAGTTGGAAACAAGCACCCCTCCTTCTTCCACCCGGGTGACCGTTCGGGGCCGCACCGCCACTTTTTCACCCCAGTCATGGATCATGGTGAAGGTCAGTTTGGCGCCTTTTTTCACGTAAAACTCCGACACCCCCACATGGAGACCGGAGACCAGATGAGGGGCCGTGGCGCATCCGGTGATGATGTGAATCTCGGAGCCTTCTTCGGCGATGACGAGGTTGTGAACGTGCTGGCTGAACCCTTCCCTGGCGATGTAAAGACAGGCCTGGAGCGGCTTTTCCACCTTGACCCCCGGCAGGGATCGGATAAAATAGCCCTCGTGGGGTTTCGACTTGGCCTGTTGCGTGAAGCGGTCGGTCTCCGGATCGACGTTTCGCCACAAATAATCGGAAAGCCAGTCATGGGCTTTTCCGGCTTGGGAGATGGACATCATCTCCACGCCTTCAGCGCAGGTTTTGCAGTGGATAACCGAACGATCCTTAACGATGAAGGTGCCCGAGCGATCCGTTTCATCGACATCCACGCCCACATCCATGAATTGATCGGCGTCGTTGGACGACAGTCTTCCGAGTTCTTCTACATACGCGTGGGCCTCGGCGTCGGCATCGAACCGCTTGAGGTCGACGTCTCCCGGGGTCTCTAAGTCGTACATCTTATACACTCCTCATACCCGTATTCTCTGATCCACTTCAGGATTTCCCTTGCATTTCGTGAACAGCATAAAACGCCGTCATAGAGCACCTGTCCCCGGTCGGCGGTGATGTAATCGAGAATATGGCCGGTGTGGGTGATCACCAGCGCCGACTTCTGGGGCTGCTCGGCGATTTCCTTGTGGGTTTTTCCCCTGGCGAATGTCACCCCCCGGTGGAGCAACCCATTGATGCTTTCACCGATCATGGAGATGCTTTCCAGGTCCACGCCCGATTCTGGTTCGTCCAACAGCACCAGGTCCGGCTGCTGGGCCGTGAGCTGGAGCAGTTCCGACCGCTTGATTTCTCCCCCTGAAAAATTATGGTTCACGTCTCGGTCAAGGAATTCGGTGAAGGCGAGTTGTCGAGCCAGGGCTGCTGTGGAGACATCCCGCCCCGCGGCGCAGATTTCCACCAGGTTGCGCGTTTTCAGGCCGTTGATGGTGGGGGGACGCTGGAACATGACGCCGATGCCCAACTGGGCGCGCTCATGAATGGGCATGCAGGTGATGTCTTCACCCTTGAAGAGGATGCGGCCGTGGACGACCTTGTAGCCGGAAAACCCCATGATGGTCATCATGAGACTGGTCTTGCCGGAGCCGTTGGGACCGAAGAGGATGTGCGTCTCTCCGGCGGGGATTTCCATATTGACATCCCTGAGAATCTCTTTTCCGCCCACCTCCACCTTCAGCGCTTCGATCAGGAGCATCTTGTCACCTCGTCGTCAAAAAATCCGGTAAACCGCGAAAATGGCCGGAGCAGGCCGTAAGCCGAATTCTGTTCCCGGAGCGGGTTTCCCCGAACCGGGCGGAGATCATTCCTCTTGAAGGACGCCGGTTGCCCGACGTCTCTTGCAACCTACCCGGGAGCTTGGGCGGGCCACCCTCAAACACTCCCCTATTTGGTCTTGCACCGGGTGGGGTTTACCCAGCTTCCCCGGTCGCCCGGGGAACTGGTGCGCTCTTACCGCACCGTTTCACCCTTACCCCGTCGCTGGACGGGGCGGTCTGCTTTCTGTTGCACTTGCCGTCGCCCGAAGGCGCCTCCGCGTTACGGAGCACCCTGCCCTGTGGTGTTCGGACTTTCCTCCGGATCCCCTGAGCGGGGCGTCCGGCGATCTCCCGGCCTGCTCCGGCCGCTGCGCAACTGGAATAAATACGCGATCCTTCAGAATTTTTCAAGCCCTGATTTTTTGAGCGTGAAAAGGCGGACGTCATTCGAAGGTCTCAGGTTCGGGAGGCTTTTCCCAATAAATGATCCGCTGGCAATGGGGACAGTTTCGGAGACTGTCGAACCGCTGAAGTTCGTTGAACATCTGGGGTGGAATGTTCATATTGCATCCCTGGCAAACGGCATGAGTGACGGGCGCGACCGCCAGGGTGGAGATCCGCTGTCGGACCCGCATGAACCGATCGACGAGCCTCGGGTCTGCCTTTTTGGAGACTTCGGTACGTATTGTATTGAGTTCATTCAATTTCCGTTGCCCCTGGGTGGCTTCCACTTCAACGGCGGCCTTTTCCTCCGACATCTGTTTTTGAAAGGTTTCGTATTCCTCTTTAAGCTGCGCCAGCTCTTTTTCAGCCGTTTCGATGCTGTCCAGGCGGGCCAGCATCGTATCTTCCAGATGGGAATTTTCCCGCTTCATTTCATCAGCGGCCTTCTGAAGCGCCTGATATTCCCGGTTCGTCTTGACAGTGATGAGTCGGCTTTTGGCTTTTTTCATGCGCGACTGAAGATCTTTGGCATCCATCTCCAACCCCCGATACTCTTTTTTAAGGGCTTCCAGCGCCGCCTCCTGCGATTGAAGGCGATTTTCAAAATCGCCGACCCGGGCGTCCAGGGCCGTTGTCCGGTCTGAAATGCCATCCAGGATGGATTGAATCCCAACGGATTCGGTTTCGATGCGCTGAAGCTCTTTGAGGGTCTCGATCTGTTCTTTGATGTTCATATGTTTGCACCCTTGTGCGTTGAGGGGTTTCATAATGTTCTGAAGGGGTCTCGCTGGATGAAACAGGGCTCGATGGAGATGCTCATCCCTGCATCTTCGGCCATCTTCGACAGCCGCCGCACCAGCATGCCGACCACGATGGCTTCCGATGCAAAATGGCCGATGTCCACCAAACCCCGATCGGCATCCTGGGCATCCAGCGCGTCATGGTAACGGAGATCTCCGGTGACATAGACCTGGGCGTCGGAATCCAAAAACCGGCGCATCAGACTCGATCCGCTGCCGGAACAGACGGCGACTTTTTCCACCCGGATATCGGGCCGCCCCGATATCCGGCCGGCGCCTTCCAACCTCAGCGTCTTGTCGATCCGCCCGGCAAAAGTTTCCAGGTCCGCGGGCCTCTCCAGACGGCCGACCCGTCCGAGTCCCTCCGGCCCTTTATTGTCCGCATCCCGCTGGTTTTCCGCCAGCGGCCGCAGATCCGTCAGCCCGATGGTTCGGGCCAGGAGGTCGTTGAGACCGTCCACGGCGCTGTCCAGATTGGTGTGGGCCGCATAAATAGCCGTTCCGGAGGAAAGCGCCCGGGCAACAATGGATCCGACAGGCGTGGAAGGGTCGATGGATCGGAGCGGTTTGAAAAGGAGCGGGTGATGGGTGATCAACAAATCGATCCCCGCCCGGGCGGCCTGAGAGACGACGTCGGGGCGGGGGTCCAGGGAGACCCATATCGATCGGACGGGCCAGTCCCGGGCGCCCACCTGCAATCCCACGTTGTCCCATTCCTCCGCCAACCGGCTCGGCGCGATAACCTCCATCAAATCGATGATATCCGATATCCTGGCTTCCATTGAACCCCTTTTCTGCCGATATTCAATAACGGGCGAACAAAAAGGGCGTGGTGTTTACACCACGCCCTTTTTTCTGAAGGGTGATCGGGTCGGCGCTGTCGCGTGTCGTGTTCTGCCTGCCTTCCCGTATGTAATAACCGCAATCAACCTGCTGACCTCGTTGGAGATGGGCCCACCTGGGATCGAACCAGGGACCGACCGGTTATGAGCCGGTGGCTCTGCCAGCTGAGCTATGGGCCCGAATGGTTGCTCTTTCGTCGTTTCGACGATATCGATTTAGTAACGCCGCAAACCGATTTTGTCAAGCGTTAGGTCTCGATGAAGCTTTTGAGCTTTCGGCTCCGGGTGGGATGGCGCAATTTTCTCAAGGCCTTGGCCTCGATCTGCCGGATCCGTTCCCGGGTCACCTGAAAATCCTGTCCGACCTCTTCCAGGGTATGGTCCGCCTTTTCGCCAATGCCGAAGCGCATGCGAAGCACCTTCTCCTCTCGGGGCGTCAGGGTGGCCAGCACCTTCCGGGTCTGCTCGGCCAGGTTGAGGCTGACGGCGGCATCGGAGGGGAGCATGAACTTCTTGTCTTCGATGAAATCGCCCAGGTGACTGTCCTCTTCTTCGCCGATGGGGGTCTCCAGAGAAATGGGCTCCCGGGCGATCTTGAGAACCTTGCGGACCTTCTCCAGGGGGATTTCCATTTTTTCCGCGATCTCCTCCGGGCTCGGCTCCCGCCCCATCTCCTGGACCAGGTACCGGGAGGTCCGAATCAGCTTGTTAATGGTCTCAATCATGTGTACGGGAATCCGGATGGTCCGGGCCTGATCGGCGATGGCTCGCGTGATGGCCTGACGGATCCACCAGGTGGCATAGGTTGAAAATTTGTACCCGCGGCGGTATTCGAATTTGTCCACGGCCTTCATCAGGCCGATGTTGCCCTCCTGAATCAGGTCCAGAAACTGAAGCCCGCGGTTGGTGTATTTTTTCGCGATGGAAACCACCAATCGCAGATTGGCCTTGATCAGGTCGCTTTTGGCCATTTTGGCCCGAAGCCGACCATCCTCCACCCCCGCCATGACCCGCTTCAACGCCCGGAGATTCGTCTTGTACTCGTACTGCCGTTCTTCAAGTTGATCATAGGCGGTCTTGGCATGATCATAAACCTCTTTGAGCTGATCTTCTTCAAGGCTGCAGCTCCCGGAAAAGCAGACGATGAAATCGGATTCGTCGCTCAGGTGCATGCACAATTCGGTGAACGACGTATTGATGTGATCAGCGCACATGGACAATCGCTTGTGCATCGATTCGAACCACTTGATCTGGTTTCGAATATTCTCCTCAATCTTGTCGATGACGCCGCCTTCAAGGCGCCAGTCCTTCAGCAGGTCGAAGATCTTGTTGTTTCGCCGATTAATGTAGCGTCGAATGCGCCGCTGCTCGTCGGAATCGATGTTTTCCGAGGAAAAAAGTTTCTCCCGGTATTCCCGGTTCTCCTCATAGAGCGTCCGGATGGCCCGAATAGTTCCCAGGAAACTTTCGATTTGAAGGGTTTCGTCCACACAGGTATCCCCTTCGTCGATATCCCTCAGAACATGTTTGGGCCGGAGGTTGCCTTTTTCGATGTGATCGCCCAGATCCAACAGCGCCTCCAGGCCGCTGGTCGTATCCAGCAGGGCCTTTAAGACCAGTTGTTCCCCTTCTTCGATCTGCTTGGCGATGTCAACTTCCTCTTCCCGGCTCAGGAGCGTCACCAGCCCCATTTCCCGCAGGTACATCTTCACCGGGTCTGTGACAGACCCGAAATCCGTTGCGGCGCCGTCCGATTTTTTCTTCTTTTTGGGCGCAATCTTCTGCTTTTTCTCATCTACGATCTCAATGTCGAGTTCGTCGAAGATCATAAGGGTCTGGTCGAGCTGATCCGGCGAAAGCGATTCTTCGGGCAATACGCCGTTGATTTCTTCATATGTCAGATACCCCTGGTCCTTTCCCTTGGATATCAGGAGCTTCAGCGCCGCTTTATCGATGTTCTCATCACCGGCGTCCGACTCATTGTTCTCTTCGTTTTTGGATATATCGATGGATTTTTCCGCCATAAAATGTCGCCTCCTGCAGATTTCCAGGTTATGGAATTCCAGGCCAAATTATATCGTCAAGCATTTCGGCATTCCCCACGCAGGAACCCGACGCACGATCATTCATCCGGGACGCCCGCCGGCGCCTCTGGCGCGCTGCTGCTTCTCCCTGAGCAGCTCCAGCAATCGTGCGCCGTCTTTTTGACGTTCTGCTTCCCTGATCCGCTGGAGCAGGGTTTTCTCCTTCCGGGCCAGACCTGTCTCGAACTGATCCAACAGTCGCCGACAGCCGGTTTCATCCCACGGCTCTTCCTTCAGGGTCAGAGCAGCGGCGATGCGCCGGTTCTCCGGATCTTCAAAAAGCATGTCAAGACCTGATCCGATCCGATCCGGATGCGCCATCACCGTCCGGCCGATGGCGGCCAGCCGATCGTCCTGGAAATGATCCACGGTCCTGCGCTCCTTCACTTCGGGGATCATATCGGGGTGCTGCAGCATCATGGCCACGATCATCCGTTCGATCCGATGCCCTTTTTCGAGCGGCGTCGCCGCTTTCAATCTTTCCGGTTGAACCGTCTTACGGGGAGCGCGCGCGTCCCGAAGCTTTTTCAGGATCTGATCTTCCGCCACCTGGGTCCGGTCGGCCAGGGCCTGGACATACAAGGACCGTTTAACGCTGTCCGTGACAGCCGCCAGGGGTTTGGTCATCTCAGAAACCACCCGCACCTTTCCTTCCAGGGAAAGACCATGGGTTCTGACGGCCGATTCCATCATAAAGGGGATCATGCCCAGTGCATTTTCCGCCTCGGACCGGAACGCGTCAGCCCCTTCCTGTCGGAGAAAGCTGTCGGGGTCGTGTCCGGCCGGCAGGACCATGATCCGCGCATCCACCTCCTCGGCATCGAAGATGGCCACGGAACGGGTTGCGGCATTGATCCCCGCCGCATCCGAGTCAAAAACCAGCACCACTTCCCGGGCGACCCCCTTGAGCATCCGGACATGATCCGGGGTAAGGGACGTTCCCAGCGTAGCGGCGCAGTTTCCGATGCCGCACTGCCAAAGGGTCAGCAGGTCGAAATAGCCCTCCACCAGAAACACCGCGCCGTGCTCCCGGCACCGCTGCCGCGTTCTGTGGAGGCCGTACAGAGACCGTGATTTATGGTAGACAGGGGATTCCGGAGAGTTGAGATATTTGGGGACCCCGTCGTCCATGACCCGGCCCCCGAAACCGGCCACCTGCCCGCGGATATCCGCGATGGGGAAAATAATGCGGTTCCGGAACCGATCGTAGAGGCCCTCTCCTTCCTTGCGGGGAACTGCCAGCCCGGCGGTTTTGATCAACGCGGTCGGTATCCGTTTGCCGGCAAAAAATCGGAGCAACCGGTCCCACCCTTCCGGCGCAAACCCCAGCTCAAAAGTTTTGATGACGTCTTCCGTGATCCCCCGATCTTTTAGATACGCCATGGCCCGCTTTCCCACGGCGCTGCGGAGATTTTCCGCAAAATAGTCCCGGGCCTTTCCATTGACGGAAAAAAGATTTTCCCGAAGGCTGATCCGCTCTTTCTCTTCCGGCGACATATCCCCCGTCGGCAAAGAAATGCCGTACCGCTTCGCCAGCAATCTTGCGCATTCAGGGAAAGACAGCCCGTCGTGTTCCATCAGGAAGGTGAAGACGTTTCCGCCGGCGCCGCAGCCAAAGCAATAGTACATCTGCTTGTCCGGGCTGACGCTAAAAGAGGGGGTCTTTTCCGAATGAAACGGGCAAAGGCCGAGGAAGTTTTTTCCCGACTTTTGTAGAATAACGGCATCCGAAATGATGTCAACGATGTCAGCGGCATGACGGATATCCGACACCTTATCGTCGGGGATAAAATTGGACAACAGGCGAACCCTCCATGTTAGTGGGAAACCGATCGTTCGGGATTCACGGAAGGATTGCGCTTAAGGAATATGCTGAACACCCCTTCGGGCTATTTGTGAACATCTAAATTCCATAAACCTGTAGTTTATGGCTTGAATATGCCTCTGTCAAGTCAATTTCCGGATTTTTTCAAGAGACCCCGCCGCCTGCCAAGGCAATGGCCGCCTTCAGATCGAGGGCGCCGTCGTAAAGGGCTCTGCCGGTGATAACGCCGACCACGCCGGCCGGCTCCAGGGGCAGCAGGCGATGGATGTCGTCGAGGGTGGAGACGCCGCCCGAGGCGATAATAGGAATGGAAACCGCTTCGGCCAGGCGGCGGGTTTCTTCAATGTTGGGCCCGGTCTGCATGCCGTCCCGGTGGATATCGGTGAAGTTGATGGCGGCCACGCCCGCATCCTCGAAAGAACGGGCCAGATCCGTTGCCGCCACTTCGGTGGTTCGGGTCCACCCCTCCACCGCCACTTTGCCGTTGCGGGCATCGATGCCCACCACGATCCGTTCTGGAAATTCGCGGCTGACCGCTTTGACCATGGCCGGGTTATTGATGGCTTCGGTGCCGATCACCACGCGGCTGACGCCCATATCCAGCAGCATCCTCACCGTGGCTTCATTCCGGATGCCGCCGCCGACTTGAATGTCGGCGGAAACGGTTTCGAGGATATTGCGGATGGATTGGAGATTTTTCGGCTGTTTTCCCACGGCGCCGTCCAGGTCCACGACATGGATCAGACCCGCGCCGGCCTCGGCCCATCGAGCCGCCATGGCGGCCGGATCGTCGGAAAAGACCGTCTCTTCGTCCATGCGGCCCTGGCGGAGCCGGACGCACTTGCCGTTTTTGATGTCCACCGCGGGGATGATGATCATTTCAACACCGGTTGAAGGACGTGTTTGAGGGCTGCGGTGGCCATCTCCTGGGCTTTGACCCATTGGCCTTCGCGTTCCAGAAACATCCCAATATTAAAAAGATTTTCGCTCAGAGAATGCTGGGTTTCGTCCAGAGAGCCGGTCCACAGGAGTCGGCCGTCTGAAACCCGCACCATGTGAACGTCGAAGGCCACCGAAGCCGGTGTTTCCACAGCGAACTTCTTCCCCACCCGTTCCCGGAAGCGGTACAGATGGCCGATCATGACCACATCGGCGCCAGCCCGCCGGCCGGCTGCGGCCAGATCTTTTGAACTGGCCAGAGAGGCCGGGTTCAGCGCCTCGCCCGCTTCGGTTATGCGCTCGGCGGAGATCAGGGAATATTCGGTCTCCGCCGACAGGATGTCATGAAGGCGGGTCGTCATCACGCTGGGCATGTCCGCCGGAATCGGTCCGCCCATGAAAAGCTGTCCTGTCAGGGGGCAACGGATGTTGGCGTTCTCGCCGTAGATCGCCGCCAGATCCTTGAATGGGAGGATCAGGACTTTTTCCTTGCCGGACGTGGACGGCGGCGGGTCGGATGCCAGATGACCCGGCCGGCATCCGGGCATTGACGTCAGCAGCGCAAGACAGAAAAAAGCGGCGGAGACGGCCGCTGACAAGGAGCGGATCGGTATTCGGCGCATAAGGGATCTCCAATGGCAAAAATCAGGGGGTTTCTTCACAGAACGCCTTTGGAGGACCGTACGCCCTTGAGGCGGTCATCCAGCGAGGCGGCGTCATCCAGCGCACGGGCAAGGGCCTTGAACACAGACTCGATCATGTGATGCTCGTTTTCCCCGTAAAAGGTGTTGATATGAAGGGTCATCCCTCCCCGCACGGCAAACGCCCTCAGAAACTCCTTGGCCAGATAGATGTCGAAAGGTCGGCCGCCGGCGTCTTTGGGGTCGGGTACATTATAGACCAGAAACGGCCGCTTGGAAAGGTCGACGGTTGCCGCGGTCAGGGTTTCGTCCATGGGGACGACCGCGTGCCCGTACCGCCGGATGCCGACCCGGTCGCCCAGGGCCTGGTCCAAGGCGTCGCCCAGCACCAGTCCCACGTCTTCCACCGTGTGGTGGCAGTCGACGTCCAGGTCCCCTCTGGCCTGCACGGAAATGTCGAAAAAGCCGTGGACCGCCAGCAGGGCGAGCATGTGATCAAAAAACCCGACGCCCGTGGCGATATCGTGATCCCCGGAGCCGTCCAGGGACAGTTTGACGGAGACCTCGGTTTCACCGGTTTTCCGGTCAACCCCCGCGGATCGCATCGATCCCGTCGCTTTTGCCGTATTTGTCATGCATGAGGCGTCATTTTCCATTGGAGAGACTCCGGCAAAGGGTGAGTCGGTCTTCGGGTTAACTTTCGTTGCAATTTCGCCGGCCGATCTCGTGGATCATGGGCAAAGGGCAGGTGTACAAAAGCGGGAAAAAACGAAATCCCCCGGTTGGCCGGCCTCCAGGCAGTCTTTGATTGGCCGCTGACATCGCGTATGTACTATTTGAAGATACTGTTTGAGAGTCCGAGACAACCGGCATGGAAAAAGGAATTTTGAGGTTTGGTGGAGATGAGGGGGATCGAACCCCTGACCTCAGCATTGCGAACGCTGCGCTCTCCCAACTGAGCTACATCCCCACGACGTAATTTTCCCTTTTACCAGATCCGTTTGCTCACGTCAATCAAAAAAATAACCTTTCAGGGTCGGCCGCACTGGAGCATGCGTTCCGCCTGCCCGCTTTCGGACCCGGCCGCCCCGCTTCTGCGGATATACCAGACGACCAGGTAAATCACCGGGGTATCGAGCACCCCGATGGCGCATTTGACGGCCCATTGGCCGAGAATCAGGGGCCAGACCGGCATTATGCCGTAGAAGGCGATGGTAATGAAAAGAGACGAATCGATGAACTGGGAGACGATGGTGGACAGATTGTTGCGCAACCACAGATGGCGATCCGCCGTTGCCCGCTTCCAGAAATGGAACGCCCACACATCGTGGAACTGACTGACCAGGTAGGCCGCAAAGGAGGCGAGAATGATTCGTGAGGTGGCGCCCAGGATATCCGCAAACGCGCCCCCCCCTTTCCAGAACGGCGCCGCCGGCCATATGAGGGAGATCTGCACGAGAAAAAAAACCGCAATCAGGGCGACGAACCCGCCCAGAACCGTCCGGCCGGCCCGTTCCCTGCCCCAAACCTCGCCGATGACGTCAGTGCAGATAAAAGTGACCGAATAGGCCAGAACGCCCGCCGGCACATAGATGCCCGCCACGTTGATGATCTTGTTGGCCAGCACCGAGGCGATGGCAATGCTGCCGGCGAAAATGCTCAGTAAAATGATGAAAGGTGTTTCGGTGTTGTTTGCGCTTTTCAATCTGTTGCTTCCTTTGTCGCGCCTGTTGATGTTGCCTTCCCGGGCATAGTATTCGCAACGTTTCGATATTCCGTCATATTCTTCGAACAGCAAAGTCTTATGTCAGATGATGCGTTCAAAATCAAGAAATATTTATAAGGAGCGGCGCTACTTTTTGCCGCTCTTTTTAAACTCTTTTGAGAACGTATCCCACTGTTTCTGAAGGAAGGACGTGGTCTCCTTTCCCAGGGCCACCGCCTGTTCCATTTTTTCAGTGGTCTGGATATGGAAGTTGAGGATCTTGACAGGGTCCTTCCCTTTGCTCCGAAGTTCTTCCGCCAGACGCAGGATCTCAGTTTCCTCTTTCGACCGATCAGCGGACCCGGTGCGGTCTTCACTCATGCGATACCTCCTTTCCGCATGGCCGCGCCTTTTGGATGCGCGGTCATGGGGGCTTATTCTTCCGTCATTTTCGATGTCAGCTTCCGGAACTCCTCCCGCATCTCGCGGTTGTCGAAGGTCAAAAGCTCGGGCGTCTGAAGCGCGCTCAAGGCGTTGAAAAACCGGTCTGCACTGCGCATGACCGCAATGAGGGCATAGGCCGTGGATACGGTGTGGTAGGTGTTCTCCGCGACTTCGAACTCCTTGTGAATTTTCGATCGGGAGGTCTCCACCCGCTGTCGGTTGCCCCTGAGATAGCGCATGTAAAGACCGGCGGTTTTGTCCGTCAGCCGCTGGGCTTCCAGATTCGCGACATATTGTTCCCGGTGCTGGGGCGCACTGCGCTTCAACAAGGATTCCGTCTGCTTCATCAGGGCCGCGTTGTCCTCGGCGATGCTCTCCAGGGCCGGCAGGTGATCTTTGTCGATCCGCTGGACATAGGTTCCCTGAAGATGCAGCAACGTCTTGAGGAGCACCACATGCATCCCGTAATACCGCCGGGCGGTTTCGATGTTCTCCCGGGATTCCCGGGTCAATCCCCTTAATTTTTCGGTCAGGAGCTTGATGTTGTCGAAAACGGCGATCATCTCCACATCGTCGTCCCCGGTAACGCTGTAAATCAATGTGTCGATCTGGTCCCCGGTGAGGGTGATGCCGATGGATTCGATTTTTTCCAGGAACTGACGCTTCAGGACCGCAATGCGGTCCTCGTTTTCATCGACCGTGGCTCGATACGCCGCAATCTTTTTCTCATAATCGGCCACATCCTTTTTCCAGACCTTCCAGCCGGCCACGGCTTCCGGCGCCATCAGCTTTTGGGTCTGGAGGTTGCTGATCTGCCTGCGGTAATCCCGGATGGTCTTCTGGGCGGCCCGGATTTCCTTTTTGATCGCCGTCAGGTCAGAGATGTTGAGGATCTCGACGACCTCTTCCAGAAGTTTTTCCAGTTCCTTTTCCAAAGATTCTTTGTCTTTTTTGAAGGGAACCCAGGAGGCGTCCGGCGCCTTGCGCTGTTCGTTGATCAAGGCCAGGGCCGCATCCAGTTCGCCGTGCAGCTTATCCCATTTTTCGCCGATGTCGGCGCTGCGGGCGACGGAGACGGCCAGAGAAACCCACAGGAAAATCGTCAGCAGGCCCGTCAGCAGCAGGCATCGGGCAAGCCGGTCGGCCGTCGGCGCCGCTTCGCACTCTCGCATTAAGGGGATGTTCCCCTGATATGTAGTTCGCATATTTTTCTGAAATGGTATCCGTAAATTGACAGGTTCACGGCCCGGGAAAAAAGCCGGGGCCTTCGGAAAAGGGTCCATATCAACAGCCGCCAGTACTGAAACCGCTCCTTGCCGAAAATGCCCAGCCAAACGCTTGATCGGAACAGAGCGAGGAAGCGTTGAAAATCAAAGGGCAGCCTGGCTTCGGGAAGGCGGTATTCATTTAAAAACACTTTGACGCGGAAATAATAGTGCTTGGGTGAATAGATGTGTTCCATGATCAACCGATAGCCTTCATGGAGGGTGTCCAGTCCCATCCGGGGAACGATGTTGGTGGTGCCGTCCACGTTGTCCCCCGACATGCTGCCCCGCAACCGACCCTCTTTTTGAAGCCGCTCAAAGAGATGGGTTCCCGACGGCGCCTGGAGCATACCGACCATGGCGGTGACGATGCCGCTTTTCTGGATAAAATCGATCTGCTGCTGGAAGATGGAGGCGGTGTCGCTGTCAAAGCCCACGATAAACCCTCCGTGAACCTGAAGCCCGGCCCGTTGAATCGCATGGACATTGGACAGCAGATCCCGGTTCTGGTTCTGCGTCTTCCGGCACTCGGCCAGGCTGTCTTCGTCGGGCGATTCTATGCCGATGAAAACGGAATCGAAACCGGCTTTGACCATCATATTCATCAATTCCGGATCATCGGCCAGGTTGATGGAGGCTTCGGTATAGAAAACACACCCCTTTTTATCTTTCCGCCACTCGATCAGGGCGGGCAGCAGACGGGTTTTAAGGTATCGCCTGTTTCCAATGAAATTGTCGTCCACAAAAAAGATGTTGCTCTTCCAGCCGGCGTTGTAGAGCCGATCCAGTTCTGCAATGATGGCTTCCGGGGTTTTCATCCGGGATCTGTGGCCGAACAGCGTGGTCACGTTGCAGAATTCGCAGTTGAAGGGGCATCCGCGGGAGAACTGGATGCTCATGGAGGCATATTTTTTCATGTTCACGAGTTCCCACACCGGGGTGGGCGTCTGCTTGAGATCGCAGAATTCAGAGGTTTCGTAAACCCGCTTTGCCTGTCCCTTTTGCAGATCCGCCAGGAACGGGGCGAGGGTCAGCTCGGCTTCGTTCAGCACCAGATGATCGACCGCCTCAAATGCCTCCGGCTCCCCGGTAAACAGCGGTCCGCCAGCCACCACCTTCACTTTCGCGGCCTTGGCCCGATCAATGATTTCCTTGACCGATTCGCGCTGAATCCCCATGGCCCCGATAAAGACCATATCGGCCCATTCCAGATCCGCATCGGTCAGCTCGTCCACGTTGACGTCCACCAGTAGTTTGGGCCACGCCTCGGGCAACAGTCCGGCCACGGTGAGCAGCCCGAGGGGTGGATAGGCGGATTTTTTCCGGATAAACTTGAGTGCATATTTGAAACTCCAGAACGTCTCGGGGATTTCGGGATAAATAAAAAGCGTCTTCATTCTTTCCTCCTTGAATTGTGTCCATGGAAAGTCGGCTATGGGTTTCATCATGCTTTTTCATATTTTATCACGGCCGTTTTTCCTGAACAACCATCATCGCGGAAGATTCAATGCAGGCAAGGCTTTACGCAAATAAAAAGAGAAAACTCTTCTTATTTCAGCAGCGCCAGAAACGCTTCTGCGGACAGATCTTTCTTGATATGGACGTCATAGCCAATGGACGCATCGGCCCATCGCCGGTACAGCGCCTCCCGGTAAGACAAGAGCGACGGATAGCACCGGCCCAGGGAAGCCTCATCGCCCTCCCCGGCCCGCTTGATGAAGATTTCGCCCCAGATGACAGGCCGCGGGGCCGCAAGATAGGCTGCCAGCATCTTCTGCGTGGCCGAAGGCGTGGTCTCCAGGTGAACCACCCGGGTCAGCCGCCGCAAGGTCCGGATCAACTCATGGCCGGTGTAGATGACGCTGCCCGTGGTATCCACCACAACGCTCTCGCCGGGGGGAGATCGATGTCTCAAGTAGTCGAAAATTTCTTTTAACACCTCCGCCTCTTTCTGGAGATAAGTCCGCTCCCGGGCATTGTAACCGGGCGTGAAAGGAAATCCCATCCACTCCCCGAGATCCATCCGCGTCCCATCGGGCCGTTTCAAGGCCCCGTCGAGTTTCCGGGTGATCAGCTCGTCGCAGCAGAACCGTTTTACGCCCGCTTCTTCCAGTTTTTTCGACCAGTAGGATTTTCCCAGACCGGACATCCCGACGATTGACAGTTTCATCATTTTCCTGCTGTTTCCGTTAAAGGTATTGGCCCGTCGCCGCTAAGCCACGATAGAGCACCCGTGGATGATAAGTCAATATCGGAGGCAGATCTTTTTTGGCTTGCCCGATGCCGTTCAATACCGTATCACCGGTTGACGTGAAAACTCAATACAGAAAGGATCTTTCTCCATGAAGACCCCATCGCCGTTCTGTTTCGACCTGCCGACCCGAATCTATTTCGGCCCCGGCATCGCCAAAAACCTGCCGTCCCTTCTCCAGGAAGCGGGCATCCGGAAGCCGCTGATCGTAACAGATCCGGGCGTGAGAGGGGCGGGACTTGTGGACCCGCTCCTGTCGCGGCTGAGGGAAAAAGGATTCCGGTTCGAAATCTATGACGCGGTCCAAGCCAATCCCAGAGATGAGGATGTGGATCGGGGCGCGGAAACGATGCGGCGGAGCGATTGCGACGGCCTGGCGGCCGTGGGGGGCGGCAGCCCCATCGACTGCGCCAAGGCCATAGCAGTTGTCGCGGCCCACGGCGGCGGGGTCCGGGCCTATGCCGGACCCGGAAAAATCCCCGGCGCCGCAGCGCCCATCCTCGCGGTCCCCACCACTGCCGGCACCGGCAGCGAGATCACCTACAGCGCGGTGATCACCGATACGAGCCGGGCGTTCAAGTTCACCGTTAAAGGCTCCCAGATCGCGCCGAAGGCGGCCCTGCTCGATCCGGAGCTGACTCTCTCCATGCCCCCGGCGTTGACGGCGGCCACCGGCATGGACGCCCTGACCCATGCCGTCGAAGCCTACACAGCCGTTGGAGCCCATCCCCTGTCGGATGCTGCGGCCCTCTATGGCGCGGAACTGATCGCGCAGCATCTGGAGCGGGCGGTCCGGGACGGAAACGACATCGAGGCCCGGTCCGGCATGCTCATGGGAAGCCTTCTGGCCGGCATCGGGTTCAGCCGATCCGACGTGGGCGGGGTCCACTGCCTTGCCGAGGCCCTGGGCGGAACCTACGACCTGCCCCACGGGGTCTGCAATGCCGTGATGCTGCCGGCCGTCATGGCTTACAACCGGCCCTGCTGTCAAGAACGGTACGGACGCATCGCCACGGCCATGGGAATTTCCTGGAACGACGTCGAAGAGGGTGCAACCGAAGCGGTGGCGGCCGCAGCCCGCCTGGCAACCGAGGTGGGGCTGCCGTCTTTTTCAAGTTTCGGAATCCCGGCTGAAGATTTTCCGGACATCGCCCGGAAAGCCGCCATGAACGGTTCCAATGCCAGCAACCCACGGCCCATGGCGCCGGCCGACTATGAAGCCATCCTCCGCACCCTGGCCGGAGCCTCCTGACGCCTGCCGATTTAATCCCCATTCAGCGCCTCGCGCAACTTTTCGCCCAGGCGGAGTGATGGGATCGATCGGAATCACCCACGATCGGGGCGGCGTCTGGGCGGCGTCAGAACGGCTTTCTGCCGCGCTTTTTTTCCGGAGTCCTTTTCCACGAAGAGCCGTTCGCCGGTGAACGGATCGGTTTCCGTATGATACATGAGGGTGGCGTAAGTGGCCGGCGTGGGGGTGAAGATCTGGACCTGTTCGGGCAGCAGGCGAAGGGTGCGGAGGCAGAACGTTCTCAGTTCCTGCATATGGGCTTGGGTGCATCCGGGATGGGCCGCCATGAGATAGTAAGTGAGAAACGTCTTCCGGCCGCTTTGCCGGGAAGCCTTTTTGAACAAGTGAAGAAAGGCTTCCAACCGCTCGCGGCCCGGCTTTCCCATGCGCTCCAGCACCGCATCCTCGCTGTGTTCCGGCGCGATTTTGAGCTGGCCCGAAACGTGACGCCGGAGGATTTCCATCAGATATCGCTCGCCCGCCTTCCGGTCTGCCAGAATCATGTCGTACCGGATGCCGGAACCAATGAACACCTTTCGCACGCCGGGGAGTTGCCGCAACGCCTGCAACAAGCTGATCTGGCGGCTGTGGTCCATCGGGAGGTGTTTGCAGGGCCGGGGGAACAGGCAGCCTTTGTCCCGGCAGGCCCCCCGCTCCCCTTTTCGGGCGCACTCGATGCCGTACATGTTGGCCGTTGGCCCGCCCACATCCGATATGATCCCCTTGAATTCAGGGTGACGGACGAAGGCGGCCGCTTCCCGAACAATGGAAGATGCCGTGCGGGAGATTACATGTCGGCCCTGGTGCACGGCGATGGCGCAGAACCGGCATTCGCCGTAGCATCCCCGGTGGGTGGTCAGGGAAAAGCGGATGGTCTCCATGGCGGCGATCCGGCCCTCTTTTCCATGACAGGGGTGGGGGTCCCGGGCAAAGGGGAGGTCATGGATCCGGTCCAATGCCTCGGATGAGGGCGGCATGACCGGCGGATTCTGAACCAGATAACGGGTGTCCTGCCGCTGGTAGAGGCGGTTGGCCGTCAAGGGATCGGCGTTTTCGTAAAATGTTTTGAACATCCGGGCGAACGCCGCTTTGTCCCGGGAGACGACGTCGTGGTCCGGCAGCCGGATGTCCGGACCGGGAAAGACCGGTTCCGGCGCCGGTTCTTCCCGGCTGATGTAGCAGATCCCCCGGATGGAGCGGATGTCCCCGCCCCGGCGAACGGCGTCGGCCAGCGTCGCCACCGTCTCCTCGCCCATGCCATACGCCAGGATGTCGGCTTTGGCGTCGAAAAGGATCGATCGCCGGACACGGTCCGTTTTGGCGTCATAGTGCGAGACGCGCCGCAGACTGGCTTCGACGCCCCCCAGCACAATGGGCCGTGTTCCCTTGAAGCGCCGGCGAATGAGGTTGCTGTAAGCGATCACGGCCCGGTCCGGACGGCGGGTGTTCCGGCCGCCGGGCGTCATGTCGTCGCTTTTCCGCCGCTTTCCGGACGCCGTATAATTGGCGACCATGGAGTCCACGCAGCCGCCGGTCACGCCCCAGAAAAGGGTCGGTTCGCCCAATCGCGCGATGTCCCGGTCGCTGTCGATGTCGGGTTGGGGGATGATCCCCACCCGATATCCGGCCGCCAAAAGCACCCGGCCCACCACCGCCGCGCCAATGGAAGGAGCGTCGATGCAGGCGTCTCCGGTGACCAGCACCACGTCCAGGCGGTCCCATCCCAGAGCGGTCAATTCTTTGGGGGTGGCGGGAATGAAGCCGGGTTGTCGGGGATTGGATTGCAACCTACCCGCCCGCCAGTTTGGCCGGGTATCCCTGCTTCCGGATCTCTGCCAGCAGGGTCTCCCGGTGGTCCCCCTGGATCTCGATGACCCCGTTCTTGACCGTGCCCCCGGCGCCGCACCGGCCCTTGAGGGTTTTGGCGAACGCCTTCAGATCGCCGCCCGCCAGGGGGACGCCGTGGACGGCGGTGACGGTTTTGCCCTTTCGGCCCTTGGTTTCCCGCTGGATGCGGACGATGCCGTCGCCTTTGTCCGGCGAAGGGCTCTTTGCCGCTTTCTCCTTTTTTCCGCAAACGCATTCAGACGCCGGTTTCCCGCATTCAGGGCAGGTCCGGCCGGTTTCCGTCGAGTAAACCAGGCGGCTGTTGTCGGTCATTTGACGCCTCCCCTCCCTTTTAAACCCGGCAGCGACACCGGCGACCCCAGAATCCCGTCGCACGGCGGCGGCGCGCCGTCCCGGCCGGTGATGACGAACCGGCTGACATCCTCTCCGGAGCGGGCTTCACACGGCGTTTCCATCCATTGGGCCGCATCCAGGTAATCGGTGGACAGTACGGTCAGCACCTTGCTCAGGTCCGCCTCCGGAGAAATGATCTCGATGTTCCCGTCGATGCCCAGTTTGGAGGACGCATCCACGATGCTGTCGGCGGACTGGATAAACTGATCCGTCACGATGCGGATGTTGCCCCCCTGGCCCTCGTAGGCCTGGGCGATGATGTCGCTGTGATTCAGGATGACGAATTCCGGCTCGGAAATGGTGATGTCGCCGCCGTTGCCTTTGCCGAACTGGACGCTGGTGGTGATCCGGCCGTTTAACATGAAAAGCGTGTCTTTGACGGCGATCTCCATGGCCCCGCCTCCGGCGTTTTCCGCGGCGGTGGTGATCTGCCCCCGATCCGTCAGGTTGATCCGGACCGCATCGACGATCACGCCGCCGGCGTCCCCGGCCGCGCCGTCGGTCTTTTCGGAGCTGGCATAAATCCCGGAGACGTAATCCGACTCTGCCCTCGGCGGATGGGTTTCCCGCCATTCCTGCTGGCTTTCAGCCGGCGGTTCCGTGATCGATCCGGACCCGTCTCCGTAGATGGACAGCTCCCCGGCCGTCACATCGATGGCCCCGCCGGCCCCCGATCCTTCGGTGTTGCTGGAAATCAGGGCCCCGTCCCGGATGACGAGGCTGCCGACCTTGACCACGACCTCGCCCCCCCTTGCCGCGTCGTCGCCCGCATCCGCCGTCCGGGTCCGTGCGTAGATGCCCGACCCGAACCCGTCCTTGTTCTCGCCGTAGGGATTGGCCCCCGACAGTTCCAGATGCCCGGCCGTTACTTCGATCCGCCCCGCATTGCCCCGGCCTTCGGTGCTGGCGGTCACCCCGGCGCCGTCTGAAAACCGGATGTCCCGGCCTTTGAGGACGATGTTCCCCGCGTCCCCGTCATCCAGGGCCGTGGTGTAAATGCGGCTGGCGTAGCCGTCGGCGTCGGCGCCCGACAAGTGGATCGTCCCGCCGCCGGCATCCACCGTCACATTGCCGCCCGGCCCCGCGCCGTCCGCCGTATTGCCGATCCACCCGCCGTCCCGGAAATCAATGGAAACGGCGCCGCCGTCCGTTCCCGGGCTTATGGCGATGTTGCCGGCCGAGGCGGTGGGGCTGTCGCTCCGGGCGATGACGCCGCTGCCCTGGCCGTTGCCGCCAAAACCGGAAACCATCACCGACCGATCGACCCGCATAGCGATATCGCCGCCGTCCCCGATGCCGAAGGCCGATGAATCGATGAGGGCGCCGTCGGCCAGTTCAACGTCCGCCGCTTCGATGCGGATGTCGCCGGCAGGCCCGGAATAGGCGCTTTGGCCCGAAGATTCGATCCGCGACCCCCGGCCGTTCTCGTCGTTCCCGGAGAGGCGGATCGTCTTTTCGGCGATCAGCGTCACATCGCCCCCGGCTCCGTCGCCGGTGGAGGACGCCGTCACCCAACCCCCATTGGCGATAAGAATATCGGCGGCGGCCAATCGAATATTCCCGGCATCCCCCGCCCCTTCTTCCTGAAGCTCGGTGATGGCGCTGATGAGGCCGGCCCCGCCGAAGGCATCGGCGCCCGACAGGGAAATGGTTTCGGCGGCGGTGATCCGCACGTCCGCGCCCCGCCCATAATCATGGGTCTGCCCGGAAATCAGGCTGCCGTCCGCCAGATCCACCGACCCGGCCTGGATATCGACAACCCCGCCGTCCAGATCCCAGTAGGTTTCGGCAAAAATCCCGCCGCCGGCGCTGTAAAACCGTCCAGCCCGGATAAAAACGCTGCCTGCGCCGTCGCCGCTCACATCCAGGAATCCGGAAAGGGATGCGGTTCCGCCGTTTGCAACCGGCGGCGCGTCGGCGTCGAAGCCGTCCGGCAGCAACGGCGCCAAAGCGCCGGCCCCCCGGCTTTCCACCTGGACAACGCCCTCTTCGGCCATCAATGATCCGTTGATGTCGACATCGCCGCCCGCCACGGCCAAGGTTTCCCCCCACCCGACCTGGAGATCCCCGTCGACGACGATGCGGCCCGCATCCCCATCCAGAAAGCCGAAAGCCGCGGGCGGGGCCGCCGACAGGATGTCGTCGGGCGAGGGCAGCGCATAAAACCGATCCGATAGACCCAACTGGAGAAAATCGGCGGTGGAAACATGAAAGGAACCGGTCAGATCCAGAAAAGCGTCCGACCCGAAGATCACGCCGGCGGGATTCAGAAGAAAAAGATCGGCCCCGTAAATGTCCGAATACAGAGTCCCGTCGATCCGGGAGACCTCGCCGCCGGTCACCCGCCCGATAATGGCTTCTATGGTGTCCGGACCGGAGAAAATCGCGGTCTCGTCCGGGCCGATGCTGAACCGGCCGAAGCTGTGGAAAAGATTTTCCCCGGACCGGCGGCCCATTTCCGCCGTGATGTCATAGTCGGGGCCGTCAATCTCGCCGGCCGTTCCCAGGCTGCCGTCCAGCGTCACCTCAGCCATAGCGGGCGACAGCATCATCATGCATAAAGCGGCAAGCGCTCCCCAGCCGATTCGATTCAATTTCATGGTTTTTCCCCCCCCTGTTTCGGGTCGCGTATCGCACGGTCGCCCAGTCAACAGACTTTATTTAACACTTCCCAGCCGTTATATCAACGGCGGATCGAAGGGCGCCTCCGCGGTTTTGGTTTCCGGCTTCGGCTTCATGGACCGCTGGAATCATTTGACTTGAAACCTCAAATGTTCTAGGGTCGGCAAAATTTTGAGTCGATGAATCAAGAAAGGAACCTGTTGGCGTTTGACGCCGCCATCGACACGAAAAACCTGAAAGAAGAGATGGATGAGTGTTTCGAGAACTACTGAAGCCGGCCGGGCAAGGGAGAGCCGGATCCTACGGAGCGGAACGCCGGTGGAACTGCTGGCGCCGGCCGGAGGTTTTGAAAAACTCGGGATCGCCGTCCATTACGGCGCCGATGCGGTTTACCTGTCGGACGACCGGTTCAGCCTTCGGAATTTCTCCCGCAACTTCCCTGTGGCATCCCTGCCCCGAGCCATCGCCTTTGCCCACGAGCGGGGGGTCAAGGTCTATGTGGCCTGCAACCTCTTTCCCCGGGACGATGAACTGGACCGCCTGGCCGCCTACCTGGAAGCCCTGGGCGGCATGGGGCCCGACGGATTGATCGTCGCCGATCCCGGCGTCGTCTCCATGGCGGCGGAGATCGCCCCCCACATCCCGATTCATCTCAGCACCCAGGCCAACACCGTCAACAGCCGGGCGGCCCGTTTCTGGGAACGGGTCGGGGTCCGGCGCATCAATGCGGCAAGGGAACTTTCCCTTCGCGAGATCCGCAAGATCGCCGGGACGACCGACCTTGAAATCGAAGCCTTTGTCCACGGCGCCATGTGCATCGCCTATTCCGGCCGCTGCCTGCTCAGCTCTTTCATGGCCGGCCGGGAGAGCAACCGGGGCGAATGCTGCCAGCCCTGCCGGTTCCATTACGCCGTCATGGAGGAATCCCGGCCCGGCCGATTTTTTCCCTTTGCCGAGGACGATCACGGCAGCTACGTCTTCAATTCCCGGGACCTGTGCATGATCGACCACCTGCCGGAGATGATCGGCGCCGGCATCCGTTCCCTCAAAATCGAGGGGCGGATGAAAGGGATTCATTATGTGGCCACGGCGGTGAAAATCTACCGGGAGGCCCTCGACGCCCTGGCGGCCGACCCCGAAAACTACGCCGTACAACCCTGGTGGCGGGAAGAGTTGAACAAGATCAGCCAGCGGGCCTACTGCACCGGCTTTTATCTGGACGATCCGGAGGCGGTCCGTCCCAATTACGCCGCCTGCAAAAGCGATTCGCCTTTCATCTTCGCCGGCAAGGCGACGGCCGATTCAAAAAGCGGATGGGTCGATGCGGCGATTCGAAACCGGCTGAAGCCCGGAGACCGCATTGAAATTTCGCCCCGGAAGGGGCCGGTTCTCACCGGCGTTATCGAAGGGATCGCGGATGCGAACGGAAACACGTTGACCGTCGCCCAACCGGGAAGTCACGTGCGGCTGAAGGTTGGGATGGCCTGTTTTGAGAAGGATTTGATTCGACGGGTGGATGCATGCGCCAACCCGAATTCAGCGTTTTGTTGCAAGGATTAGAGATTCCGGCCCGTCGCCGTTGAACAGCCCCCGGAATAGCGGGTTTCCGTTTTTGTATGAGAATCTTTTCTTGACAAACCCCCGCCGATCTCCTATTTCCTGAATCGAGGCGCCCAACCGGGCTTAATAGGGAATCCCGTTTTAGTCGGGAGCGGTCCCGCCGCTGTGATCGGGGACGACCATCGCAATCGCCACTGCACGGCCAAAGCCGTGTGGGAAGGCGCGATCAGTAGGACGATCCGAGAGCCAGAAGACCTGCCTTGACGGTACAAGACGCTGTTTATGCTTTGCGATGGACGAAGCGACCGGCGGCGCAAACGCAAGGGCCAAGAAAACAGGGTGCAGCCCTTCAAGCGATGACAGCTTGAAGGGCTTTTTTTATGAGCATGTTCCCCCGAAACGCCACAGGCATTCAACTCTTTCTTCTTGCAGTCGCGTTGTTTCTATGCGTGGCGGCAAGCACCGGCATGGGCTATGTCCGGGTCCCGTTTCTGGATACCCTGCGCATCCTACTATCCGCATTGCCGGGGATGGAAGGGCTTGGGGACGGAGTCCGGGAATTGCAGCAGGTGGTGGTCGCCGAGGTCCGGCTGCCGAGAATTCTCACCGCGGCCCTGGTGGGCGCCGGCCTGGCAATTTGCGGGGCGGTGTTTCAGGGAATCCTCAGAAATCCTCTGGCAGATCCTTATACCCTGGGCGTATCGGCCGGGGCCGCCTTCGGCGCATCCATCGCCCTGCTCTTTCCGCTGGGCATCCCCAATGTCTATTCCGTGCCCCTTCTGGCCTTTCTGGGGGGAACGGGAACCTTGATCTTCGTCATCTATCTCTCGGCATCGGGCGGAGGCATCTCATCCAACAACCTGATTCTTTCCGGGATCATCGTGGCCGCCATTCTGTCGGCGGGCATCAGCTTTCTCAAATACGTGGCGGACGAACAGGTGTCGGTGATCATCTTCTGGCTTATGGGCAGCTTCGCCTCCCGGACCTGGGCGGACGTGCTCCTGACCCTGACGGCGGTCTCGGCCGGGTTCGCGGTCTTCCTGTTTTTCGCACGGGATTTGAATCTCATGTCCCTGGGCAGCCGGACCGCGGCCTCCCTGGGGGTGGACACGGGACGGACCCTGCTCATTTTGCTGATCACGGCGTCCCTGGTGACGGCGGTCTGCGTATCGGTTTCCGGGATCATCGGCTTCGTGGGCCTTTTGGTGCCCCACATGATGCGGGGCCTGACGGGGCCGGACAACCGGCGACTGCTCCCGGTGGCGCTCCTGGCGGGGGCCATTCTGTTGCTGGTCGCCGACACCATTACCCGGGCGGTTTTGCCGGTGGAGGTGCCCATCGGGGTGCTTACCGCTCTGATCGGCGGGCCGTTCTTCTGCTACATCTTCCGCAAGCGCCAGATGGCGCGGTCGGGGTTTTAGACATGGGATTTTGCCTGGAAGACGTCTCCTTTTCCCATGGGGAGAAACCGGTGATCCGGCGCCTTTCAGCCGACTTGCGGCCGGGGCGGTTCTATACCGTGGTGGGCCCCAACGGATCGGGAAAAACCACGTTTCTGGATCTGATCTCCGGGCACCTCAAACCCGACGCCGGGTCCATTCAATACAAGGGGGTTTCCATCGACCGGTATTCCCGGAAGGATCTTTCCCGGGAGATGGCCCTGGTGCCCCAGAATTACCACATCAATTTCCCTTTTTCCGTGAGCGAGGTGGTCATGATGGGCCGGTATCCGCACATCCCCCGGTTTGCGCCGCCTGCTGCAGTGGATCTCAGGATCGTCGAAGCGGTCATGGAAATGACGGGGATCCTGGAAATGGCGGATCGCTACATATCCGAACTGAGCGGGGGAGAGCGCCAGCGGACGGTCTTCGCCCGGGCCCTGGCCCAGCGAACCCCGGTGCTGATGCTGGATGAAGCCACCGCCAACCTCGACATCCGCCACATCATCCGGCTGCTCAACCTGACGGCGGAAAGCGTCCGGACGGAGAACAAGACCGTGATCGCGGTGATGCAGGACATCAACCTGGCCGCCATGTTCAGCGATGAGCTGGTGTTCATGAAAGACGGCGGCATCGTCGCCCACGGACCGGTTGACGCGGTTCTGACCCCCGACATCATCCAGGAGGTTTTTTCCGTTTCAGCCCGGGTCTATTTCGAACCCTATACCGACGCCCGGCAAGTGGCGTACAAACGATAACGGAATGAATTTCATGCGGACCTTGTCCCGGACCCTGCCGGTTTTTATCATGGCCCTCGTTCTGGTGGGCGCCGGGGATGGTTCGGCCTACACCGGCGACTTCGGCATCATTGACGACCGGACCATCATCGACCAGAACGGCCGCACCATCCGGGTGGCAGCGCCTTTCAATCGGATCATCTCCCTTTACGGAGCCCACACCGAAAACCTGTTCGCCCTGGGCGCGGGCGATGCGGTCATCGGCGTCTCCCGGAGTGAATCCTATCCGCCGGCGGCCCTGGAAAAGCCGCGATTCTCCTATCACGATGATCCGGAAAAGTTTCTCGCGGCCCGGCCCGGCCTGGTTCTCATTCGTCCCATGATCGACCGGGGATATTTTCAGCTGACGGCCCGGCTCGAAAAAAGCGGCATCACCGTGGTTTCCGTCCAGCCGGGAACCGTCGATGAGATGTACCGGTATTGGCGGATGCTCGGGATTCTGACGGGAAAGGAACCCGCCGCTTTGGCAATGGCGGCGCGGTTCCGGTCGGAAACGGCCGCGATCCGGGCAAAAACGGAACCCATCGCGCCCAAAAAGCGGGTCTATTTCGAAGCGATTCACAGCCGGATGAAAACCTTTTCCCAGGATTCCATGGCCATTTTTGCCCTGGAAACCGCCGGCGGCGTCAACGCGGCCGGCGATGCGGCGCCGTCCCGGGGCACCAACATCGCCAACTACGGCAAAGAGAAAATCCTCTCCCACGCCCATGAGATCGACGTGTACCTGGCCCAGCACGGCGCCATGAACCAGCCGACGGTCGAGGAGATCCGGAATGAACCGGGGTTCGGCATCATCAAGGCGGTGCGGGAAGGGGAAATTTACATCATCGACGAGGAGATCGTCTCACGACCGACGATGCGGTTGCTGGAGGGCATTCATACGATCACGAGCATTCTATATCCGGGGGGGATTTCAAAATGAGCGGCGTCCTCATCGCCGGAACCCACAGCGGCTGCGGCAAAACCACGGTGACGCTGGGACTTATGGCGGCTTTGAAAAGGCGAGGATTGCGGGTGGCGCCGTTCAAGGTCGGCCCCGATTTCATCGACCCGGGCCACCACACCCGGGTGACCGGCGTCGTCAGCCGGAACCTGGACGGGTGGATGCTGTCCCGGGACTACAACTTGTCCTGCTTCGCCCATAACACCTCGGATGCCGACATCGCCGTGGTGGAAGGGGTGATGGGCCTTTTCGACGGCTACGACGGCAAAAGCGATGCCGGATCGGCCGCCCAGATGGCCAAATGGCTCGACCTGCCCGTGATCTTAGTCGTCGACGCCCGGTCCATGGCCCGCAGCGCCGCCGCGCTGGTTCAGGGGTTCGAGCGGTTCGATCCCGACCTGCGGTTTGCCGGCGCAGTGTTCAACAACCTGGGCAGCGAACGCCATCTGCACTACTTAGAAGACGCCTTGGAAGACCACGTCGCCATGCCCTGTCTCGGCGGCATTTTGCGGGACACGGCCATTGCCATCCCCGAGCGTCATCTGGGCCTCGTCACCGAAGGGGACCACCCGCTTTCGGATGAGGCCGCGGCAAAACTGGCGGATCTGATCGAAGATCGGGTTGATGTGGAGGGGCTGCTTGCGGAAAATCCCCCCTGCCCCTCTTTAGAAAAGGGGAGTTCTACCGTTTCTTCCCCCTTTTCTAAAGGGGGCTCGAGGGGGATTTTTGACGAAGATGAACCAAGGGCGATTTCTGAGCGAATCCGCATCGGGGTGGCCCGGGACAAGGCCTTCTGCTTTTATTATGAGGACAACCTGGACATCCTGCGCCGATTCGGCGCGGATCTCGTCTTTTTTTCGCCCATGACCGATGGGCCGCCGGAGGATGTCGGCGGGCTGTATTTCGGCGGCGGGTATCCTGAGTTGCACGCCCAGCCGCTGGCTCAAAACCATCGGATGCGGGAATGGGTGCTTGGGAAAAGCCGGGACGGCATGCCGATTTATGGCGAATGCGGCGGCTTCATGTACCTGGGCAAAGAGATATGGGACCTTTCGGGCGCCTGCCATGCCATGACCGGCTGCTTTCCCTTTGCGACGCGCATGTTGCCCAGGCTCAAGGCCCTGGGATATCGGGAGATTTCCCTGACGGCGGACACCCCCATCGGTCCCGCGGGAACAACGGCCAGGGGACACGAGTTTCATTATTCCGAGCGAATCGACAGTGCCGATGGGGTGGAGACCGTTTATGCGGTGGCCGACCGGACAGGCGGCAGGGCGGCGGCCGAAGGCTGCCGGGTCGGCCGGACCATCGGCAGCTACATCCATCTCCATTTCGGAAGCCGGCCGATGATGGCCGACCATTTCGTCAACACCTGCCTGGATTACAGGCGCGAAAGGACATGATCCCATGAAGCCAGACGATATCGAATCCATGAGTTTCGAGATCATCGACAGAGAGGCCGGCGCCCACCCGTACGCGTCGTCCGCCTGGGAAATCGTCCGTCGGATGATCCATACGACGGCGGATTTCGAGTACATGGAAACCACCCGTCTCCATCCCCATGCCATCCAGAGGGGCGTCGATGCGATCCGCTCCGGCAAAACCATCTTCACGGATACGGAAATGGCGCGAGTTGGCATCCGCAAAGGCGACGCCGGCCGGTTCGGATGCGTCGCAGAGTGTCTGATCGCGGATCCGGCGGTCAGAGAAAAGGCCCGGGCGGACGGCTCCACCCGGGCCAAAGCGGCGGTGGATATGGCGGCCGAGAGACTGGAGGGCGGCATCTATGTGATCGGCAACGCCCCCACAGCATTGCTGCGGCTCCTGGAACTGGTGGAAGCGCAGAAGGCCGCCCCGGCCCTGATCATCGGACTGCCCGTGGGATTCGTCAACGCGGCCGAATCCAAAACCGCGCTGCTGGCGTCCGATTACCCCTGCATCACCAACACAGGCCGAAAAGGCGGTTCCAACGTGGCGGCCAGCGTCGTCAACGCCCTGATCAAAATGACCATTGCCGATCATCAAACCTCAACAGGATAACCTCATGCAAACCCAGACAGGAAAACTCTATGGCATCGGCGTGGGTCCCGGAGATCCGGAACTGATGACCCTCAAGGCGGTGCGGGTGCTCAAATCGGTGGACGTGGTCTACGCCGCGGCATCCACCAAAAACGATTACAGCCTTGCGGTCAATGTGGCCAAAGCCCACATCCCGGACAACACGCCGGTGATCCACCTGGCCTTTCCCATGACCTGCGATCGGGAGGAGACCGGCCGGGCCTGGCGGCAACATGCTCAGGCCCTGGCGGCGGAATTGAAAACCGGGCGCAGCGCCGCCTTTCTGACCTTGGGCGACCCCATGACCTATTCCACCTTCGGATATCTGATGAAAAACATCCGGACCATCGCGCCGGACATCGACATCGAGACGGTGCCGGGCATCAGCTCCTACCAGGCATCCGCGGCCCGGCTCAACACCCCGCTGGTGGAAGGGGAAGAATCCCTGCTGATCACATCGGGCGTCAAGGGCGGGGACCGGTTCCGATCCATGGGAGGAAAGCCCGAAAACGTCGTCTTTCTGAAAGCCTACCGGAATGTGCCCGACATCTCGGCGGCCCTCCAGGAGGCCGATATGCTGGGAACCAGCGTGGCGATCAGCCATTGTTGCCTTCCCGAAGAAGAAATCATCGCCGACATCCGGGAGTTCGAGCATCGCACCCCCGGCTACTGGACCCTGATCATGGCCAAGCATCGCAATGGCAAGTCGGCGGAATAAAAAAAAACGGCGCTATAAGCCGCTGATCATCGCCCTGATCCTTTCCGGGGCCATGCTGACCGCCGGCATGATCTGGGTGGAGGGCATGACGGCCGGAACCATCCAGCGCCGGTTGATCTGGCCGCTGGTCCGTTTGCTGTTTTTCATCGGCATCGGCCTGCTGGCCGGGCAAATCATCGAATCGGCCGGATGGACCCGTTCCCTTGCGGTGCTGGCCAGGCCCTTGTTTCGTTTCGGAAACCTCGGAGACCGGTGTTCCGCCGCCTTTACCGCGGCCTTTTTTTCCGGGGTGACCGCCAACGCCATGCTCCTGGATTTCTATAAGGAAGACCGGATCACCCGACGCCAGCTCTTCCTGACCAATTTCGTCAACCAGCTGCCCGCTTATTTCCTCCACCTGCCCACGACCTTTTTCATCGTGCTCCCGTTGACGGGATGGGCCGGGGCTCTTTATTTCCTGCTGACCTTTCTGGCGACCCTGTTGCGGACCTTCCTGTTCCTGGTTTACGGCCATTTCAACCCCGACATATCACCGGAAAAGGCCCCGGATGAGGCATCGCCCGTCCCGAATCCTGACGCAACCGGAAAGCCCAAAACCAGGGGCGTCTGGGACGGCGTCCGCCGGAAACTGCCCCTGCGCCTGGCATCCATCGCCCAGTACGTCGTCCCCATCTACATCTTCATCTATCTCATCAACGTCATGGGGTTTTTCAAATGGGCCCAGGACTGGCTCTCCGGGGCCGTGGTCTCGGCCTTCATGCCCGTGGAAGCCCTTTCCATGGTGATTTTAAGCTTTGCC
>JAABTD010000178.1 GCA_011390065.1 Desulfobacteraceae bacterium
TGTATCCGTAAATTCATCCACCAGAATATCCGAATGGGTCGTAACAATAAGCTGGGTTCTTTTGGAAGCCTCAAGCAGCAATTGGGCAACATGCGGCAAAATATCCGGGTGCAGCCCCAATTCAGGTTCTTCAATGCAGATGAGGGGTGGAGGGTCCGGGTGGCATAGAATCGCTAAAAGGCATAAGAAACGAAGGGTTCCATCCGATAGGCGAGTCGCGGAAATCGGCTGATGCAAATTCTTTTCATGCAGGAATATCTGTATGGTTCCACCGTGAATTTTGGTGGTTATATCATCGAATTCAGGGTTAAACAGTTTCAAATTTTCGACAATGGCCTTTTTGGCGGTTGTATGGTGCTGAAGATCGTTGAGAACAAGCCCGAGATTGCTCATATCCTCCATAAGGAAATCTTCCGGCAAATCCGGAGGCTGCGGCATACGCGGCGGACTATGTCTCCCCAGATTCCATTCACTGAAAAGCCTGACTTTGGAAAATTGATTGCCGATGAATGTGAGTTCCGGATACTGATCCGGATCTTTTCTTTGAGACAGAACGGATTGATGGATATCTATATCTTGCCTTCGAAGGGTCTTTTCACTTCTTTTGCATTGATCCGCACCACATTGATCCGGATGCTGAACATTTAAAACCGGTGATCCGTTTCGATACCGATAATAAAAATCTACATCCTCATCCCACTCCTGCCTTTTATGAACACATTCAATAACCTCATCCACAACCTCTAGGCGCTGGTTGACCTCGGTAAAATCGAGTTTATACCGCAATGGTATGGAATCACCCGGATAATTCAAAGTTAAACCCATTTTGGCAATCGACTGTTTTTCCGTGCCTTTCCAAAGCCATTCCTTTATGCCGCCGCCTTTTCTGACGGGATCGAGCAAATCCTTTGATAAAGATTTCAAAATCGCAAAAGCTTCGATAAGATTTGATTTTCCGCAGGAATTTTTTCCGATCAGGATATTGAGGGGGGCCAAATCAAGAGGATGGCTCTTATCGCCGAAAGAAAGGAAATTTTGAAGGGTTATGCTGCTGAAAAAGTGATTGTTCTCCATTGATCCTTCCTCTGCGGATCATCCGTAAAAACAAAGCATTCCGTCTATCGGCCAATACCTGTCAACTGCCCATGACCATCTACCACGGCCAGCCCTCGACAGCAGGATCACCAACACGATACAGATCCCCCAGTTCCCATCCCTCCGCCATTTTCGGCAGCAAGAGCGTATCTTTCAGTCTTTTCGGGACGAAACGTCCCGGTCCATCGTAGTTGAAGGATACCACATTCTGCCATTGATCTGTAAAACCATCCAGCAAATCCGGGTTGTGGGTGATGACGATGATCTGGGTATGCTCCGCAGCCGTTTTGATCCATTCCGACAGGGTCTTCATCCAAGCCGGATGCAGCCCCATTTCCGGCATATCCATCACCAGCAGGGAAGGCAGTTCTTGTGAAAGCAGAATCACCGCCCACAGCAGCATTCGTACCGCGCCGTCGCCCATATCGCTCAGGTAAAACGGCTCGGAAACGTCTTTCATATACCATTCGATCCCAAGCCGAAGGCGCCCCGAAGAGATCGCCCGAATTTTCCGGGTTGCCGGCAGAACGGCCCTCACCGCGTTGCTGATATAATCCTCGAAACCCAAATTCTTTTGGTGCAGGTTGTGGAAGACAATGGGCAGATTGTAACCGGATCGGGAAACGAAAAGATCCGTCGATCCGAATCTGGGTTCAGCATCCCGGATCTGTTTCAGGTTCATCTCATTGGCATTGTAGAAACACCATCCCGAAACCGTCTCGATCATCTGTTGCCGGACTTCAAAAACCGGCGTGTGCCCAAAGACAAGCCCCTTCTTGATGATCCATTCGGTAATCGCATCCAGAATCAGCCGGTTGTCCGAAATCGAATCAACAACGGCAACCCGCTCCGCTTTTCCGGCTTCATCTTCAAAATACCACAACCTGCATTCGGGAGAGTCTTCCCTCTTTTCAAAATAGACGAAGGGCTCGACCCTTCCGTCCCCGGCCTCTGTATCTGACAACATTTCCGCGCAGACCGCCACCCGCCCGGCATCTTCAACCATCAGATGGACTTTATAGAAAAGCCCATTGGGGTAATCCCGCGAAGGATCAAAGACAAAGGTGATACGAACCTCGGCAGGCATTTTTTCGGGACAGGCCAAAACCCTGCCCCGTCCGAGTTCCATGACCGCCCCCTCAAATCGGGAGATCCCCCGGCCTTCTTCCCCATCCCCGGACAAGGCATCCCGCAGAAACTTCAAAATCCCGATGATGCTGCTTTTCCCGGAACCATTGGGGCCGATCCAGACATTCAGGTTTTGAAAGGGCAGCCCCGCTTCCGGGATTTCAAGATTTTTGAAGGATTCCAGATGAATTTTTGAAAGCTGCAACCGTGAGGGCATGGCCATTTTCTTTCAGTGACGAATAATCATAAGCCGCTCCCCCTATGCGGCCAAAACCCCCTTCAACTCCCCCTCATCCGGATACCGCTCCATCAACTCCGCCGCATCCAGCCGCTCCTGATCCGTGCGATTGATCCATACCACCTCGCTTTCCATCCCGCCGTCGGGCCTCGACAAAGACACAAGCCGCGCCATCTTCTCCTCCCCAGCATCTTTCGCGCCTGCCGGGTCCTCGTGTCGGCATCCGGCCCGCAAAGGGCCAGAAGATATCGGACAAAGGGGACCGAACCCCGTCATACCCCTTTTTCAACCAGCCGTAGCGGGGGCAAAACGTCTCGTGCCGCGCGATGAACCCTTCGGATAAGAGTTGAATTTTTTGCTCCATACAGAACAAATGCGCCTTTTCAAACGCGGTTCAGTCGCGTCCCAGCCGACATTTCCGTGATGGTGGAGGGGATTTCGGATCGCGACACACTTGACCCTGTCCGGCAAATTCGGTCGCCACGGAAGGCTTACAGCGCGTCGTTCCCCTCCCGGCGTTTGACAACCACCAGGGTCACGTCATCGGTCTGGGGAACATCGCCCAAAAATCGGGAATGCGCATCGAGGATCGCCTGGATGATGGCTTCGGAATCGTCGCTGTGACGCTGCTGCAGAAAGCGTTTCAAGCGGTCCCGGCCGAAAGGTTCGCCGTCCCTGTTTTCCGCTTCCCACAGACCGTCGGTGGCCAGCAGGATGAGGTTTCCGGGTTTGAGAGCGGGAAAAACCCCCTCCTCATATTGATTTTCGGAATCGACGCCCAGAGCCATGCCGCACCCCTTGAGTTCGGTGAAACGATCCGCCGCCGGGTCGTAGACAAGGGCCGGTTCGTTGCCTGCCCTGATCCACCGGACATCGCAGCTTGATGGATCGATCATCAGCATGAAGAGCGTCATGAAATTGCCGCTCAGGGTGGTGTCCATGCACAGCAGGCGGTTGACATCCCCGATCATTCGGGACAGGGACACTGCATGGATGGCCCGGCTTCGAATGAACGCCCGGACCGAGGTCATCAACAGGGCCGCCGCGGCCCCATGTCCCGAAACATCCCCCACTGCCACGCCGATTCGCCCCGGTCCCATTTCCGGCATCGCAATAAAATCGTAGTAATCTCCTCCGGTCTCATCGCAGTATCGGCTGGCCCCGGAGATATCGAGCCCTTCGATGACGAGCGACCCGGACGGCAGCAGGTTCTGCTGCACTTCCATGGCCAGATTGAGGGAGGTTTTTAGACGGAGCCGCTCTTTCAGTTGTCGGATCATGGTATTGAAGCTTTCCACCATTTCGCCGACTTCATCCCGGGATTTGACGGGCAACCGGGGATCGAGACGACCCGCTGCAATTTCCCGGGCCGCCTCGGATACGGCCTTGACGGCGGCCACGGTCCGGCCGGCGACCCACCGGATCAACAACAAAATAACCAGGATAAAACCGGCGGCGACGACCATGAAATAGTTCCGGAATCGAACGATGGGCGCGAGCACCTCGCTTCCGGGCGCCGAGAACACCAGAAACCAGGGGGCTTCATGGAGCCGGAAAAAACCGATGATCTCTTCCGACGGATTCCCCTCTCCAATGACCGTACCGGCCGGGGCGCTCTTCATGGCCGCCAACGCCGCCGCTCCCATGACATCGTCGTTTTCCCCGAGCTGCCGCGGTCGCGCCGCGTCATTTCCGGCCAGCACCTTCCCACCGGTGTCGACGATATAGGCCCGATAGTTCTCCCAGAGTCCGGATGCGGCTACCGCATCCACCAGATATTCGAAACGGAGGGCGGCCGTCAGGCGGCCGATGGTCCGGCCCGAGGCATCGTTCAGATTGGAGATGATGGAGACCGTCTCTCCATCGACGGACACATCGTAACGGGGGGAGGCGACCTCGGCGATGCGGCCCCGATGAAAACGTCCCGGAACCGCCATCATTCGTCCGGTTTCCCTGTCGCCGGCCCCGCGGCGCCGCGGCATCATTCGAAGCATGGGGGTCTGTCCCGGATCGGCGTCGTCCAGCCAGTCCAGCCGGACCCATGCCACCCCTTCGGTGGATTCGATCCGATTCAGAATCATTTCCTGAACAGCCTGCACATCGGCGCTCCCACCGGTCTCCAGGAACATTTTCATCCATTCCTTGGGCTGCTCCAGCCGCATGTCTATGGTGTGCGCCGCCCGCTGGAGTTTCAGGATGCCGGCCTCTCGCCACTGGTCCAACAGGCTGTTTTTACTATAGATGAATACCACAGTCCCCATGGACAGCAGCAACAGCGTCACCGGCAATATCAAAAACAGCATCAGGCGTTGTTGAAGGGTTTTCGGGCCAATCATTTCTCTTTGCTCCCCAGGCCAATCGCTCTGAAATCGAACTGAAACGCATTCAACATCACCATGACATACCCGAATCCCCTTTAAAAAGCAAAATGAATGCGATACAATGATTTTCGTAATGACGATCCTGCTGGGGTTTCTGGTGAATCTCATTATCTCCCATTCCCGGAACATGAAACTGTTGTTTGACAATCAGACCCGGGTGCTGGATCGCGTCAGCCGGGGAGACCTCTTCGAAATGGCGCCGGTGGCCACCAGCGACGAATTCGGATTCATCGCGGGCTATACCAACGACATGATCGCGGGGCTGCGCCACCGCACCCGGTTGATCGCCGCGCTCAAGGTGGCGGAAGAAATCCAGCAGACCCTGCTGCCCGCCGACGCCCCGGCTTTTTCCGGCGCCGATCTGGCGGGGAAGAGCCTGTGGGGGATGCGGTTCTGGCCCGCCTCAACGCGTTCAGAGGAAAGGCCGACATGGAAGACGACGTCACCCTCGTCTTGCTCAAATTAACCTGATCCTTCTGCCGACGGAGACCACCGCCATGGCGAAACCCGATGTTCCGGTGATCCAGCGCACGCTTTTCTCCTGGGTATTCGCAGGACACCTCAAACTGCAACTCCTGCTCATCGCCGTCATCCTTGTGGCCGTGGCCGCCCGTGTTGTGCCCCTTGAGATGCAGAAACGGATCGTCAACGAGGCCATCACCATGGGCGAGATGGAACTCCTGGCGACCTACTGCGCCATCTATCTGGCCTCGGTGATCCTGGCCAGCGGTCTCAAATTCGCCATCAACACCATCCAGACCCTCATCGGGCAGCGGACCCTGGCGGCCATGAGAAAGGCCCTTTATCGCCATATCCTCACACTTCCCCTTCATTTTTTCCGGAAATCCCAGCCGGGCATGGTGGTCTCCTCCCTGGTCACCGAACTGGCGTCGGCCGGGGATTTCGTGGGCATGGCCCTGGCGGTGCCCGCGGCCAGTCTCCTGACCCTGGCGGCCTTCGCCGCTTACCTGTTCTGGCTCAATCCGCTTCTGGCCGCCGTCTCCCTCGCCCTCTATCCCACGGTCATGCTGATCCTCCCCCGGCTCCAGCGCCGCGTCAACCGAGCCAACAAGCAGCGGGTCGACATCACGCGAACCCTTTCCAGCAAAATCGGGGAATCCATCACGGGGATTCAGGAAATCCACGGCAACGGCAGCTTCCACGCCGAGAACGGCAAATTCGGTCACATCGCCGACCAGCTCCGCAGGATCCGGATCGTCTGGAACCTTTACAAATTCGGGGTCAAGGTCACCAATAATTTCTTCACCAACCTGGGGCCGTTTTTCATCTTCCTTCTGGGGGGGTATCTGGTGATCCACGGTCGGCTGGAATTAGGGTCCCTGGTGGCGTTTCTTTCGGCCCAGGAAAAGCTTTACGATCCATGGAAAGAACTCATCGGTTTCTACCAGTCCTATCAGGACGCCACCGTGAGCTATCGCCGCACCATGGAATATTTCGACGAGATGCCGGATCATCCGACGGCGCCGACGGACCGTCCCCCTTACGAACTGACAGGGGAAATCGCGGTAAAGGATGTCTCGTTCATTACCGGGGGCGACATCCGCCTGCTGGAAAACATCTCGCTTCATCTGGCGCCCGGCGAACACATGGCCCTGGTGGGGTTTTCGGGCAGCGGCAAGTCCACCCTGGTTCACTGCATCGGTCAGCTCTACGACTACACCACCGGCTCTGTGGAGATCGGCGGCGAATCGGTCGCGTCCCTCACTAAGGCGGATGTGGTCAAAAACGTCGGCATCGTCTCTCAGTCGCCCTTCATCTTCGACGGGACCATCGAAGACAACCTGCTCTACGCCTACCGGAGCGCCAACGGCGAGGACGAAAAAGAACCGGCAGGCCTGGACGACATGATCGAAGGGATTCAGCAGGCCGGGCTTTTCGTGAATGTCCTCCGGTTCGGCCTCAACGCGGTCCTGGACCGGGAAGAGCACGCCGGCCTGGTGGATCGGATCCTCCGGATCCGGGAAAACTTCCGGAAGACCTATGCCGAAACCCTGGCGGAAGACGTGGAATTTTTCAATCCCACGGCATATCTCCACTATTCCAGCGTGGCCGAGAACCTGACCATGGGCGCGCCCAACCGGGACGACTTCGCCCAAGAACACCTCTGCATCAATCGGTATTTCCGCCGGTTTCTCGATACGGCGGATCTGACCCGGCCCCTCCTGAGCCTGGGCGCGGATATCGCCCGGCAGGTGGTGGATATTCTGGGCAATCTCGAACCCGAGCCTTCCCTTTTCGAGCGGAGCCCCATTCATCCGGATGAACTCCCCGATTATAAACAACTCACCGAGCGACTCAAGCGCCACAGGCTCCATCAGCTCTCCCCCATCGATCAGGAGATGCTGCTTCGCTGCGCGCTCCGATTCACACCGGGCATCCACCCCATCGTCTCCATGGATCCGCTGCTGGAAAAGCTGATTCTGGAAGGGCGCGCCCTCTTCATGGATCGCATCGAGACGGATGATCCCGACGCCGTCAGCTTCTACGAAATGGCGCAATATATCCACTCCCAGACCATCCTGAACAACATCCTCTTTGGAAAACTGAAAACGGACCGACCGCAGGCAATTGAGAAAATCAACCAGGCGATCATCCACCTCCTGGTGGAGGAGGACCTGATGGAAACCGTGGTGCGGATCGGCCTCCAGTATCAAGTGGGCAACAAAGGGGAGAACCTGTCCGGAGGACAGCGGCAAAAACTGGCCATCGCCCGGGTCCTGTTGAAAAAGCCGCCCGTGCTGCTCATGGATGAAGCCACCTCCGGTCTGGACAACGCCTCCCAGGCCCGGATACAGCACCTGCTGGAATCGCGGTGGAAGGGAAACACCACCCTCATCTCGGTGGTGCATCGGCTGGACATCATCAAAAATTATGATAAGATCGCCGTTATGAAGGCCGGCAAAATCGTCGAAATGGGCGACTATGACGAATTGATGGCCCGGAAAGGGGTATTGTATGAACTCGTCGGAAACGCCTGAAGACCCCAGTCGATGCGGATATCAGGAAAATCTCAACCTTTTGAGGACCATCGATTTCTTTTCGGTGATTCCTTTGGACATGCTGAAGGTCGTGGCCCTCCTCTGCACGCGGGAAACCTTCAAACAGGAGGAGTTCCTGTTCCGCCAGGGAGACAACGATGGTCAGGCCTTTTACATCATCTCCGGCGGGGTGGAGATCCTCCGGGGCAGCGACAACATGGTCTCCATCCGCACCTACGGGCCGAAGGATTTCATCGGGAGCCTCTCTCTCCTGGGACCCATGCGCCGCCTTTTTTCAGCACGGCTGACGGCGGAAACGAGCTGTCTGACGCTGTCCAGGGACAAATTCGAAAAAGCCATGCGCCAGTTTCCGACGCTTCTGCCCAAGGTTGTCCGCACCCTGATTCAGCGCATCCAGACATGGGAGGAGCGGATTATTTATGAGGAGGGACAGAAGGGCGAAGGGATAGGGGGACTCAGAGTGGGGGTCACTCTGTTGTAGGAAAAGGACAGGAATTTTTTATCATGGCGCGCAGCCCAGAAAAACAGATATCGTTTCAGCTGAAAAACGACCTGTCGGAACTCTCGGAGCTGGCCCGGCAGCTGGAGCGATTCGCGGAAACGGCCGACCTGCCCCGCGAGGCGCTGTTCCGATTGAACCTCGCCCTGGAAGAGGTGTTTGCCAACATCGTCTACTACGGCTATGCGGATGACGCGGTCCATGTGGTGGACTTCACTCTGATCCGGGACGACAGCGGCATGACGTTCCGCATCACCGATGGCGGCGTCCCCTTCAACCCGTTGACGGCGCCGCCCCCGGATACCCTCTGTTTCCTGAGCGAGCGGCAGGTCGGGGGGTTGGGGCTCGCCCTCACCAAGCATTGCATGGACGATATCCAATATCGCCGGATCGGAGATCGAAACGTCCTGACCATGACCAAAAGCTTCTAACAGGGGGTGCAAAGGCAACGCCTATGGATATCATCGAAAACACGGAAGACGGCATCGCGACCTTCAAGGTGGCGGGTCGTCTCGATTCCAAAACATCGGGCGCTTTCGATCGACGGCTGTCCGACGCCATCGAAAACGGGTCCCTGCAGGTCCTTGTGGACTGCAGCGAACTGGCCTATATCTCCAGCGCCGGCTTGCGGGTCTTCATCAAGGCCGCCAAACACCTCCAGCGCATCGGGGACGGCGCCATCGTCCTCTGCGCCATGGAGGATTACGTCCGGGAGGTCTTTGAGATCGCGGGATTCGACAGCTTTATCCCCATCGCCGGCACCTGCGAGGAAGGGCGGGAAAAAATTCTGGCGTCCTGAAGACAGGCCGGTCAATCGATGTAAGACGCCACCGGCAAATGAGACCGCGCCAGAAAGGGCTTCAGAAGGGCCTCGAACTGGGGACGGAATCGCTCATAATGGGCCGGGTCCACGTACCGCGTGGCCCCGCTGCTGCCCAGGGGGACGATGTCCTCGGTCCAGTCGCAACCCAGGTCCGCAAAAATCGCCTTGAGGCGCCGGTTCAGAGCGCGGCTGGAATGCCGGCTGCCGGAATGGTTCAAAAACCATTCACGGGGCTGATAATCCCCCCGGCGCCGCAACACCTCCGCAATGGCGTCCGGGAGATCCCGGTCCGGCGCCGCCTTGCCCGTCATGGGGTTAAAAATCTCCGGGTTCATCCCGCCCATGCAGGAACTGGCCACGCAGGGCACATCCGCGCGGAAATATTCATAGGTCGCCCGGCAGCCGTTCTCGTACAGGGCCAGATGCACCCCAACCCGGCATTGGGGCAGCAGGTCATAGACGTCGTCCCGCCGCAGGTTCGCCCTCACCGTCACCCGGTTCGACAGCCCTGCTCTATCCACCTGCTTTTGAAAACGGGCCACGTTCCCCTCCTCCCCCCGTCCCAGAACCAGGGCCGCGGCGCCGGCAAGCGGCGGCTGGCGCATTGCCCACAGAAACAGATCGTGCCGTTTCCGTTCCATTTCGTCGAAAGTGCCGTTGAAAATCACATCCCAGCGTTTGGCCTCGTCGGGTTCAGGCGTTTCATCCGCTTCCAGGAAATCGCCATGGGACAGCGGGGTGGTGAGGATATTCGGCTGCGAACCGAGGAAGGCTGAATCCCCTGCCCCGCCCAGCCCGAAAAGGCAGGGATCGGGAAGGCGGGAAAAGGCCCGCAGCCAGGTGTGCCGGTAAAGGACGCCGGTGGCCGGCTCCACGTACAGCAGATAGTCGCGGCCGATCTCATCCAGAAGCCCGGGATCGGTAAAAAGGTAGTATAGAGAAAAAATCCGGAGAATTCCCTTTTCCTCCGGGAGGCGGGGCCTTTTCAGAATCTGGCAGAAATGGCGAAGCTGGAACTGTTTCTGGCGCTTCTTCTCGATTTTCCGGGCGACCTTCCGCCGCTCCTCGTCGAACAGCGCCGAGAACTCCGGATCATCCGCCAAACGTTTCTCCGCCTGCGACAGCCACTCCCACTGTCCCGGAAAGGGGAGCCGCGCCAGAAACCGAAAGGCGGCATCGCGGATCGACCTGTGTTCCGAATTCCGGGCAAGAGAAACAAAACCGGCTTTCCGATCCGCCAGCGCCCCGCAGGGCCAATTCAGCCCCCGGGTCGTCTCCAGAAACGACCGGCCCCGCACCAGCAGTTGGCGCAGGGCCGAAAGCACACGTTCCCGCGTTTCCAGAAGCCGTTTCGGATCGTCGCCGGTAAAAAGCGCATCCGCATCGACCCGGTCGAAAAAATCATCCAGGACCCCAAGCGCCGCCCGGTTCTCTTCAGCATACGGATCCGGATAAGAGTCGATCGCCGCCATCTATCGCAATCCGATCAATCCGCGCTTGCCCAATTCTTTGAGAAAGCGCGTGACGGCGATCTCGGCGTCCCGGTCCGTCACCTTGTAGTTTTCCTTGAAGGCCCGGATGATCCCCCTGACCGGACGCCGTCCGTCGATGAGTCCCCACACTTCGGTTCCCAGTTCATCCAGCTGAAGCTTTTTCGGCGGCAGGGGTTTTTCTCCGCCCCCCAGACGCCGCCGGAGGCCGGCGATCCACGGCTTGATCCGAACCGGGTACGAGAGCATCACCTCCCCCTCCTCGCCCCGGGTCTCCGTCACCTGGTGATTTTTTACCGGCCGGCAGGCGAGGGCTTCCTCCCGGGTCAGGGTCGGTCGCTTTTGAAAGGGGTTCCACATCACGCCCCACCTATTGCGGAATCAGCATGTCCCAATCGACCTCCCGGATTTCCTTTCGGCGGCGAT
>JAABTD010000394.1 GCA_011390065.1 Desulfobacteraceae bacterium
TGGTCTTCGGCTTCCGGGATGTAGTGGTCGAAGCTCAGAAACCCGATGTTCCAGATTTCAGGAAGGATGACCAGATCCGCGCCCTTGCAGCGCCGGATCAGATTCACCGCTTTGTCGATGGCGGCTTTTTTATCGTTTTCCACCACCGACATTTGAATGGATGCGACCCGCATAAAGCCTCCTGTTTTATTCCACCGTCAGGTAATCGAGGGGCCGGACGTCGTAGGCAATATCCAGACGTCGGTTGAGTTTTTCATCGATGAGGGACGCTGAAAACCGTTGCCCAATGGCGAATTCTCCGGTGAGAGTGCCCATGGTGCCGGAAAAGATCACCAGGTCTTTCAACGGACCGGATAGCTTCGTCTTCACAAAGGTCATCAATTCTTCCGGGTTGAGCAACAGCCCCAGCCGCCCTTCCTGACAGGTCGTTTCCGCGGCGCCGTTGACGATGCGGCTGGTCAGCAGGAGGTCGTCCCAGTGCCCGGCCACCTCTTTAAGCGGCCACACCTTTCGGCTCATGATGTTGGGGCAGATCTGCTTGGCACGGGGGATGTCGGTTTCTTCCAGATGACGGTCGGTATGGTCGCTGCCCAGGCCGACGTACACTTCGTTTTCATCCTTGACCAGCAGGACGTATTCCACCTCGCCGGAGGTCTTGTCGCCGTAGACCTCGATCATCCCGTCCGTGGTCAGGGTGCTGCAGATCACCGGAAACAGAACCGGCGTCGATTTGGGGCCGGGAATCCCTTTTGCCGCCAACTCCTGAATGTGACGCTGAACCTCTTCCTGGTTTTTGCCCACATACCCGGCGTTGACCATGCGGTCGAACCGGAACGTCAGCGGCCGTGTCCCGGATTGGTTTTCCAGTTCAAGATAGATTTCCAATGCAGCTCCTCTCATTGAACGCTTTTTTGGGGTTAAAGGGCCGGGGGGATGTTATTTTTTGTGGTATCGAATCTCGAAGGTGACGCACCCGTAGGGAATTTTATATGGCCCGTGGGTCATTCCCGGCGGGCGGCAGGCGTAATAGCCCGGCAGGAAGGTCTGGTCCTTGGCGATGTCGTAGAGGGTGCCCTCCACGATCAGGACTTCCTCCCAGAAATCGTGAACCAGGGTCTCCGACGTTTCGATGCCCGGGGGGAATTTGAGCATTCGGGTGTAGTCGCCGGTGTCGGGATCATGGCTGAGAATCTTCTCCTTGATGCCCAGCTTGTCGCCTTCCACCGGCCGCCATTCGTACTCGGTGTCGTAATCGATGAATTCAATCTCGGGTTTCGGCATGAGGGGCCTCCTTTATGTAAGGGTTTGAACCACGAAATACACGAAAAGCGCGAAAAAAGCGGGTTTTGAGCCGGCATGCCGAACTGAGATCATTTTCTGCCTTCCAGAACGGCGCTTTCGCTGTTGTCCAGATGGTGGAGCATGGCGTTTCGGGCCGCTTCCGGGTCTTTTTGGCGGGCTGCCTCGATGATGGCTTCGTGTTCGGCCAGGACCGTCTCTCCCCGGCCTTCCAATTGCAGGGCCTGGGTCCCCATGAGGTGGATCATGTTCCGCAGGTTTTCCAGGATGGCCTGCATGCGGCGGTTTTGGGTGAGCCTGCAAAATTCAATGTGAAAGGCCCGGTCGGCGTCGAGAAAGGCGCGATAATCACGTTTTTCAAACGCCGTCCGCTGATCCGTCAGGGTCCGTTCAATGACGGCCATATTCACAGGCGGGTCGTTTCGGGCCACCCGTTCCACGATGGCGGTTTCCAGGGCCTTGCGGAGTTCGAAAATTTCGGCCACGTCCGTTTCCGTGAAGCGGTTGATGACCACGCCCTTGCGGGGGATGAAGCGAACAAGCCCCTGAACCGAAAGTTCCAGGAGCGCTTCGCGCACCGGAGTGCGGCTGATGCCCAGGTCCTTGGCCAAAGCCATTTCATTGTAAACCTCATCGAGCTTGAGATGCCCCGAGAGAATGGAATCGAGCAGGGCGTCGCGCGCCATTTTGGCCAGGGATTCGGGTTTGTTGAGGGACTGGAGTTTGGGCATTGCATATCCTCTCGTCGGTTGGGTGTAATATATTACATACTGCATGTGGTGTGTCAAGACTTTTTATGCTCGTATCGCAACGCATTGAAAAAGCGTCGTCAAACTGCTCATCTCCCTGCTCAAAGGCGAGCCCTTAAGCATTGTTTTGACAAATCCGACGCTTTCCTGATATTATAATGGTACAAATCGAGGGGGAACAATGCCGGCAACCATCCAAATCCATGTTTCCGACGAACTTGCGGCTCGCCTCAAGCCGCTTGAGGAAGACAGACTTCACGAGGCCATCGAAATAGGCTTGAACCGTTTGGACCTGGCGGACCAGACGATCTTTGACGATCTGAACGACGTTCTTGAATTGCTCTCCAACCTCCCCGCGCCGAAAGACATCCTCTCTTTGCGTCCTTCCGAACGCCTGCAAGCCAGAATCGATTATCTATTAGATAAAAACCGCGGTGCGGGATTGACCCCTCAAGAGGAAAAAGAATGGGGACAATACGAGTACCTTGAGCACATCGTGCGCCGCGCCAAAGCTCAAGCCCAAATCAAAATCCAGCAAAGAAATTCCTGAATCCGAATGGGATTCCACGTCTCCGCGGAACTGCGAAGGATTGTTCAGCAACGTGCGGGCAGCCGCTGTGAATATTGCCGGATACCTGGTATTCTGACCTTTGCGCCATTGGAAATCGATCATATCGTTTCCATGAAACACGGCGGAGCAACCGACGAGAGCAACCTGGCATTGTCTTGCAGCCTTTGCAACAAACACAAAGGTAGCGATATTGCCTCCATTGATCAGGAATCAGGCCGGATCGTTCCGCTATTTCACCCTCGGAAAGATAGATGGGCAGACCATTTCCGGGTGCAAGACGCAATGATTATCCCCCTGACGCCCGAGGGCAAAGTGACCACCCGTCTGTTGCAACTCAATGCCGCCAATCGAATCAAAGAGCGAAGACTGATACTTAAAATCCGCCCTGACGCTTACGACTGATCACTGCTTCTCCCGCCACAATATTTGAGCCCCCCACCATTCTGACAGGAACCCATTGACATGCCCCTTCCCTTCTGTTATGTGATCAAAAATTTGATCAAATTTCTAATCATCTTTATCGGAGACGATCATGTCACTCAATTTTTTAGAAGGCAA
>JAABTD010000179.1 GCA_011390065.1 Desulfobacteraceae bacterium
TCCCGAGATGCAGAAAAAGATCGAAAAGGTGGATCCGATTCCGAGGATGGAGCGGAACCAGCCCGACGCCCTGATCGTCAAGATCAGCGAGGGCGGAGAGATGGCCGCGCCGGACAATAACCGGATGGCGGCGGTCCCCTTCGATCACAAAGCCCACGAGACCTATAACGACACCTGCCGGGTCTGCCACCACGAAGAGATGACGTCGTGCAGCTCCTGCCACACCCTGCTGGACACCAAAACCGAAGGATCGGTCAATCTGGCCCAGGCCATGCACCAGCTCAAAACCGACGCCAGCTGCATCGGCTGCCACAGCGAGCAGCAGGAGGCCAAAGAGTGCGCCGGGTGCCACGGCTTCATGGCCAAACACCGGAAACAGCCCGACGCCTTCTGCACCACCTGCCACATGACGCCGGTGGCGGAGCTGGCCGAAGGAACGACCCCGGAGGCCATGAAGGGACTGGCCCAGGCCCATCTGGCGGCCCGGACCCCGGTGGAGGGCACTTACGAGACGGAAGACATCCCGGAGACGGTGACCATGGGCGTAATGGCCCAGGATTACGAGCCGGCGAAGATGCCTCACCGGAAAATCGTGACGTCCATGGTAAAAAAGATCGGGGACAACAAGCTGGCCGCCCATTTTCATCAGGAAAAGGGGACCCTCTGCCAGGGCTGTCACCATAATGCCCCGCCGTCCAAAAAAC
>JAABTD010000180.1 GCA_011390065.1 Desulfobacteraceae bacterium
GACGCTCTTCCGATCTGAGCTGCCACGGCAAGCCCTTTGATCCGCTCCAGCCCGACATGCCGGGCCTCAAGGCCATTTATCACGACCAGTGCATTGGATGCCACGAGCGAATGGGGATCGAAAAGCCGGCCGCCGTGGATTGCATCGGCTGTCACAAGGAAAAACAGAAATAGCAACCCGCTTTATCCATACTTATCGAGGTAACGTCTATGTCCATATCACGCAGAAAGTTTCTGGGATGGATCGGCGCGGCCGGCATGAGCGCCACCCTGGCCAAACCCGCCCGGGCGGCCGGCGCAAAGCATTTCGAGGGGTACCCGGACACCGACGGGGTGCTTTTCGACGCTGTCAAATGCATCGGCTGCCGACGGTGCGAGGCCGGGTGCAACAAGGTCAACGACCTGCCGGAACCGGAACAGCCTTTTGACGACCTGACGGTGCTGGAAAAAACCCGGCGAACCCATGCCGACACCTATACCGTGGTCAACAAATACGAGGTCGCCAGACAGAAAAGCCCGCTTTACCGGAAAATCCAGTGCAACCACTGTCTGGAACCGGCCTGCGCCTCGGCCTGCTTTGTCCGGGCCTTCACCAAGACGGAAACCGGGGCCGTCGTCTATGACGCGTCGGTTTGCGTGGGATGCCGATACTGCATGATCGCCTGCCCCTTCGAGATTCCCACCTACGAATACGACAAGGCCCTGACCCCCCGGATCATGAAATGCACCATGTGCTATCCCCGGATCAAGGAAGGGCTGCTGCCCGGTTGCGTGGAGGCCTGTCCCACCGAAGCCCTGACCTTCGGCAAGCGCAAGGACCTGATCAAGATCGCCCGGGAGCGGATCTACCGCCATCCGGACCGATACGAAGACCATATCTACGGCGAACACGAGATGGGCGGGACCAACTGGCTTTATCTCTCGCCGGTCCCTTTCAGCCGGCTCGGTATGCGGGAGGATCTGGGAACGACCTCGGCGCCGGAGCTGACCGCCGGGGCCCTGGGCGCGGTCCCCATGGTGGTGGGCCTCTGGCCCGTGCTGTTGACCGGCATTTACGCCATGAACAAGCGAAAAGAAAAGATCGCCCGGCAGGAACAGGAGGCCGCCGTGAGTTCGGCCGTCTCCGAGACTGAAGCCCGGGCCAGGGACAACCTCGACAAGGCCATGGAAAAAGCCAGGGCCGACAAGGAAAAATCGGTGGAAACCGCCGTCAAGAAAGCGCTGGAGGAAGCGGCCAGGGAAGCCGAGACGAAAGATAGCGAGGAGGAAAGCTGATGTCGCACGACGCCGCACACTCAAAACCCGTCATGTCGCCCATGACCGTCATCGCCGGGATCATCCTGATCGTCGGCCTCTTTGTGACGGTGCGCCGGTTCACCGGCGGACTGGCCGCCACCACCAATCTGTCGGACTACACTCCCTGGGGGCTCTGGATCGGCTTCGACCTCCTGGTGGGCGTGGCCCTGGCCGCCGGCGGCTTCGTCACCTCGGCCGCGGTCTACATCTTCGGGATGAAGAAGTTCCACTCGGCGGTAAGGCCGGCCATCCTCACCGGATTCCTCGGCTACGCCCTGGTGGTCTTCGCCCTTCACTACGACGTGGGCCGGCCCTGGCGGCTGCCCTATCCGTTCCTGGTCCAGTCGGGCACCACCTCCATTCTCTTTGAAGTGGGCGCCTGCGTGGCCCTTTACCTGACGGTGCTCTTGATCGAGTTCACCCCCGCGCCCCTGGAATGGCTCGGGTTCAAGAAAGCCCGGAACATCGTGGTGAAGCTGACCCTGGCCCTGACCATCCTGGGCGTGATCCTCTCCACCCTGCACCAGTCCTCCCTGGGGGCGCTCTTTCTCATTGCGCCGTCCAAGCTCCATCCCTTGTGGTATTCGGGCTACATTCCCATCTACTTCTTTGTCTCCGCCATCATTGCGGGGCTCTCCATGGTGATTTTCGAAGGGTCCTTGACGCACAAACACTTCGCCGATAAAATGGACGAAGCCCATCTCAAGGAAAAAGAAGACGTGGTGCTGGGGTTCGGCAAGGCGGCCTCCTTCGTGCTGGCCGGATATTTCGTCATCAAGATCATCGGTCTTGCCGTGGACAACGAGTGGCGCTATCTGGCCACCGGCTACGGCGCCTGGTATCTGGTGGAACTCCTGGGGTTCATCGCGCTGCCCTGCTTTCTCTACGCAGTGGGGGTCCGGGAAAAGAACCTGAACCTGATCCAGTGGACTTCGGGCCTCGCCGTACTGGGAATCGTGGTCAACCGGCTCAACATCTCCCTGATCGCCTTCAACTACCACCTGCCGGCCGACGAGCGATATTTTCCCCACTGGATGGAGTTCGCCATCTCTATTTTCATCGTCACCCTCGGGGTCCTGGTGTTCCGGTTCGTGGTCACCCGGATGCCGGTGCTGTACGAACACCCTGATTACGAAGCACACTGACTTTAAGGAGACGCCATGGAAAGCGACTTTTATACCCTGCACGACTTCATGGTTTACACCAAAGGGGTCGTCTATTACCTGATCATCGCCATTCTGATCGGATTCCTGGGGTTCTGGTCGTTTCTGACCGCCCGGGACGACGACTAGGGGAAAGGAGAAAGACGCATGTACGCATTTGTCACCGGCCCGCTGGCATGGCTGGCCTTCGGCATCTTTTTCATCGGTCTGATCTACCGCGCCGTCTGGTACATCCGCGGGCTGGACTGGAAGGCCGACCGGGTGGCCTATACCGAGTATCCGTCTTACGGGTTCCGGGGCGCCGTCCGATCCATTTTCTTCTGGCTCATCCCCTTCGGCACCCGGAGCTGGCGGTTTTATCCCGGCATGACCATCCTTTTTTTCGTTTTTCACATCGGCCTGCTCTTCACGCCGGTTTTTCTGCGCGCCCACAACATGATCCTGGCGGAGCGGTGGGGATTCAGCCTGCCGGTCATATCCGACACAACGGCCGATTTTCTCACCATCATCGTGCTGGCGGCGGCGGTCTTCATCATCCTGCGCCGCATCGCCCTGCCGGAGGTCCGGAACCTGACCACGGCCTATGATATCCTGCTGATCGTCATCACCGCGGCGCCCTTTCTCACCGGACTTTTCGCCTATCACCACATCGGCAACTATCAGTTCTGGTTGATCGTCCACATCCTGTCCGGCGAGATCTGGCTGATCGCCATTCCCTTTACCAAACTGTCCCACTTCCTGCTGTTTTTCATGTCCCGTGCCCAGTTGGGCATGGATTACGGCATCAAGCGGGGGGGGATGAAGAGCAAGGGGTTGGCGTGGTAGGAAAGAGGGACAAAGGGACAGAGGCACAAAGGGACAGAGGCGCATTGAACCTCAACGGGGTCCGCCCGGACCCTACAAGACCGATTAGGAATTGCTATTATGGCTGAAGGAATACTTTGCAATAAAAGCCCCATCAATACGAAGGAAGAGCTGTATGCGCTCCTCAACGACAAGAGCGGCAAGCAGTATTACCAGCAGATGAAGGATCTGGAGGTGGACGGCGACGCGCTCTGGGCCACCATCCAGAAATCCATGAAGTCCCGGCTCAAGACGTGGCTGGAGATCTGCGCCCACTGCGGCATGTGCGCCGACAGCTGCTTCCTTTATCTGGCCAACGACAAGGACCCCAAGCAGGTGCCGTCCTACAAGATCCAGTCCACCCTGGGCGAGATCGTGAAGCGGAAGGGACAGGTGGACAACGAATTCATGCGCCACGTCATGGATGTGGCCTGGTCCCAGTGCACCTGCTGCAACCGGTGCGGCATGTACTGCCCCTTCGGCATCGACATGGGGGTCATGTTCAGCTACCTGCGGGGGCTGTGCTTCACCCAAGGCTTCGTGCCTTGGGAGATGAAGATCGGCTCGGGCATGCACCGGGTCTTCCGGGCCCAGATGGACGTGACCAGCGAAGACTGGGTGGACACCTGCGAATGGATGGCCGAGGAGTACGAAGACGACTGGCCGGGCCTCACCATCCCCGTGGACAAGGAAGATGCGGACATCATCTACACGGTCAACGCCCGGGAGCCCAAGCACTACCCCGAGGACCTGGCCGAGGCCGCGATCCTGTTCCATCTGGCCGGCGAAAACTGGACGGTCCCCAGCGAAGGCTGGGAGGAAACCAGCCTGGCCATGTTCGCCGGCGACTGGGAAGGGTGCAAACTGCAGGTGGAGTCGGTCTACGACGCCATCATCCGGCTCCGGCCCAAGCGGATGGTGGTCACCGAGTGCGGCCACGCCTACCGGGCCACGGTCATCGAGGGGCCCTACTGGACCGGCCGGAAAAGCGGACAGCCTCCGGTGGAGACCCTCCACTACGTCGAGTGGGTGGCCGAGGCCCTGCGCACCGGCAAGATCAAGATCGATCCGGCCAAAAAGATCAAGGAGCCGGTCACCTACCAGGATTCCTGCAACTACATCCGAAACGCCGGCCTGGGCGACATCGCACGGGAGATCATGAGCTACATCGCCGAAGATTTCCGGGAGATGAAACCTAATCGCGAACACAACTTCTGCTGCGGCGGCGGCGGCGGCTTCAACGGCATCGGCTGCTACCGGGAACAGCGGAACAAGGGCCTGATCGTCAAGCGGGATCAGATCCTGGAGACCGGCGCCAAGCTCGTCATCTCCCCCTGCCATAACTGCTGGGACGCCATTCGCGATCTTGAAGAAGTCTTCAAGATCGGCATCCGGTGGTCGTTTTTAAAGCCGCTGCTGATTGAAATGGCCATTGTGCCGGAGCATTTGAAGGTGCAGGAGGAGGAAGAGGAAGCTTGATCCGAAAGCAAGATTCATCCTGAGCGGGATTGTTTGAAAAAAGGGGCGGCATTTTGTCGCTCCTTTTCATTTAAAAAAACCAACCAAAGGATCGACTCATGAACAGCGAAGTCATTTTACGCAAGCTGAACAATCTCCCGGACGAAAAAAGGAGAGAAGCGGTCGATTTCATCGAATTTCTCCCGAGGCTGTCCACGCCATTACATGCGTTTTCGCCATTGGGCCAGGGCCGTCACAAGGGCTTCGTGAAGCCATTTTTCGAATCGCGCCGTTATTTTTTCCATTTCTTCCGAATAGATGAATTCAAAAGGTTCGGAAACAATCGGCATGAAAACAATCGGTGACGCCGCATCCGCTTCCTTTTGACGCTCTTCATAGAAAGCGGAAACGGCCATTACGCCTCTGAAAACGGTTCCCAGGGGGTGAAATGATACGACAGCGCTGGAAATCCGCGTTTCCTGAATCCGCAATTGAAACCAGTGATGATGGCGCCGCAGATCGGCATGATATTCGAGGTTTTTGGCGGTCTCCATCGCCTGGGCGTCAAACCGGTGTTCCATCTCCTCATTAGATTGGATAACAGTGCAGTCGTAGCTCGAATCGACGCTCCGTAGCGACTCGCCGATCTGGCCCGCGAGGTCGTCCATCCGCCGGAAGGCGGTATCTTCGAGTCTCCGGGCAAGGCGGTAGACGTCGTGGAAATCCTGGGACGCCGCTTCTTTTTTTTCTTTCAATCTCTTGGCGCCGTCCCGTATCAGGTCGTGGATGTTCTTTTCGTCCGTCATCAATTCTTCCGAGAGGCTCAGCGCTTTTGTCAGCGCGCGACGCTGGGACCGCGTCAGCATCTCCACGAAGGGGCCGAGATCCCCCTCGTCCGCCGTTTCCAGACAGGAAATATATTGGGCTCTCTTTGTTCGATCCACTGTAAATGGAAACAACCCGGCCCGGAGTAGAATCAGCGTGGCCAAGGCCCGGGCGACGCGGCCGTTGCCGTCCTGGAAGGGGTGAATCTGGGAAAACCGGTGATGGAGCCAGGCGGCTTCGATTTCGGGGGCGACGCCGGTTCCGTCATGGGAAAGGTGCATGGCGATGAGGCGGTCCATTTCAGATGCGACGTGTTCGGGTGGACAATATTGATGGATCCGTCCGTTCCCGCGATGCGGGTTGTTCGGCTGGAGCTTCCACTCGCCCTTTCTCAAGGGAATTCGCATGAACCGGCCCTGCGAATCCATGGCTTCGATCTCGTCCTGGTGGGCGCAGAGCGCATGGTGCATCTCTTTGATATACGATGTGGACAGCGGGCGTCGGGAGGCCACGAAATCGAAAATTCCTTCGAGGACATCCTGGTGATCTCTTAGAATCGCCACGATTTCTTCAGCGGGTTTGTCGGTCGTCCCGTGCGGTATCAAGGCGCTTTCGATGCCCTTTTCGATGAGCAGTTCGGTGACGCCGAGGTCGATTTTGTAGATGCCTTCGATGATGCCGGTTTCGATGGCCCAATGTCGGGCCAATCGCTCGTTGAAGTGTTTTAAGGTCTGGGTGTTCGACAGGTCCGAAGCGTGCTCGTGCCAGACCTCCGTCAGCTTTTTGAGTTCTGGCGAGGCAAGCTTATCGTACTTTTCGGGAAGGTCCCGGATGGGTTCCCATTGATAAGAAAACTTCAAATCATTACCCTTCCGCGCTCTGTTCAACCGCCTTGGGGCTGTTCGTACTGCACCTGCCAGCAGCTTTTGCATCAAGCCTTTTTTCTGCTTTTGGTGAAGGTTCTCCTCCCGCCCCACTTTAATTTGGATCATGGTCCTGTTGTCATCACCACCCGAAACCCCACCCACGGCCACTGATGCCCGATCCAGTAGCCGTCCCGGTGAGTCGCCGAAACGTTTCTGGGTTCGTCGCTCCAGCCGCCGCCCCGGACGACGCGGCTCATGCCGGCGGCGCCGCCGATGAGGGGGTTGCGGGGGGTGTGGTGTTTGTAGGCGTCGGGCGTGTAGGTATCGGCGCACCACTCCCAGACGTTGCCGAGCATGTCGTGGAGGCCGAAGGGGTTGGGCTTGAAGCGGCCCACGGCGGTGGTGACGGCCCGGCCGTCGTTGCAGGAAAAATGGGGCCAGTCGAATTTGAACGCCTTGTGGCCGGTTCGGTCGTAGACGTTGCCGTACCGGCAGATCCGGTCCGGGGCGTCGTCCGTAAATTCCGAGACCGGGCGTCCGGCCCGGCAGGCGTATTCCCACTGGGCCTCCGTGGGCAGGCTGAACCGGTAGGGCTTTCCGGTTTGTTGGGTCAGCCAGAGGGTGAAATCCCGGGCCTCGGGCCACTGGATGTAAACCGCCGGCTGCCGGTTCCCGTTCAGCCCCCTTCCCTTGTATTTTTCGGGCGCGTGTTCGGGCTTGAACTTCCGGTACTGCCCGTTGGCGACCTCGTATTTCCCCATCCAGAACCCGTCCAGGCAGACCCGGTGGACCGGCTTTTCGTCCGGGTCTCCGGTGGTGGCGCCCATTTCATAACATCCGCCGGGGATTTGAATGAAGATCATGCCGGTGACCGGCTCCTGCCATGTGTTGAGGTCCGTGGCGGCGGAGACGGCCGGGAGCAGCGCCAGAAGCGCACCGAATAAAACGATGCGCTTCACCTTTTGGAACCATGGGTCATTCACGTCGTTATCCCCGGGCGCCTATCCGGCCAGTTTGGCGGCAATGGTCGCCACATGCCTGCCCTGAAAGCGCGCCCCATCCAGTTCGTTTTCGCTGGGCATCCGCTCGCCGGAGCTGCCGGCGATGGTGGTCGCGCCGTAAGGGGAACCTCCCGTAATCTCGTCTATTCGCATCTGGCCCTGGAAGCTGTAGGGCAGACCCACGACGATGAATCCCTGATGCAGGAGCGTGATGTGGAAAGAGAGCAGCGTGGACTCCTGACCGCCGTGCTGAGTCGCGGTGCTGGTGAAAACCGAGCCCACCTTGCCCACCAGCGCGCCTTTGGCCCACAGCGGCCCGGTGGCGTCCAGAAATTGCCGCATCTGGCCGCACATGTTGCCGAATCGGGTAGGGGTGCCGAAAATGACGGCATCGGCGGTGGGCAGTTCGTCCACCGTGATGGTCGGGATGTGGGAGAGCGCTTTCTGGGCCTCCAGGGCGCCCATCTGTTCGAGTATGTCGTTGGAGACCGTCTCGGGAACCCGCCGGATCACCGCTTCCGCGCCGCCGACCTCCTTGACGCCTTCCGCCACGGCTTCCGCCATTTTGTGGACATGTCCATAGGCCGAATAAAAGACAATAAGCACTTTCATGGTTCGATCCTCCCTGCTTCAAAGTTTCCGGATGGAGCGTTGCGTCGCCCTCTATGATATTCCATTTATGATACTCCGTACCCCGACGATCTGTCAAAGCGATCTTTTTTCGATATCGCGTCCGGAAGTTCAACATCATTTGGGGGTGTTGTCTCAGGACCCGGCGATTCCGGATCGCCTGAATGGCTAAAAGTTTTGACTTTGTTCTTCGAGATGTTGCATCATTAAGACAGTTGCGTGATCAATTTCTATCCATGGAAAGGAACCCGAGATGTTGCCACTAAAGGATCTTCAGCTGTTTCGAACCCAGTGCTATATCAACGGCGAGTGGACCGACGGGGACGCCTACGCCGTCATCGACGTGATCAATCCGGCCACGGGAGAACTGTTGGGAACCGTTCCCAAGCTGGGAGCGGCTGAAACCCGCCGGGCCATCGGAGCGGCCCATCTCGCCTTTGAGGAATGGCGTTCCTGGACGGCGGAGGAACGCGCCAACCTCCTGCTCACCTGGCAAAACCTCATCCTGGAAAATCAGCGGGACCTGGCCGTTCTCATGACCGCCGAGCAGGGCAAACCCCTTGAGGAGTCGGAGGGGGAGATCGCCTACGCCGCTTCGTTCATTGAGTGGTTCGCCGAAGAGGGAAGGCGGGTCTATGGCGACATTATTCCGGCCCAGGAGCGGGACAACCGGATCATGGTCATCAAGGGGCCTGTGGGCGTGTGCGCCGCCATCACCCCCTGGAATTTTCCGGCGGCCATGATCACCCGGAAAGCCGGCCCTGCTCTGGCCTCAGGCTGCACCATGGTCTGCAAACCGGCATCGGCCACCCCTTTTTCGGCCCTGGCCCTGGCTGAGCTGGCGGACCGGGCCGGCATCCCCCCCGGGGTGTTCAACGTGGTCACGGGCGGATCTTCCGAGATCGGCGGCGAACTCACCGGCAATGCCATCGTGCGCAAACTGACGTTTACCGGATCCACCGAAATTGGCAAACACCTGATGATCCAGTGCGCCGATACCGTCAAGAAGATTTCCCTGGAACTGGGCGGCAATGCGCCTTTCATCGTTTTTGACGATGCCGATCTCGACGCCGCCGTGGCGGGCGCTCTGGCCAGCAAGTACCGGAACACCGGCCAGACCTGCGTGTGCGCCAACCGGTTTCTGGTCCAGGTGGGCATCCATGACGCGTTCGCGGTCAAACTTGCCGAGGCGGTGGAAGGTCTGACCGTGGGCGATGGGCTGAAAGGAAAAACCGATCAGGGGCCGCTCGTCGATGAAGCCGCTGTCCGGAAAGTGGAACGACTGATTGCGGATGCCGAGGAAAGGGGCGCCAAAGTCGTGACCGGTGGCAAACGCCACGCCCTGGGAGGAAGTTTTTTCCAACCCACGGTGCTGGCTCACGCCACCACCGATATGGACCTGGCCCGGGAGGAGATTTTCGGACCGGTGGCCCCCATCTTCCGGTTCGGCACTGAAGCCGAGGCCCTGGAGATGGCCAACGACACCGAATACGGTCTGGCCGCTTATTTTTACACCCGGGACATCGGTCGAATCTGGCGAATGGCCGAGGGACTGGAATACGGCATCCAGGGCATCAATACCGGTTTGATCTCCACGGCCGTGGCGCCGTTCGGCGGCGTCAAGCAGTCGGGCATCGGACGGGAGGGCTCCAGATACGGGATCGAGGAATTTCTCGAGATGAAATACCTTTGCCTGGGCGGCATCCAGAGCCATGGGCCCACCTGGGCCACAAAAACACCGCGGTGACGCTGGCCGGGCTTTCAGGCGATTTCCAGATCAGGATAAAAGAGCGAATAGACCGCCGGAATGAGCACCAGGGTGATGAGGGTCGATCCGGCGAGGCCGCCCACCACGGCCCGGGCCAGGGGGGCCTGGGCGTCGGCCCCTTCGCCGATGCCCAAGGCCAGGGGCAGGAGGGCGATGATGGTGGTCAGGGTCGTCATGAGGATGGGCCGCAGCCGCCGCCGGCCCGCCTCGGCCACGGCGTCGCGCACCGGCATGCCGCCGGCCTTGAGCTGGCCCGCCTGGTCCACCAGCAGGATGGCGTTGTTGACCACGATGCCCCCCAGCATGATGCACCCGATGTAGGACTGGATGTTGAGCGTCGTCCCGGTCAGGAAGAGCGTGATCAGCACCCCCACCGCCGCCACGGGCACGGACAGCATCACCACCAGCGGGTCCCGCAGGGACTCGTACTGGCAGGCCAGCACCATGTAGACCAGCGCGAG
>JAABTD010000030.1 GCA_011390065.1 Desulfobacteraceae bacterium
CGCACAGTTCCTTGCTGAAATCGCTCAGGGAGATCACCCGGACCCGGTCGCCGTATTTCTCCTCGAACAGGGCCGTGGCGCCCGACTTGAACGCCTCCTCGGCGTCCATCTCGGCGATGTCCACCGGCACGTTTTGGCGGATCCGCTCGTTGACGATGCGCTCGATTTCATACAATTCTTCGATGGTGGGCTGGGAAAAATGGGTGAAGTCGAACCGGAACCGGTCCGGCGCCACCAGGGAGCCGGCCTGTTTGACGTGGTCCCCCAGGACCTTGCGCAGGGCGTAATGGAGGATGTGGGTCGCCGTGTGATTGAGGGCCGTGGCGCCGCGGCGCTTCCGGTCGACTTTCAGGGTCACCGAATCGGTGGTTTTCACGGTTCCGGCCAGGACCTTCCCCTTGTGGATGGTCAGGCCGGTGGGGTCCTTGACGGTGTCTTCCACCCGGATTTTAAGGCCGTCTTCGCCGGTGATGACGCCGGCGTCGCCCACCTGGCCGCCCGACTCCCCATAGAAAGGCGTCTTGTCAGTCACCACCTCCACGGCGTCGCCGGCGGCGGCCTCCTTCGCCTCCTGGCCGTCTTTCACCATCAACGTCACCCGGGCATTGTCTTCAACTGTTTTATACCCAGTGAACTCGGGCTTGAACCCGGTGGCGGAGAGATTTTTGTAGGCGTCGGAAATCTGCGCGAACGAGGCCACGGATCGCGACTGCTCCCGCTGCTTCTCCATGTTCCGGTCGAACCCGTCCATATCCAGGGTCATTTCCTTGTCCCGGACCACGTCCCGGACGATGTCCACCGGAAACCCGAAGGTGTCGTAGAGTTTGAAGATCACGTCGCCGGGCACCCGGGTCTCGCCCCTGGCCTTCATGTTCTCCAGGGTGTCGGTCAGAAGGCGCAAACCGTGGTCGAGGGTCTCGGTGAACCGGAGTTCTTCGTTTTTGATGACGTTGGTGATAAAGGCCGAGGCCTCGGTCAGTTCGGGATAGGCCGGCTTCATGATATCGAAGACCACGCTGGCGGTATCATGGAGAAACGGTTTCGTGAGCCCGATGTTGCGGCCATAGCGGATGGCCCGCCGCATGATCCGGCGCAGCACATACCCCCGCCCCTCGTTGGAGGGCAGCACGCCGTCGCCGATGAGAAAGGCCGCGGCCCGGCTATGGTCGGCGATGACTTTCATGGCCACGTCCGTCTCAAAGGAATCCCCCCGGGACCGGCCGGAAAGATCTTCGGCCTTTTCCATGATGGGGATCATCAGGTCGATGTCGTAGTTGGTGGGCGCGTCCTGGAGGACGGACACGACCCGCTCCAGGCCCATGCCGGTGTCGATGCTGGGCTTGGGCAGGGGCGTCATCTCGCCGGCGGCGTCCCGGTTGAACTGCATGAAGACGAGGTTCCAGATCTCCAGCCACCGGTCGCAGTCGCACCCCACGGCGCAGTCGGGTTTGCCGCAACCGTAAGCATCTCCCCGGTCGTAATGGATCTCGGAGCAGGGCCCGCAGGGGCCGGTATCGCCCATGGCCCAGAAATTGTCCTTTTCGTCGAACCGGAGGATTTTCCCTGGGGGCACGCCGATCCCTTTCTCCCAGATGTCGTGGGCCTCGTCGTCGTCCAGGTAGATGGAGACCCAGAGTTTGTCCTCGGGAAAGCCGTAACCGTTGGTCAGGAGATCCCACCCGAACTCCACGGCCTTTTCCTTGAAATAATCGCCGAAGGAGAAGTTGCCCAGCATCTCGAAAAAGGTGTGGTGGCGGGCCGTGTAGCCGACATTTTCCAGGTCGTTGTGCTTGCCGCCGGCCCTGACGCATTTCTGGGAGGTGACGGCCCGGTTGTAATCCCGCTTCTCCTCGCCCAGAAACACCCGTTTGAACTGGACCATGCCCGCATTGACGAACAGCAGGGTGGGATCATCCTGGGGGACGAGGGACGAACTCCGGACGATCTGGTGGCCGTGCTTTTTGAAATAGTCCAGAAACTGCCTGCGAACCTCGTTGCCTGTCTTCATGGCGTCATTCCTTTTCTTCGGTTTCAGCTCTATCGGCCGGGGTCTCCGTCTCCTCGTGCTTTTCCGTCAGCCCCATTTCATCCCGCACCCGGGCCAGGATGGTTTCATAGGTGTCCGGGTTGTCGTTGAGATACCGCTTGGCGTTTTCCCGGCCCTGGCCGATCCGTTCGCTTTCGTAGGAATACCAGGCCCCGCTCTTGTCGATGATGTTCATGAGCACGCCCATATCCAGCAAATCGCCGGTGCGAGAGATCCCCTCCCCGTAGGTGATGTCGAATTCCGCCTCCTTGAACGGCGGCGCGATCTTGTTTTTCACCACCCGCACCTTGGTGCGGTTGCCCACCACCTCCTGCCCTTCCTTGATGGAGCCGGTGCGCCGGATATCGAGTCGGACCGAGCAGTAAAACTTGAGGGCGTTGCCGCCGGTGGTGGTTTCGGGGTTGCCGAAAACCACGCCGATCTTCATCCGGATCTGGTTGATGAAGATGACCGTGGTCAGGGTTTTGCCGATGGTGCCGGTGAGCTTCCGGAGGGCCTGGGACATGAGCCGGGCCTGGAGGCCCATGTGGGCGTCGCCCATCTCGCCCTCGATTTCGGCCCGGGGCACCAGGGCCGCCACCGAATCGATGACCACAATGTCCACCGCGCCGGAGCGCACCAGCATGTCGAGGATCTCCAGGGCCTGTTCGCCGGTATCGGGCTGGGAGACCAGCAGGTCGTTGCAATTGACCCCCAGTTTTCGGGCATAGACGGTGTCCAGGGCGTGTTCGGCGTCGATAAAGGCGGCGATGCCCCCCTGCTTCTGGGCCTGGGCCACGGCATGGAGGGCCAGGGTGGTCTTGCCCGAGGATTCAGGGCCGAAAATCTCGATAACCCGCCCCCGGGGCAGCCCGCCCACGCCCAGGGCCCGGTCCAGCGCCAGGGAGCCCGTGGGGATGACCGGCACGTCGGCCACTTCCCGGGACCCCAGTTTCATGATGGCCCCTTTGCCGAACTGGCGTTCGATCTGGGTCATGGCGTTTTCCACCGCCTTTTGTTTTTCCGGTGACACATTCATAAAAGCCTCCTGATGATCGAAGATCGTAATTTGTTCCATGGAATTTAGTCGGTCTCGCCCGTCAGAGGCGCTTCCCGCAGGGGCGTGTGGACGGCGCCGGCGGGGTTGAGGTCGCTCTTGAACAGGACGAGCCGGTCGGCCGTAAAGGTCGGCGACGCCGACGCAGCCGCGGCCGCAATCGCCGCCGCCAGATGGTGGGGATCCACTTTTCCCCTGGCCCGGCCCATGGTCAGATGCGCTTTGAAAGGCCGGGTTTCCCTCGGGAAGCCAAGGGGTTCCAGGCGGCGATCCAGGTCCTGCCGGAGTTCGATGAGCGGATGGGTGTCCCCCGTCAGCCCGAGCCAGACCACCCGGGTCTTTCTCGGGGTCGGAAACGCGCCCAATCCCCTGGCGGAAAGCGACAGGGGCGTCCAGGCGGCGGCCGTTCCGGCCATGGCGTCCGCGATGGCCGGGACCGTGTCGGTCCGGATATTGCCCAGGAATTTGAGGGTCAGGTGGACGCTTTCCGGCCGCACCCACTTGAGCCGCAGCGCAGGCCGCGCTTTCAGGTCCGCCTGAAGCGTCCGGATGTGAGAAACGACGGAATCCGGGAGTCGGAATGCAATGAATGCGCGCAGGGTATCGGCCATATCCGCTTTAGATCAGAGCGCGTCCCCGGCGCACTGGAATTTTTCCTGGACCGGCATGTGGATCTCGATCCACTGGAGCGCCTTATCGAATTCGCTCCGGAGTTCAATCAGCGCCCGGCTCCGGTGGCTGACCCGGTTTTTCTCCTCGGCGCTCAACTGGGCGAAGGTCTTTTCCAGGGGCGGGTAGAAAAAAACCGGATCATATCCGAACCCCCCCTCCCCTGCCGGCGCTTCGGCGATTACGCCCTCGCACCGCCCTTCGTAGGTAAGGGCCGCGCCATAGGGCACGGCGATGGAAACAACGCATTCAAAAGCGGCCCGGCGGTCGGTTTTTCCTTCCATTTCAGCCAGCAATTTCAGATATTTGGCTTTGTCGTTAGCATCCTCGCCGCCATAGCGGGCCGAATGAACCCCGGGCGCGCCGCCCAGGGCGTCCACCACCAGGCCGGAATCGTCGGCCAGAGCCGGAACCCCCAACACGCGTGCAGTGAAACTGGCTTTTTTGTAGGCGTTCTCCTCGAAGGTTTCTCCATCTTCCACCACCGGCGGGATGGGGCCGAAATCATCCAGGTCCCGTATGTCCAGCGGAAACCCATCCAGCAGCGCCCGGATCTCGGCGGTTTTGCCCTTGTTGCGGGTAGCGATCACCAGCGGCATGGGCGTCGTCATGCGCACCTCACATTGATAAATAGTATTAAATGTATTTTCAATATATTAAATTGAATCTCCTGTTCCGATACATCACGGAAATATACGGCATCCCATTTCCTTTGTAAAGCCATTTTAGCCGGCGGATGGGATTACCCAACCCTTTACACCGCGGCCGTTTTCGGCTAAATAAGTTTAAAAGAACGCGGGGCGACCGTTTTGTTGATTCCATGCTCCGGCGCCGCCCTCATCGTGATGGGGAAATGGAAAACCTGGACAACGCGTGCAAAGTGCTTTAAATAAGACCTTATGATGAAACGCAGCGCCATCGTCTTAGCGACTTTTCTTTTCGTCCTTCCGCTCCTCCTGGAGCCGGAGATTTTTGCGCAAACAACCCTCTGGGTCGTTTCCGACGGCGCCCGCCTCCATGCGGAAAAAACCGCCGCTTCGCCGACGGTGGCCGCGCTTCCGCTGGACGCCGCCCTGACCCGGATCGCCACCGACGGCAAGTGGCATCAGGTGGAAACCGAAGACGGAAAAACCGGGTGGATCTACCGGGGCAAGGTCTCCGACGCGAAGCCCGGCGCCGACGGAGGCGAGCTGGACGATCTTCTCGGGGACCTCGGGGATCTCGGGGGAAGCGACATCCTGCTGGCCGCCGCCGACACCTCCCGGTCGATCCGGGGCAGGACCCGCCTGGACGCGTCCGACGAGCGATCCGACATCCCGGAACCCCTTCGTCAGGCCCTGGACCAGGTGCTTTCCTTCTATGTGAGCGACGCCGAAGTCGACGCATTCCTCAGAGAAGGCCGGATCGGAGAATATGCTGAATAAACTCGACAACACCTCTCCCGCGCGGTTCGGCTTCTTATGGAAACATGCCGCCTTCGCACTGATTGTTCTCCTGTCAGCAGGCCTCGCCATGGCCTCTCTCGCCGTTGCGGACAGCTACGAAGCCGAAGCCGTCATCGGCGACCGACTGGCGGCGGCCGGATTTCAACGGTACGGCATGCCCATCGAAGACGACGCGATCCAAACCTACGTCAACCGGGTGGGGGCCGCCGTGGCCCGCAACGCCGGCGAACCGGATACGCCCTTTTACTTTGCGGCGCTCGACAACGACCGGATCATCGCCTCCTGGTCGTGCCCGGCCGGCATCGTGGCCGTCACCACGGGATTTCTCCGAACCATGAAAAATGAAGCCGAACTGGCCGGGGTCCTGGCCCACGAAACGGTCCATGCGACCGGACGGCATCCGTTGCGGACCTACGGCCAAACCGAATTCAAGGGCCCGGCCGGGACCCTCCCCGAACTGATTCGGCGGTTGTCGGCGGTGGTCTTTGAACAGGGCGTCGCGGCCCCTCTGGAACACGCCGCCGACGCCCGGGGAATGGAAATCGCCTTTCGAACCGGCTATGACCCCGAAGCCTTTGTCCGCCTGCTGGAGCGGCTCCAGGCCCTTCCCGACGCCGTCCGGCTTCCCGGCTCCTGGTTTAAGACCCATCCACCCCTCGGGGAGCGGATCAACCGGTGCGAAACCCGCCTCGCGAAATTCCGGGACGCCGCCGGGTTGGCCCTCGCTCAGGACCGGTTTGCAGACGTCATGAGGCGGCTGCCTTGATCGTTCTTTTCATCTTATCGAGGCATCCCGTTGATCGCAGTCAATGACTGAAAAAACCGATTCCGCACGCAAAGTCCGCCCCTCCTTTCTTTCCCCTTCCATGCTCTCTTTGTCCCTGTGCCTGCTGCTGATTCTGGGAGTATTTCTCTTCATCGCCCTGTTTGGCGCAAACACCCCGGATCACCTGATCCTGGTCATGCTCGCCGTGATCCCGCCCATCGCTTATATTTGGGCTTACAGCTACCAGACGGAGCGGCGTCGAGCGGCGGAACAAAATCGCATCGAGACCGAGTTGAAACGCCACCGGGATCGACTGAAAGAGGAGGTGCGGGAACGCACCGGCGAACTCCTCCGGATCAACAGCCGGCTGGAAGGGGAGATTCAGGAGCGCGAGCGGGCCTATAAGGCGTTGTGGGAGCAGGAGGCCCGCTACCGGGGACTGTTTGAAAACATGACGGAGGGCATCGCCGTCTTTCGGGCGGCGAAAGGAGGCGAGGATTTCGTTTTTGTGGAGTTTAACCGCGCCGCCGAAACGATCTCCGCCATTTCGCGCACCGAGGTCGTCGGCAAAAGCGTCCTCCAACTGTTTCCCGGGGTGAAGGAGATGGGATTGTTCGACGCCCTCCATCGGGTCTGGCGAACCGGACGGCCCGAGCATCTCCCCGTTTCGCATTATTCCGACGGCCGCATAACCCGATGGTTGGAAAACGCCGTCTACAAGCTCCCCTCCGGCGAGATCGTCGTCGTTTACCGGGATGAAAGCGAGCGAAAACAAGCCGAAGCCCAACTGCTCCTTTCCGACGGCATCTTCAACCATACCATCGAGGGCATCGCCATCACGGATGCCGACGGAACCATCGAACGGGTCAACCCGGCCTTTACCCAGATCACCGGCTACGCCGCGGAAGAAGCCATCGGCAAGAATCCGCGAATCCTTAAATCGGATCGCCACGACGCCGATTTCTATAGAAAGATGTGGCAAACCCTCAAGGACACGGGCCAGTGGCAGGGCGAGATCTGGAACCGGCGCAAGAGCGGGGAGGCCTACCCCGAATGGCTCGCCGTCACGGCCGTTGCCGACAGCCGGGGCGAAACCGAAAAGTACGTCTCCGTCTTCCACGACATCTCCGAGATCAAACGAAACCGGAAGATGCTGCGGTTTCAGACCTATCACGACGCTCTGACCGGCCTGCCCAACCGTCATCTCTTCAACGACCGCCTTGAACGGGCCATTGCCTACGCCAAGCGGAAAAACGGTCGGATCGCGGTGCTGCTGGTAGATCTGGACAATTTCAAGCACATCAACGACTCCCTGGGCCATTCGGCAGGGGACGAATTTCTGAAAAAAACCGCGGAACGGCTGAAACGCCACTGCCGGGAGGAGGACACGGTGGCCCGGCTCGGCGGCGATGAATTCATCATCCTCAACTCAGACCTGTCCTCCGACCGTGACGCCGTGGAAGTGGCCAATCGAATTCAACGCGCCTTCGATGAGCCGATCATAATAGACCATTACGAACTCTACACCACCACCAGCATCGGCATCACCCTCTTTCCCGAGGACGGCAAGGACGCCCCCACCCTGGTCAAAAACGCCGACATGGCCATGTACCGGGCCAAATCCCAGGGGAAAAATGCCCACGCCCTTTTCACCCCCGCCCTCCATTCCGCCGCCGCCAGACGCATGGAACTGGAAAACAGCCTCCGCAAGGCCATCCGGCTGGAAGAATTCACCCTTTTTTACCAGCCCAAGGTCAATTTGGCCACCGACCGGATCGTCGGCGTCGAGGCCCTGGTGCGATGGTTCCGTCCAGACGGCGGCATGGCGCCGCCGGACGAGTTCATCCCGCTGGCCGAAGAGACCGGGATGATCCACCCCCTGGGGGAATGGGTCCTCAAGACCGCCTGTCGCCAGGCCCGGATCTGGAACGACCGGATCCGGGCCGATCTGACGGTGGCCGTGAACCTGTCCGCCCGCCAGTTCCAGGACCGGGACCTGATCCCCCTCGTCCGGTCCATCCTCGAGGAGACGGCGCTCGACCCGTCCCGTCTCGATCTGGAGATCACCGAAAACATGGTCATGAACCATCTGGACGCCGCGGTGGAGGCCATGGAACGGCTCAAGGCCATGGGGATTCACCTCTCCATCGACGATTTCGGCACCGGGTATTCCTCCCTGAGTTATCTGAAACGGTTCCCCATCACGCTTCTGAAAATCGATAAATCCTTTGTCCGCGACCTTCCTTCCAACGCCGGGGACGCGGCCATCGTCCGGGCGATTTTGTCCCTGGCCCACAACCTGGGACTGCGGGTTGTGGCGGAGGGCGTCGAAACCGTCGAACAGCTCGATTTCATGCGCCGCCATGGATGCGACGAGATTCAGGGATACCTGTTCAGCAAGCCGCTGCCGGCCCGTGAAATGACCCGGTTGCTGGCAGCGAAAGGCGAGACGGCGGGCCTCATGTAGAGCGGTTTATTCATCACGAGGCAGCCTGAAAACCTGCGAAACCGCATTTTATGAATGCCCTTCATTCCTGCATTGACACGATGATCCCAATGGTCTAATCATGGGGGTGCAATCTTCAGCTCACCCAGGCAGACGCCCGAAAGCGAAACGGCGCGGGAAAGGATCACGCCATGTATGAGTTCATCTACGAAACCCTCTCCAGCCTCGGCTACACCCACCCCCTTCACCCCACCTTAACCCATTTAACCATCGGCCTCACCATGGGCGCCTTCATTTTCGCGCTCGGGGGCAAGCTATTCAGGAGCGGCGGCATGCGGATGAGCGCCCGATACTGCCTGGGACTGGCCCTCCTCGCCCTGATCCCGACGGCGCTGTTGGGCTATATGGACTGGCAGTACTTTTACGGCGGCGCATGGTTGTTTCCCTTCAAAGTCAAACTCGCGCTGGCGGGGCTGTTGACGGCGCTGCTGATCGCAACCGCGTTGCTCGCCGAAAGGGCGGAAAAACGCGGAACCGCCCCCTTGTTCGCCTACTTTCTGTGCCTCCTCTGCGTCGTCGGTCTGGGGTACTTTGGCGGCGAACTGGTCTATGGGAAAAACTTCACCGCTCCGGCCCCGGCGCCGCCGGCGCCGCCGGCGCCCTTGTCCGAAAAAACGGACGTCGCTCCTGAACTGGCGTCCGAGGGCGCCGCCATTTTCTCCAGCAACTGCGCCATGTGCCATTCCGCCGATACGACCGAGGAGGGGATCGGTCCGGGCCTGAAAGGCCTTTTCAAGCGTGCGGCCATGCCGGTGAGCGGCCGACCGGCGTCGGAGGAGACTTTTCGGCAGCAACTGCGGAATCCGTTCCAGAATATGCCGCCGTTTCCCAACCTGACCGAAGCGCAGGTGGATGCGCTTATCGCTTACCTGAAAACGGTTTAGTCATGACGCCCTTAATCGCCCAATGACCGCCCTTCGACGCCGGCGACCCGATCGGGGCCCGTCGCCCCACAGTCCGGAATGGGTCCGCGAACAGCGGGAACGGTCCATCGATCTCATTGCCTCGCCGTCCAGCGATTTCACGGCGGTCTATTACGCGGTCTATGGCCTTCGGTCCCTTCTGGAGGACCATCCCGAAGCCGCCGATCCCCGCACCTTGCGCACCCTGGAAGCCCTGCTGAAACGGGAAGATTTCGCCGAACAGCGCCAGGGGCTGTTCCTCTTTCGCCAGGCGGCCCTCACCCTGATGTCGATCATGCTGCGGCGGGACGGGGACGCCGCCGACCCCGATCCTCTGGGCCGCCATGCCCTGAAAAGCCTTCACCGGGTTCTGGCGGTCTCATGGGGCCACGCCCACCGGGCCGTGGCGGAGACGCTGGGGTCCCTGCCCGCGGCCGTGTCCGGGCCGGCCCTTGAAGCGGATCCGTCCGGAGGGACCCGGAGAACCGCCCCCCTGGACCTGGACCGCCTGCTGACCCATCACGGTCTGAAAACATCGGACCTGCCCCGGACCATGGGGAGAAGCCGGATCTTCGGGCTGTCAGGCGATGGCCGGATTCTGGCGATCAAGGCGACCCGAAACGGGGAGCGGCCCGATGGGCTGCTGGACGAAGTCCGCTGGATGCGTCATTTGGAAACGATCAACAACAGGTTCCCGGTCCGGTTCGACATCCCCCGCCCCCTGTCCCTGGACGGCGCGCATCTGTTCCGCCTAAATGGCGCAAGCCATGGCCTTCGGTCGAAAGGCGGACGCGCCATCGCGTTTCTGGCCCATAAGGATTATTTCACCTATCCGGCGGGCCCCGGAAGCGGGGATTCTGCCCCACTGGATTTACAGGAATTGATGGGGCGAAACGCCTGGCTCTTGGGGAAGCTGGCGGGCCTCGGCATCGTCCACACGGCGCCCATCCCCCTGTTCCACAACCGGGTTCAGGCCGAGCGTCGGCGGGACGGGGGGCGGTACGAATGGTTCCGGGCCGGACGCCTTGACCGGTGGCTGTCGTCCTGCGATTATCCCAATCTGGGGGCGACCGGTCTCCGGGACTTTGAACACCTGGCATCCGTTTCCGACCGGGAGACGAACCTCTACCGCCACATTGGCGCCCATTTTATGAGCCTGTTCCTGGTCCTCGGGGCCTATTTCCGCGGAAAGGCGCCCCGCCGCCGGGGCCTGGACGACGCCGGCGCGCCGGTGGATGTCCGCCATTTGTTCGATCCGGACCTGCTGATCGACGTCGTCAAGGCCGTTTTCCACCGGTATTACGAAGGGTTTGTGGAAGAACCGTTCGACGGGGACATTCCGTTGGACATCCCCGAATTGGCGCGCCGGATGATCGAGGAGATGGGCGTAGACCGCCATATGGAGGAGGTGCTGCGGACCCCGGACCAGGACGAGATGTCCTTTGCCGAATTCCGGGCGTTTCTGGAGGAAAGGGGATTTTCAGAGACCCGCATTGCGGCCCTGCCCAAGGGCGCGGCCGACATCGTGTTCCACAGCGGCCCCCATCTGGGAGGGTTCAACCGGCCCATCTCCCTGCCGGAACTGATCCGGGCCGTGGAGACTTTTTCAGGCCTCTGCATGGCGGGCCGCTGCCTCCGCCGCCGGGCCGCCGGGGACGTCCACTGGACAGACTGGAAGCCCCCCGCATGACCGGTTGGCTGTGGGGGTTTTTCATCCTGGCCGGCGGCCTTTTCTGCGTCAAAATGGCCTACGTTTTTTCCACGGCTCTGGCCCTGCCGGCCACCGAGGGCGCCCTGTACGTTTCCACCGCCCGGCTTCGGATCGCGGCGGCCCTGGAGGCGGTTCCCATGGCTCCCGGCGATCTGATGGTGGACCTGGGGTGCGGGGACGGCCGGGTGCTGCGGCTGGCCCGCCGGCGATACGGCGTCCGGGGCGTGGGCTATGAACTCAACCCCCTGGCCTTCCTGAAAGCCCGTCTCCTCTGCATGGGCCGGCCCGACATCGACATCCGGATGCGCAATTTCTGGTCGGCCGACCTGTCCGGGGCCAGAGTCGTGTTTTGCTATCTGTTCCCGGACGTCATGGCCCGCATGGCCGACAAACTGGCCGCCGATCTGGCCCCCGGCGCGACGGTCGTTTCCTGCAATTTCCCCCTGCCGGGGTTCCGGCCCGAGCAGGTGTTGCGGCCCGGCGGGTCCCGCCACAACGATCCCATCTACATTTACACCGCCGCCGAAATCAAAGGAAATTCCGGGGCAACGACATGAACATCGACAACCTGCTGCGTCTCCTGGCCGACACCTACGAGAAAAAACTGCCCTTCAACCGGGTGCTGGGATTGAAGATCGGATCCCTGGAAGAGACCCGGGCCACGGTCCATTTCGACATGCGGCCCGACCTGGTGGGCAATTTCGTCCACGGGATCCTCCACGGCGGGGTGATTTCTTCGGCCCTGGACGCTGCCGGCGGCATCGTGGCCACGGCCGGCGCCCTCCGACGGATCCTGGACCTGACCCCGGAAGAAGCCATGGCCCGCATCGCTCGGGTCGGCACCATCGATCTGCGGGTGGATTATCTAAGGCCCGGTCAGGGCGAACGGTTCACGGCAACGGCCGTTCCCATGCGCACGGGCCGGAAAGTGGCCGTGGTCCGATCCGAACTTAAAAATGAATCGGATGTGCTGATTGCCGTGGGCACGGGGACGTATATTGTGGGATAGTTTGCCGGTTTAATCCGCTGCCCAGAACGGCCGCGCCATCTCGGCCGTTTCCTCGGGCGCGTCGAAAGTGGCCATGTCCCCCAGCATGACCTCGAATCCCGAAAAATCGTTCCGAACCCAGGGCGCATAGTTGGCCCGGACCACGATCACTATTCGCAGTTCCAGTCCGCTCTCCGCCGTTTCCACCGACAACAATCCCAGGTTGTAGCCGTTGCGGCAGAGATGCCGATAGAACCGTTGGGCGTTGAGGACGCCTATTGCCAGGCCCGCCCAGCGGGCTTCCCCTACTTCCCGGATCGAGCAGACGCCGGGCAGCACCCCCCAGATCTCATAAAACCCTTCGGGCGCAAAGGCCGCCAGCCATTCCCAGTCGTTGGTCCGGCCGATGTAGCGGGCGCCGTCTTTCCGTTCGTGGTCCAGGTAGGCGGAGAAAATGCGCTTTCCTGTCGCGGCCCGATAGGCCACCGCCCGCTGTTGAAGAAACCGTTGATAATTGGAAGGATGCCGGTCGGCCTGCACCTGGAGGTGGGGGTGAACCAGAGACCCACCGGCCGACGGCAGGTGGTTCTGGGTGACGGCCTGAAAAGCCGCTTCGGAATCATAGGCCAGGACGCGCGCCAGGTAATCGGCGCAGTTAATGAAGCAGTCGGCGTAGCTTTGGGCCGACGCCGTCCCGATCTCCACGAAGTGACGGTCGTCGAAAAGGCTCACCGCCGAATAGGCGCCATAGGGATATAAGTTGGGAAACAGCAGCGAATCCGATCGCTGCATTCGGGGAAAGGGCGACAGTTCCGGGATCAGCCCCGGGGTTCGTTCCGCCACCTGGGGACGGCAGAAGGGGCACTGGGCGGTGTGGCCGGCGTCCGGGGGCGGCGCCGGCAGTTCGCAGGCGCCGGGTTCACGCTCGCCGGACCGGCTGTACGTGATCCGGCAGGTGCGACCGGTAATGGGATGGGTGCGGACCTCGATCAGGCGTTCCGTCGGTTCCCCATATGGATCGAGAAAAACGGCAGCGATCTTCTGACAGTCAAACTTCAACGCATCGCTTTTGGGCGGCATGTCCACTGGATGAGCCCTCTTTCAAGGTTCCGAACCAGCCGGGTTCCAACGGCGGGGTTGCCATCGCCTCGCCAATTGCGGCATTTATACCATATAACCGAAACCACCGACAACCCGAAAACCGCACCTCCCGCCATCCGTCCGATCCCGAATCGGCGCCATCCATTGGATCTCTCGCCGGCGGAAGCCTGACTGCTGAAACCCTGACTTAAATCCTCTTTCTTATTTTCACAATCTGTTGTACAATTATTTAAAAAAGGCTTGTGTCGATTTTGTCATGGAGAGAAGCCAGGAAGAAAAGCGGGGTTATGAGGGGGCAAAATGAATTTAATAAAAAAAAAGGGTTAGCCGATATATCGGCCAACCCCTCGAATATGTTGGTACGCCTGAAGGGATTCGAACCCCTGACCTACGGATTAGAAGTCCGTTGCTCTATCCATCTGAGCTACAGGCGCAAATGCAGTCTGTAACGCCCCACTACCACACTCCAGGCAGATTGTCCACAGAAAACCATAGTATAGACGCAGTATCGAGAAATCGGAAAGGATTACCCCATATCCAATGAATCAGACGTCATCGCCCAAAACCGCCGGCTCTAAAAAGGCGGGAAAAAAAGGTCGGAAAATGGGCAAGGGAGACAACCTTGCCCAAACCACCAAGGACAGTGACAAAGCGTTAGTCAAATTCGACCCTCTCCAGCGATATCTGGCTGAGGTCAGCCGCTATCGGTTGCTCACACGGGACGAGGAGCGATCCCTGGCCATGCGGGTCTGGGAGGAAAACGACCGGGACGCCGCCTATATCCTGGTGACGTCCAACCTCCGGCTCGTGGTCAAGATCGCCCTTGAATTTCAACGGGTCTGGATGCAGAATCTTCTGGACCTGATTCAGGAAGGCAATATCGGTCTGATGCAGGCGGTCAAAAAATTCGACCCCTATAAAAACGTCAAATTCTCCTACTACGCATCCTTCTGGATCAAGGCCTACATTCTCAAATTCATCATGGACAACTGGCGACTGGTCAAGATCGGCACCACCCAGGGCCAGCGCCGCCTCTTTTTCAAACTCAAAAAAGAGAAACAGAATCTCATCGACCAGGGGTTCGACCCCAAACCGCGACTCCTGTCGGAACGACTGGGGGTGTCGGAACGGGAGATCATGGACATGGACCAGCGGCTGGACAACTGGGATCTATCCCTGGATGCGCCGCTCAAGGAGGATTCGGACACGGAACGGATGGATTTTCTGAGCACCGAAGCCGAGTCCGCCGAAGACACCATGGCCAAAAAAGAGATGGACGTCCTGCTCCACAGTAAGGTAGAAGCGTTTCGCAAAGGGCTCACCGAACGGGAACTGGAGATTTTCGACCAGCGGATTTTCGCTGAAAACCCGGCCACGCTCCAGGAAATCGGCGATAATTACGACATTTCCCGGGAACGGGTGCGACAGGTGGAAAAAAACATCATTAAAAAAATGCGGGAATTTTTCAAACAGAAGATGCACGATTACGATGCCTATGCCTCTGAGGAAGAAGCCGCCGCAGCCAAATAGGAATCTGATCTGAATTGAAACTCGAATTGAACGCGCGCTCCGGACACCGGCCGCTTCTGTACTGGATTTATTTATGAAATTGTTCACTATCGGCGCACCGCCGCGGCAGGCCGCCGCCGCTGCCTGCCGTCTCCTGACTTTAGGCCTTGTTGCCTCTGCGCTGTTTCTCAGCGGATGCGCATGGAATCAGAAGGCCCAAACGGGCGAGGCGGCGACGGCGCCCCCCAAAAAAAGCATTGAAGCGCCCATGCCGGCGGTCGATGACGCGCTGCCCGACGAGCCGCTGGACGACCTCGGCCTCATTCCCAACATACGCGTTTCTCACTTGCGTCGCGCCGTATTTCCCAACCGGTATTATTACTATATCGAGTCCCAGCTCCGCCGGAGACGAGGCGATATGGAAGGGGCGATTCATTACCTGAAAAAAGCCCTGGAAATCGATACCGAGAATGACTACCTGCAACGGGATCTGACCAACCTCTACCTGCGCGATAAGCAGAACGCCAAAGCCCTGGAGGTGATGGAATCACTGGTCGCCCAGGATCCCGACAACGTGGAACTTCTGGTTCTTTTCGGCAAACTCAAGCAGGGCGCCGAGGATATGGCCGGGGCCAGGGACGCCTATAAAAAGGTGCTCGCACTGGCGCCGGATCAGGAGGAGATCTATATCCTGCTGGGCAACCTCTACATGGAGGAGGAGAACTACAGCCGATCCGCCCAGGTTTTCGGAGAGATGGTCCGCCGATTTCCAGATTCCTATGCGGGCCATTACCTGAAGGGCAGAGCGGCCCAGGAGCAGGGAGAATACCGATCAGCCGCCGAATCCTTTGAACAGGCATTATCGCTGGAGCCGGATCTTGACGAAGCGCGCTTTTCCCTCATCGACGTCTTTGAAGCTCAGGGATTCCACGACCGGTCCGAACGCCTCTACCACGAGATTCTGGCCGAGGACCCCGACAACATCCAGGCCCTGTTCGGTCTCGCCCTTCTCTACCATGAAACCGGCCGGACAGCCGCCGCCGGAAAGCTCATCAGGCCCCTGGGCAAAAAAGCGTCGTCGGAGCCGGACATCCTGCGGAAGATCATTCAAATCTACATCAATGAGAAGGCCTACAAAGAGGCCGCGGTTCTGCTGGAAAAAATGCTCGAATCCGCCCCGGAAAACGATGATATCCACTACGTGCTGGGGGTGGCCCTGAGCGAACTGGAACGCGAATCGGAGGCGATCGATCATCTGCTGCAGGTGAGCGCGGCGTCGATGTTCTTCCAGAATGCGGCGGTGCATATCGCCTTTCTGTATCAGGAGCAGGGCGAACTGGAAAAGGCGGTCGATTTCATGGAACAGGCCGTCCGGCAACGGCCGGACAACCTGGATTTCCGCCTTTATCTGGCCTCTTTCCACGAAGAACGTGAAAATTACGAAGCGGCTCTGAAAGTGCTCCAGGACGCCCTGGAGATGGCGGCTGAATCGCCGCGGATCTACTTCCGAATGGGCGTAATCCACGACAAAACAGGCGACAAGGCGGCATCGATTCAGGCCATGCGCCGGGTGATCGAACTGGAACCGGACAATGCCAACGCTCTCAACTACCTCGGCTATACGCTGGCCGATATGGGGAAAGACCTGGAAGAGGCCGAAAAACTGATTCGACGGGCGCTGGAACTCAAACCGGACGACGGCTACATCACCGACAGCCTGGGATGGGTCTATTACCAGCAGGGACGATACGAAAAAGCCCTGGAACTTCTGGAACGGGCGGCGGATCTGGCGCCGGATGATCCCGTCATCCTCGAACATCTGGGGGACGCCTACCGGAAACTGGGTCGGAAACAAGAGGCCCTGGAATTCTACCGCCGTTCGCTGGAACAAAAAGAGCCGCCCGAAGACGCGGCGGCCATCCGGGAAAAAATCCGCAATCTGACCGAAACCCTCAGCGACAAACAGAGCTGACCGGCTGCCCCATGCCCCGTTTAATGATTCGATCCGCTGCACTCCCCATTATTGTCGCAACCCTGATCCTTGCCGGCGGTTGTGCGGCCCTTTCGGTCCAGGAATACGACGCCCCCGCTACCCGGGAGCTGATCGAGCGGATATCCAACCGGAACAGCAGCCTCCAGGCGTTTAAAGGGATCGGCAACCTCCGGCTCCGGCAACAGGAAAGCAGGGTTTCGGTGCGGATGGCATGGATGGGCCTGTATCCGGACCGGTTGCGCATCGAATTGATCAACGCCGGCCAGCCCATGGCTAAACTGGCCGTCGACGGCCGGTGGTTCTATCTCCTCTCCCATGCAGAGGACCGGTTTTACAAAACGGAATCCGCCAATCCCAGCCTCAAACGTCTGGTGGATGTGCCGGTCCGGACTGACGACATGATCGCCCTGTTGTCCGGCCGCATTCCCCTGGCCCCGTTTCATTACGCCGATCTCCAGAAAAAGGACGGCCGACGGCTGATCGTTTTGAAGCACTGGGGCCGCACGGTCCAACGGCTCCATCTGGACCGCGAGGGAAAACGGGTGCAGGCCGTCGAACGGTTCAACGGCGATGAAGCATTCCGGTACAAAGCGGTCCTCGACGATATCCGGGATGTCAACGGGTACGACATCCCCTTTCTTCTCAGATTTTCAGGGGAAGACGGGACGGGGGTTTCCCTTTCGGTGGATCGATACTGGGCCAATGCGGAGATCGATCCGTCGCGTTTCATCCTTTATCCCTCAGAGGCCCCATGAGCCGCACCGTCATCGCCCTGGAATCCCGCCTCAAAGACTGCGCCAACGTCCTCACCCTCGGGGTCCGTCCCAATTTTTCCGACTACGGTCCCGACGAAGCGACAATGATAAGGAACGCGGACACGGTCTACTACCCCGCCACATTTTACGCCGATCTCCTGGACGCCATGGGCAAGCGGACCTTTCCCAGCTACCACACCTACAAGTGCGTCATGGACAAGATCAAACAGACCGCGCTCTTTGACCTGTTCAACCTGCCCCATCCCCGGACCCGGGTCTATTATGGAAAGAAGGTCTCCAGAGCCCCGGTTGATTTCTCCTACCCCTTCATCGCCAAGATTCCCCGGGGATCGTCTATGGGCCGCGGGGTCTTCCTGATCCGCGACGAAGCCGATCTGACGGCCTACGCTGAAAGGTGTTCGTCGGCGACCTATATCCAGGAGCGCCTGCCCATCGACCGGGACATACGGGTGGTCATCATCGGCCGGGAGATCATCCTCGCCTACTGGCGATTGGCGCCGGAGGGCGACTTCCGCAGCAATATCTCCGTGGGCGGCAGGGTGTCCCTTGATCCGGTCCCGCAGGCGGCCCTCGACCTGGCCCTGCACTGCGCCCGATCCTGTCGATGGGACGACGTGGGGATCGACATCTGCTGCTGCGACGGCCGATACGCCATTTTGGAAGCCAACATGAAATACGGCAAAGAGGGGTTCCGAACCGCCGGAATCGACTATATCCGCCTCATGGAGCGACTCATCGGCGATGGAAAAATCTGACCCCCGACGTCTCGACGCCATCCAGGCGGCCCTGAACGCCAGGGAAGCCGATTTTTTATGCGCAGACGCTGCGGCCAGCGACAGTGGGCGACGCCGCAAAAATGAGCCCCAGCTGAAAACGGATTACCGGCAGTCCTTTTCCCTGGACGTCGACCGGATCATGCATTCCCGATCCTATACCCGCTACATCGATAAGACTCAAGTCTTCTATCTCATTAAAAACGATCACATCACGCACCGGGTCCTCCATGTGCAGCTGGTCTCTAAAATCGCCCGGACCATCGGCCGGTTCCTGGGCCTCAATGAAGACCTCATCGAGGCCATCGCCCTGGGTCACGACATCGGTCATGCACCCTTTGGCCACGACGGCGAGCGGTTCCTGTCCGAACTGTGCCGAGCCGCCGGCATCGGTTATTTCTACCATAGCGTCCAGAGCGTCCATTTTCTGGAATCGGTGGAGCGGAAGGGCAGAGGATGGAATCTGTGCCTCCAGACCCTGGACGGCATCCTCTGCCACGACGGCGAAATCCACGACCGGACCCTCCGGCCCGAAAGCGAAAAAAACTTTGACCATCTCAACGCCGAACGGGCGGCCAAAACGACGGATCCCGGCGCGCGCCTGATCCCCATGACCCTGGAAGGGTGCGTGGTCCGGTTTGCCGACACCATCAGCTATATCGGCCGGGATATCGAAGACGCCATTCGACTCGGCCTTCTGGCGCGATCGGATCTGCCCGAGCGATGCGTCCGGGTCTTGGGGAATACCAACGGCGCCATCGTTTACGCCCTGGTGACCGACGTGATCCGGCAAAGCTATCGCCATCCCCATATCGCCTTCGGTCCGGATGTCTCCAACGCCCTGCGGCGCCTCAAACAATTTAATCTGGAACGAATTTACATGAATCCGGCCATCAAACGCCACACGGCCGGGATCCAACGCCTTTTCACCGCATTGTTTCACCGGTTTCTGACGGATATCGAAACCGAAAACCGGTCGTCGCCGATCTTTGCCGGCTTTCTCGACGGCATGTCGGAAGCCTATCTGTCCGCCCACCGTCCGCCGGAGATCGTACGGGATTTCATCGCCGGAATGACCGACCAATATTTTCTGAAGCAATGCCCCCCCCTGCTGGTCTCGGAACTCGGCATTTCATGACGACCCACCAAGAGCGGACTTACCGGAGCGCGGCGTCGGATGCCGGATTGACCGCCTTCCAGATCGCCGTCAAGGAGACGGATCTGCTGATCCATGCCCGGACGGACCTGTCGGCGGCCGCTAGAGAGTTGATCCTGCGATGCCGCGGCTATCTCGAACGGTATATCGCAGACCACCCGGATTTCGCCCGAACCCTCTCTCCCTGGAAGGTCGACCCCTGGGCTCCCGCCATCGTACAGGAAATGATCGAGGCGGGTCGGAAGGCCGGGGTGGGCCCCATGGCCGCTGTGGCCGGGGCCGTTGCGGAATATGTGGGCAGAGGACTTTTGGCCTATTCCGATGCCGTGTCGGTGGAAAACGGCGGAGACCTTTTTATCCGGAAAGCGGGCGCCGTCACCGTGGGCATCTTTGCCGGGAACTCCCCCCTGAGCCTGAAGGTGGGGGTGCGCCTTTTGCCCGGAAACGACCCCGTGGCCGTCTGCACGTCCTCGGGAACGGTGGGCCATTCGTTGAGCAGGGGACGATCCGACGCTGCCTGCGTGGTCTCCTTGTCCGCATCCCTCGCCGATGCGGTTGCCACGGCAACGGGTAATCTGATACAATCGCGGGGCGATATTGGAAGCGCCATCGACTTCGCCCGGGCCGTGGACGGGGTTTCGGGGGTGGTGGTCATCGCCCGGGACCGGATCGGGGCCTGGGGAGAGCTGGAGATCGTCCCATTAAAGGGAAAAAAGGGTTGAGTTTCAATGTCAAAGCGGTTAAATTGGCAGAATTTGAAACGATCCTTTTGAGCGTTCGGTAAACACTCGAGGCCATTCTTTATTAAACAGGAGCCAACCGCTGCATTAAGGGAGGGAATGCCATGAGCAAATTCAAAATCGGTATCTGGGCTGTCGTCTTCTTGTTCATCCTACTGTTTTTCCTGCACAACCAGTCATTTTTCATGACCAAAAACGCCTTCGACGTCAACATTTTCGGCATTGAATCCTTGTCGGAATACAGCGGTTTTTTCAAGAAGGCCGAAATTCCGGCCGTGCCCAACGTAGTCATTTTCCTCGGTTTCTTCGTGCTGGGCGTGGCAGTGAGTTATTTTTTCAATTTCTTCGGGTGGCTCCGCTCCAAGCGCGCCATCCGTCGCCTCTCCTCCGACAACGAACACCTGAACCAGAAGGTGGAGCAGCTCGAAACGGAACTGGCGGGCGTCCGGGGGCAGCGAATGGCCCAGTTGCCGAGCAGCGAGGAGATCCCCGAGGCGGAACTGGCGGCCGAGGAGGACCATGCCGCCGATGCCGCCATGAAGAAGGGGTAGGCGCGGGCGGTCCCCGACGACGGATGGCCGGTGAAGCGCAACCACGATCCACAACGTATGGCAAAAACGACGCCCATGATGCATCAGTACTTGTCCATAAAGGAGAAGTACCCCGATGCGATCCTCTTCTACCGGATGGGGGATTTTTACGAGATGTTCTACGAGGATGCGGAAACCGCCGCCGGCATCCTCGACATCACCCTGACGTCCCGGAACAAAAAAAACAGCGCCGATGCCCAGGTTCCCATGTGCGGGGTGCCGGTGCGCGCCGTTCAAGGTTATATTGCGCGCCTCATCGAAAGCGGACGAAAGGTGGCCATCTGCGAGCAGGTGGAGGACCCGGCGACGGCAAAGGGACTGGTGGAACGGGAGGTCGTCCGGGTCGTCACGCCGGGCATGATCGTCGAAGCGTCCTTCCTTGACGAAAAATCCAACAATTACGTGCTGGCCGTCGCCCGCAACGAGGAACGGTTCGGGCTTGCCTGGCTCGACATCTCCACCGGCGAGTTCAAAACAGCGGAGGAAGAAAAGCCGGAGGCCCTCCTTGAGGAGATCCGGCGGGTGGGGCCCTCCGAAGTGGTCCTGCCCGAATCCTTTCAGAATGGAAGCGATCCGGATGCTGCGGTCATCTCCGGGGCTGCGGCCCGGATGACGTCCTCTTTTCTGCCAGACCACCATTTTGAATTCAAATCCGCTTACGATCTGCTCACCGGTCAGTTCAACACCCTCTCCCTGGAAGGTTTCGGCTGCGAAGGAATGAGAGCCGGCATCCGGGCAGCCGGCGGACTGCTCCATTATGTCCGGGAGACACAAAAGGCAACGGTGGATCACTTCCGCCGCATCACGCCTCGCACCCTCGGGCATTACCTCATGGTGGACGAGGTGTCGGCTCGGAACCTCGAACTCTTCCGGAACCTGCGGACCAACGCGACAAAGGGCAGCCTGCTCTCGGTCCTTGACGCGACCGTCACCGCCATGGGCGCACGCCGGCTCAAGGAATGGCTGCGGTATCCGCTGATGGACGCCGCCCGGATAAAGGCGCGGCTCGACGCGGTGGAAGAAGCCCGAAACGACCCGTCGACCCGGGGACGACTGCGGGACCATTTGAAAAGGGTCTCCGATCTCGAGAGACTCTCTGCCAAGATCGTTATGGGCCAGTGCAACGCCAGAGATCTGACGGCCCTGAAACGGTCTCTTCAGCAGTTGCCGGACATTGCCGAAACCCTGTCCGGATTCTCCGCCGCATTGTTCTCATGGGGGGCGGATCTTTTATCCCTGACCGACCTGGGCCGCAGCATCGAGGAAGCCATCCGGGAGGATGCCCCGCTGTCGGTGAGCGAAGGCGGGATGATCCGGGAGGGGTGCAACGCCGAACTGGATGAACTGATCCGCATCAGCACCGACGGCAAGGGATGGCTGACGGAACTGGAGGTCCGGGAAAAAGCGGCCACCGGCATCCCCAGCGTCAAGATCCGGTACAACCGCGTCTTTGGATACTACATCGAGATCCCTAAAAGCCGGGCGGGAGAGGCCCCGGACCATTACATCCGGAAGCAGACCCTGACCAATGCCGAGCGGTTCATCACCGAAGAACTGAAAAGCTTCGAGTCCAAGGTGCTGCGGGCAGAAGAGGAGCGGTTCTCCCTGGAATACCGGATCTTCGACGAGATCCGGAAACAGGCCGCCGCCGAAAACCCGCGGATTCAGGAAGCCGCCGCCTTCATCTCCCGGCTCGACTGTCTGCTCTGCCTGGCCGAAACCGCCGACCAAAACGACTATGTCCGACCGGAGATCAATACCGAGGGCCGTCTACATCTGGAAGAGGCGCGCCACCCGGTGATCGAAAAGATGATCACCGGAGAGCGGTTCGTTCCCAACACCATCCGGATGGATAACGCGGATCACCAGGTCCTGATCATCACCGGACCCAATATGGCGGGCAAATCGACCGTCCTCCGCCAGGCGGCACTGTTAACGCTCATGGCCCAGATGGGCGCCTTTGTGCCGGCCCGACGGGCCGATATCCCGATCACCGACCGGATCTTCACCCGAGTGGGGGCTCTGGACAACCTGGCCCAGGGCCAGTCCACCTTCATGGTGGAGATGCAGGAGACCGCCAACATTCTGAACAATGCGACGCCCATGAGCCTGATCATTCTCGATGAAATCGGCCGGGGCACCTCCACCTACGACGGCCTTTCCATTGCCTGGGCCGTGGCGGAACACCTCCACGACCTCAACGGCAAAGGCGTTAAAACCCTTTTTGCCACCCACTATCACGAGTTGACCGCGCTGACCGACCTCAAACCACGGGTCCAAAACTTCACGATCGCGGTCAAAGAGTGGAAAGAGGAGATCATTTTTCTCAGAAAACTGGTTCCCGGAGGGACCAGCCGGAGTTATGGGATCCAGGTGGCCCGACTCGCCGGGATTCCCGATCCCGTAATCCGGTCCGCGCAGGAAGTGCTGTCCCGGATCGAGGCGACCAACGGCGGCGTCATGCCGGCGAACCGGAACGGCGCCCTTAAAACTTGCGGAGACAAATCCGGGCGCCGGGGGGGAAGGATCGATTCCAGGCCCGTCCAACTCGGCCTTTTCGGCGGCCCGTCCCAGGCCCTGGTTGATGAACTGCTCAACCTTGATCTATCCCGCATGACGCCCCTGGACGCTATGAACGCACTCCATGCGCTCCAGGAAAAGACGAAACCCCTGAAGGGTTGATGCCATGTTCAATCACTATATTTTTCCATACCTGGCGCTCATCGGACTGCTGTGCGGGCTCGGTTGCCCTTCCACTGCTTCGGCTGCAACAGCCGAGCGGCAGTTTTTCAAGGCCCAGACCTGCTTTGCCAGGCTGATGGCCGACGAGGAGAAGCCCCAGTTCCGGGCAAACTGGTTCCCCTGCATCCGCATGTTCCAGGAAGCCTACAAGATGGAACCCTCCGGTCGATACGCGGCGGCAAGCCTCTTCATGTCCGGCAAACTCTTTCAACAGCTTTACAACCGCTCCTTCAAGGCGTCGGATAAAAAGGAAGCCATAGACTATTTCCAGCGGGTTCAGCGGCAATTCCCCGACAGCGCCTATGGACCCAAGGCTCGGGAAGGGATGGCATCCCTCGGCGGCGACAAAGACGATAATCCGGAAATCAAGACGGTCCGGGTGGAAAAAAAGATCGAAGCAGCCGCCCCGGCAAAGATCCCTCATAAGCGCCGGGATGCTGCTTTCCGGACCGCTAAGGCGCGCTACAATTCGCGGGGGGGCAAGGAGAAAAAACCCGATGCCCCGACGCCGATCCGCCAGACGCCGCAACGGGCGAAAAAGGAAGCGTCGGTAACCGTCAACGGCCTTCGCGTTTGGTCGAATCCCTCCTACACACGGGTCGTGGTGGACGCCAGCGAAGAAACGCCATATCGGTACAGCTTTCTGGAAGAAGACCCGAGCCTGGAAAAACCCCAACGCCTGTATCTCGACTTCGATAACGCCCGCCTGGGGGAAAACCTGCGCAAGATCGTCCCTATCAACGACAATCTCCTCATGGACGCCCGGGCCGGACAGTACCGGGCCGATCAGGTCCGGGTGGTGATCGACATCAAATCTTTCAAAAACTACAAAATTTTCTCGCTGCGGAATCCGTTTCGAACCGTGATCGACGTGTGGGGACGGGCCGCCGGCGAGGATATGCGCCTGGCGCAGGGAGGATCCAAACCGAAGAGACCCACAGGCAAGCCGAGCCCCGACCCTCTAATTGAGATCCCTCTACCGGTGCAAAACAGCGCCGCCAACGGACTGGCCAGGCAGTTCGCCCTCCGGGTCGGCACGATCGTCATCGATCCGGGCCACGGCGGACACGATTCCGGCGCTGTGGGCTATTACAAACATGTGCTGGAAAAAGACATCGTCCTCGCCCTGGCCAAGCGCCTGGCAGCTAAAATCCGCCGAGAACTCGGCTGCAAGGTGATATTGACCCGGAGCGACGACCGGTTTATTACCCTGGAAGAGCGAACCGCCATCGCCAACACCACCAACGCCGATCTTTTCGTATCGCTGCACACCAACGCCCATCGGGACCGCAGGGCCTACGGCATTGAAACCTATTTTCTCAACCTGGCCACGGACGACGACGCTATTCTGGTGGCGGCCCGGGAAAACGCCACTTCCCGCAAGAACATCTCGGATCTTCAAATGATCCTGAACGACCTGATGAAAAACGCCAAAATCAACGAATCGAGTCGCCTGGCCGGATATGTTCAAAAATCGCTTTTCGCCGGGATCGACCGTCATTACAGCCACGTTAAAAACAAAGGGGTCAAGCAGGCCCCCTTTTATGTTCTGCTCGGCGCTCAGATGCCCGCGATTCTCGTCGAAACCTCTTTTATCAGCAACCAACGCGAATGCAAGCGGCTGACCGACGCCGCCTACCAGGAGCACCTGTGCAACGCCATTCTCCTGGGCATCCGGCGTTATATCCAGGAAACCAACCCGACCGCGTTAATGGATCGAACCACAGGGACCCCATGGAGCGGCTGAAAACAACCAAGCCCATCGCGGGCGCTTGAAGAAAACGCCATAAAAAAAGCCCCGAAAACATCGGGGCTTTTTTTATAACTTTATTCGAAGATCGTTAAGCCTTTTTGAGGGATTCGATCTCCTGCTTAAGTTCTTTGATCTCCGCTTTATATTTGTCTACGTCCTCTTCCTTTTCTTCGGGGGCGCTTTCAGTTTTTTTCCAGGTATCCTTCAGCTCATCAAACCCGAGATAGAGCGCCAGACAGCCGCCAAGGAGCAACATGATCGGAATTGCTCCGGCCAAAATCTGCAAAAACGGTTTCCACCATACGGACAAGCCGATCAGACCCAACACTGCTGCCACCGCACCTCCAATTAACGTCTTCATAGAACCTCTTCCTCCTTTAAATTTGATGCTTTGGATAATACCCAGAACAAGAAAAAGTTTAAGGATATTGACAGGATAAATGCCATCCTGATCTGATCCCCAGCAGATTTCTAACGGGATATCATAACCTTTTCTGCAACGCAAGCTTATTTTTACGCATGGCCGCGGTATTTTAAAAAAAAATAAACCATTGCAACCGGCCAGGGATTCTGATAGTTTTTTTTGATTTAGGCTGGCTTTGCGGCGCTGATGGGAGAATCGATGATGGATAGAAAAGATGTGGAAACGCTTTCGAACTAGACTCGGCCGGTTGAGGGCCCGGATAGGACGATGGATAGAGGCGGCGCTGGGAGGAACGCACCATTACTACAGCTGCTACCTGCCGCCGGCGATCGGCAGAACCGCCGATTTTATCTTTCGGCTTTTCTACGCCGGCATCACGCTGCGGGACGAAGAGCGGAACACGCTCCGATCCCTTCCCGACGATGCCGTCGTGGTCTACGTCGCCAAATACAAAAGTCTCTTCGAATACCTATTCTACCACTATCGCTACAAAGAAGACGGCCTTCGGATCCCGGTGGTCGGTTTCGACTACAACACGCTTCTTCTCCAGCCCGTCTCCCGGATCAGCCGCATGCTCCTGGCCCATATCGATCACCTTTATCACCATCTCAGCCTGCCCGATCCGTATGAAAGCGGGTATCTGCGCGAGGAACTTGTTTCCGGCCACGCCGGCTTCCTCTCCCTGGTAGAGAAAAAAGGTTTCCGCCGCCGCTTCGTGGAATCCTACACCGATCCGGTCCGTTATCTCATCGAAACCCAGCAGAGGATCGAGCGTCCCATCTACATCGTTCCCCAGCTCATGTTTTTCGGCCGCACTCCCCACCGGAGCGTGCCGAGCATCATCGACATCCTTTTCGGCACCGAAGAGCGGCCCGGCGCCGTGCGGCGCTTCGTCACCCTGGTCCGAAACCCCGGCAAGATCTTCGTGGAGATTTCCGACCCCTTCGATCTCAAAGCCTTTCTGGAAAAGCCCGAAAACCAGCACCAGAGCGTGGAAAACCTTGCCCTGGCTCTCCGGCGGCGGCTTCTGGTCCAGCTCAACCGCCATCGGCAATCCATCACCGGACCGCTGCTTAAAAGCCGGGAAGAACTCAAGGAAAACATCCTCACCGGCAAGCGTCTCCGGGAATTCATGGAGCATTACGCCGAAAGCCGGGAAATCCCCCGCTACAAAGTCCACAAAGAAGCAGACGGCTACCTGGACGAGATCGCGGCCCGTTACAATCTGCCCATGATCGGGATTTTTTCCGCCACCGTTAAGTGGCTCATCAACGCCATGTTCGAAGGGTACACCGTCAACATGGAAGGTCTCAATCAGGTCAAGCGAATGTCCCAGCGGGGCCCCGTGGTGCTCATTCCCTGCCACAAAAGCCACATCGATTACCTGATCCTCTCTTTCGTCCTTTACCACAACAACATGCCCTGCCCCCACATCGCCGCCGGAAAAAACCTCTCGTTCTGGCCGCTGGGACCGCTGTTCCGGAGCGGCGGGGCTTTTTTCATCCGACGCACCTTTCGCGGCGCCGTGCTCTACGCCAAGGTCTTTTCAGAATACGTCTACAAACTGCTGGAGGAAGGATTCAACATCGAATTTTTTATCGAAGGCGGGCGCAGCCGCACCGGAAAGCTGATCCAGCCCAAATTCGGCCTCCTCTCCATTCTGATCAACGCCTTTCGGGAAGGCGCCGGCAAAGACCTGATTTTCGCTCCGGTTTACATCGGGTACGACCGGGTCCTGGAGGAAAGCGCCTACCTCCATGAACTGGAAGGCGGGCAGAAAAAACCGGAAAACCTCTGGCAGGTGATCCGCGCCCGGAAATTTCTGAAAAAGCGGTACGGCAAAATCTACATCCAGTTCCACGAGCCCTTTTCCCTCAAGGACTACCTCGACGCCCAGGGCACCCCCATCGAGGAGATGACCTCCAAGGAGCAAAACGGCCTGGTACGTTACCTGGGCTACCGTTTCATCAACGCCATCGACCACGTCACCGTCATCACGCCCCACGCCATCGTGGCCGGGGCCATACTCAACTGCGCCAAACAGCGTTTCACCTACGATCATCTCATGGCGGACGTGGAGACCTACGTCAATCATCTCTTCCTGCTGGAGGCCAAACTGGCCGACACGCTGCTCATCGACTACAGTCACGCCATCGCTTATGTCTTCGAGACCTATACCCACCGGAAATTTCTGGAACGGATTCCCCCCCAGAAGGGCGTCGAAAAGTCCCAGGATCTCTACCGGATCAACGAAGCCCGGCGGCCGGTGCTCGATTACTACAAAAACAACGGCATCGTCTATTTCATCCCCGCCGCCTTCACCGCCATGGCGATTCTGGAAAAGGACGCCTTTCAGTTCTCCACCGAAGAACTCTTCGATTCCTATACCTTTCTGAGAGGGTTCTTCAACAACGAGTTCGCCTATGACGTGGATCAGTCTTCCGAATTTTTCATCCGGCGCACCATCAAGATCTTCATGGCCGACGCTATTCTCATGCCGCATCCGGAACTGCGGGACACCTACAACCTGACGTCGGCCGGGTATCGGAAGCTTAAACTCTTCGCAAGCTTCCTGAAGACGTATTTCGAATCCTACTGGATCGTGCTCAACGTCTTCATGCGATATCCCAAAAACTTTCTGGATTCGAAAAACCGGACCAAGAAGATCACCTCCATGGGCAACCGGATGTATAAGCGCCGGGAGGTGGAGCGGGTCGAATCCCTTTCCCTCCTGAATTACAAAAACGCGGTGGATTATTATACCTCCCACGGAATCCGGGGATCCGAGGACAGCGAGGCCATTGATCGGTACGCCAAGGCCATCCGCCGGTATCTCAACCGCATCGGACCTTGAACGTTCCGACACCGCCATGAAAGCCCTGATTCTGGCGGCCGGGTTGGGAACCCGCCTGCGGCCCCTGACCCGTTATCTGCCTAAACCGCTTTTCCCCCTGGCCGGCCCCACGCTGCTTGACATCGCCATCCACAAGCTGGTGGATGCCGGGTGTCGCGCCATCGCCGTCAATACCCACCATCTCCATGAGCAAATCGAAAACCACCTCCGATCCCGTTCTTATCCGATCCCGGTCGGCGCCGTTTACGAGCCGGAGATCCTGGGTACGGGCGGCGCCATTCGAAACTTGACCGGCTTCTGGGACGATCAACCCTTTTTTGTGGTCAACAGCGACATCCTCTTCGACATCGATCTGCGCGCGGTCTACGAGTTTCACCTGACCCACCCCCATCCCGTCACCCTGGCGATGGTGGACGACCCCCGGTTCAACACGGTCGGGGTGAACCCGCGGGGAGCGGTCCGGACCTTTGACAGATCCGAAGCGCCCGCGCCCGCCGGGCTGCGATGGTTGACCTTTACGGGGATTCAGGTGCTGGAGGCCGAAGTGCTCGACCCCGTCCCTGAAAACACTTTCTACAGCAGCATCGATGCGTTCCGCTCATTGATGGCCCGGGGGCGGGAGATCCGGGCCTTCATCCCGGAGGACGCGGCGTGGGAAGATCTGGGGACCCCCGACCGTTACCGGAACGCCGCTCTGAAACGGCTGGCCCCCCTGGCGTTCAGGAAGCGTTGGCCCCGTGAAGCCGACGGCCCCATCTCTTTTCAACGCCTTGCGGGAGACGGTTCCGACCGGAGCTGGCATCGGCTGACGGTCGGGGACCGATCCCTGGTGCTGGCGGACCATGGATTGCGGGAAATCCCGCCCGATGAGACCGCGGAAGTCGACGCCTTTTGCCTCATCGGCGAACACATGATCCGCAACGGCATCCCCGCGCCCCGCATCCATCTCCAGGATCGGATCTCCGGGTACGTCTTCCTGGACGACCTGGGCGACATTCACCTTCAGAACCTTGCCCTGAAGGCGGCCGGCGACGACGATCTTTTCCGCCTGTATCGCCCGGTCATCGACTTTCTGGTGGATTTGTCCCAGGCCGCGGCCGGATTCGACACAACCTGGACCTGCCAGACGGAACGGTACGATCGGGCTCTCATCCTGGAACGGGAATGCGGCTATTTTGTAGAGGCATTCTTGAAGGGCTATGTCGGTTTAGACGGCCCATTCAACCATCTACAGCCGGAATTTGAACGGATCGCCGACGGGGCCGTCGTCTACGGTTTCGAAGGGTTGATGCACCGGGATTTCCAGTCCCGCAACATCATGATGAAGGACGGCAAGCCCCACATCATCGACTTCCAGGGGGCCCGCCTCGGCCCGATCCAATACGATCTGGCCTCGCTGCTCATCGACCCCTATGCGGGGCTTTCCGAACCATTGCAGGAACGCCTGATGGCATATTGCATCGATCGGCTTGTCGCCGGGACTTTTGTCAACCTTCATCGGTTCCGTATAGGCTATGAATATGCCGCTATCGCCCGCAATTTGCAAATATTGGGGGCATTCGGGTTTCTCACCAAGGTCAAGGGAAAAATCGATTTCGCTGCTTTTATTCAACCAGCCCTGAGCAATCTTATTCGGAAGCTGATAAGCACGGAAGCGGGCGAGTTTCCTGCCCTGCTCAAAATGGCTCGATCCGCTTTCTAAAAGCCAAATAGGCCCCGATTCTCGGCTTTTTTATCCGGCAGCCCGAAGCTTTCCTTGCAATTCTGACTCGGTTCCAGCATCCACTCATTTTGAAATTCGTTATTTCTTAACCCAACTTCATGGCGGCAAAATTTATTTTTTATAATAACGGCTTGTTGCAGCCATGGCAGGCCGCGTTTTGGCACTACGTTTCTTTTTTTGAGCCGGTCATCGGCCAATCCGATGGGGGCGATTTATATGATCGTTTTGCAGACCCCGCCGGGCTGGTGGCTGAGACCGAGGGCGTCATAAATCAGCTTGTGGCATTCCTCCGGCTTAGATGGTTTGCGGATGTACAGCATTTTTCCATCGAATCTCTTCATGGAGGTGGTCAGCCGATAATGGGACGCCAGACGGCTTCGAAGGGTCGCCCAGTTGTGAAATATGCCAGCCTCCCTGAGTTTGGTCTGGATCGCGTTGAGGACATGATACGCCAAAACGGTGATGAAAAGATGCCCGTCGCACCTGAACTCTATCTGATGGTGGACCGGCCTGAGTCCGAGTTCCGATTTCATGGACCGAAAGGCGTCTTCTATGTTGAGCAGCATGTTGAAGATGTCGAAAATTTCTCTCTCGCTGCCGCCAACGATGCTGGACCGGATCATGTAATATCCGGCGGGCGCCCCATCATGTTCCTTCATGATCCCTTCGACGCGGATTGCGTTTCCGGTCGCCTCGTCCTTCTCGACGCTGATTTCATAGCGATAGGCCACACGGGCGTGTCGTTCCTTCAAGCGACCGATTCTTTCAATCACCTTTTCATATTTCTTCGTTCCATTTTTCATGAAAAGAGAGGCGTGAACCTTCTTCAGTTCGTCCTCGAATCGCCTTTCGAATCGGTTTTTTATCTGTCGTTCCTTGATCTCCTTGGCAGTGGAATGACAGTAAACCTCGGTCTCCGCGCATTCGTTGACATGAACGGCGGCGCTAATGGTTCGTTGTTTGCTGCTGCGAACCTCTGTCATTTCCAGTCCGTCAGGAATATCAATTTTTCGTTTTCTGGAAACGACGATGTAATGGTAGCCGTTGTCCCTGAGCCGTTGAATGTTCTCATCGGTTCCAATGCCGGCGTCCGCGACAACGATTGGTTTTTTGGCCGACGTGGAAAGGGAAGACAGCATCATGGAAAGGGTTCCGGGTTCGCTGACGTTTCCCTCGAAAAACTCGCTTTTTTTCGGGAACCCCTCGGCGTCCGTCAGCAGGGCCAATGTCACCAGGCGGCAGTCGGATCGCTTCTCCTTGGAAACGCCGAACTTGCCCTTTTTGTTGAACTTGCAGCTCCCTTCGAAAAAGGTGTTGGTCAGGTCGTACAGGAGGATTTTTTCATCGAGATTGAACAGATTTCTTTCCCGATCCGCAAGATGTTGTTCGATGGCGGCCTTGTTCCGGAGCAGCATATCGAAGACCTTGTACACCCTGTCCTGGGAAAGCGCCTGAAAACTGGCGCCCAGCAAGTCGTCCAGGGAGGTGCTGTTTTGCAGCCACAGGTGCGTTGCTCGCTCGGAGGCCGGGGCCAGCAGCCGCGCCGCGATGACGCCGATGGCCGCCTCTGCCTGGGGCCGGGTGAAGCCCAGTTCGTCGAGCTTTTTGTCCAGCTCAAGTTCCCGGATTGCGCCGAGAACCACGCTTTCTCC
>JAABTD010000181.1 GCA_011390065.1 Desulfobacteraceae bacterium
AGATTTATTTGACAAGAAAATCTGATAGATACTAAACAATTGGATATAAACGATCTGCTCTTGCGTTTCTCCAAATCCGGAGAAAAGCGGATCGAAGAGGCGTATTCCAGGCATTACCTTTGGAATCAATCGCCTGAGAAAAAGCAACAGCTGATACAGCGGGCAACGTCTGAATCCAATAATTGGTAGTGATGTAAAAAAGCTCAAGTAAGTGGATAATGATGAGCGATAAACAGCGGAAAAAAAACGCTTTGGAATTGCCGACATTCGATCCGAAAGAAAGCGCCGTTTTTGCAACGAAAATATTGAGCGACTTACAAATCAAATGCGTTTTGATCGGCCGATTGGCGGTATGGTACTGGCTGCCCGATCCGGCAGGTCATGCGTACACAAAAGACCTGGATACCGCCATAAAGAAAGCGGACAGGCAAAAAGTTATAAAGCATTTGGCTGATCTGAAATATAATATCAGAGAGCTGACGATCGGAGGCATAAACGTTTACAGTGAGACAGATAATATCAGCGTTGATTTTATTGATCGATACTCCGTTGACGAAGGTGATTTGAGCAGGTTGTTCGAAGAAGCGATCGATTCCGCGACAGAAAAGGAAAACATCGGAGAAGCGGAGCTTTATGTTGTTTCAGTTGAACACTTGATCGCCATGAAAATATCAACTTTTGAAAGAAAAGACGAAGACGATGTCAAAAATCTACTTGAATATGATTTTGTCGACATTAAAAAGCTGCGGGAGATCGTCGATCGAAACATCGCGCCGATCAGAGTAAAACTGGAACAAATATTACGGGAAGTTGGGCACCCGATGGCGCACAGGAAAAAAAAATATTATTGACACCGCCAAACAGAAAAATGGTACAGCGGGCGACATCCAAACCCAACCGAAATGGATAAATGACGATGGATAGACAAAAACAAAGCCTCAGATGGGTCAAAACATGGCAAAAAGCAGCGGTAGCGCTACAAAAACTAAAAGCCGAAGAGCTGCGTTCAAAGGATTATTACGAAAAGAAGCGGAAAGTTCTGGACGAAATGCTGCAATATGCGTGCGATACAGGCAAGGTTCGCTTATCCAGCGGCCTTGTGGAGCAACAGCGCCTTTTTATGAAGATGAAACAACCGAAAACACAAGACAAAGGCGGTCAATCATGAACGGGTTATTCCAGGCTGCAAAGGAAATCCAGCAGACATTGGAAGCCCAAAAGTGGCCGTTCTGCTTTATTGGCGGATTGGCCGTTATCCGATGGGGCGAAGTCAGGATGACTCAGGATATCGACCTTTGTCTCATGTGCGGATTCGGAAATGAGGAGGCATACGCAAAACAACTGTTAAACCAGTATAAAAGTAGAATCGACGACCCGCTCACCTTTGCCCTCGACAACAGAGTGTTGCTGCTTTTTGCTTCAAACGGCGTTGCGATGGATATTTCTCTCTCAGGTTTGCCCTTCGAAGAAGAAATGATACGGAACGCCACGCCTTTTCTTTTTTCTTCGGACTGTCCTCTGATAACATGTTCCGCGGAGGATCTCATCGTTCTCAAGGCGTTTGCCGACCGGCCGAAAGATTGGGGCGACGTGGAGAGCATCGCCACGAGATATATGCACAAACTCAACAGGAACTACATCATCGAGCAGTTGACGCCCTTGTGCGATCTAAAAGAATCACCTGAAATCATAACAAAATTGGATAAAGTTCTAACGAGCGAAGATTCAGATCAATCCTGAGTTGACAATCATTCCCCCCTATCGATCCGTTTCCTGTCCCCCGGCCCCTTGCTTTCCAACTGAACCAGAACCGTCGTCCCCTCCGGAATCACGTCCACGGCCGCCCCCGATTCGAGCAGCTTTTCGGTTTCCATGACCGTGAGAAGGGATTCTAAAACTTCCCCGTCTTTTTTGGCGATGCTGTTCAAGGTCGAACCCACCACATCGGGCCGGACGGCGGCGGCTTCGGCCATTTTCTGGGAGACTTTGTTGGCGGTCTGGCTCTTGATCAGGCCGACGCGGTTTTCGCCGTCCTGTTTCATGGCGCTGGTGACCTGAATGAGCCGTTTCACTACCTTTTCGGTGATGTTTTCCACCATGGATGCGTCGGTGAAGGCCACTTTCCGGATATAGACCGATCCCAGACGATATCCCCATTTTTCCGACAGGGGAGAGACCGTGCTGCGGACCGTTCGGCTCAGCCCGTGGCGGTTTTCCAGCATCTTTTCCATCTCCAGATTGGAGAGCACGGAAATGGTTGAACTGGCCACGTTGGCCTCCAGAGAGCCCTCGGGATTGGCGTTTTTAAACAGATAGGAGACCGGATCGGTCACCCGCATCTCATACCAGATGCCCACCCCCATGGGCGTTCCCTCTTCGGAATTGACCATCTGGCTTCGCAGGTAGTTCTGCCGCAGAGCGGTGTTGACGGTATAGCGCTTGCCGAACAACGGCAGCATCAGCGCTTTGGGGCCGAAACGGAGGATCGGAAAATGGAGTCCCGGCGTATCGATAGTCCCCAGGACTTTTCCAAACAGGGTGTAAACACTCGCTTCGGCTTCGGCCACCGTGATGTACAATCCCATCCGGCGGGCGATGAAAAGACAAAAGGGGATGGTCGCGAATCCGATCACCGCCAGTATGATAAAAGTGGTCCAGTCAGGTCCCATGATGTTCTCCCTTGACGTTTTCGATTTTTCCTATGCCCTGGATGTCTTGACGATCCGGCCGGCCCGGCCCAACAGCGGGACCTGCATGTTCCGGACATACGCTTTCAGGGCGGCCGAGCCGCCTTCTGTCTTAATCTCCATCAACGTCCTGGCGAGTTCGTTGAGCGGCGCCACCTCGGCATGGGCGTTGTTGGAGGCGATCTCCACCGCCCGGTTGCTCATGGTGATTTGCTGTTCCGCGTCGGCCCGGGCCGTGGAGATGTCGGCGGCCACCTGGTTCCGGGTGGAGTTGATGGACGACAGGGCCGAATCGACCTCGCTGGGCGGGTCGATTTCGGTGATCAGGGCCGCATCCAGTTCGATGCCGTATCGCTCCGGCGTGTTGCGGCACTGCTCCTCCATGAAATCGTTCAGCAGCGGCAGATTTTTCCGCAGATCGTTGATGGAGACGCCCTCGGTGATGTCCAGGGCGCTTCCTTCGGCGCCGTCCCCGACATCCGCCTCCTTGATGAGCTGGGATCCCTTGGGATCGGTGAAATTGGCGATCCGCTCCCGCAGCACCGAAATGAAGAAGCCCATGACGTGTTCCAGGGGGCTCCGGACCCCGAAGAGATACGGATACAGGTTGTTTTCGCTGACCCGGAACCGGATTTGCCCGTCCACCCCGATGGTCAGGTTGTCCTTGGTCACCGCTTCGATGGTCTCCTGGGCTTTGGTGGGATCCCACGTCAGGTCCAGGGCCTGGGTTTGGATGTCCACCTTGTGGACCTTCATCCAGGGCCATTTGAAGTAGGGACCGCCCGGTGGGATGGGCTTCAACAGAGGGTAATCGTAGCGCTCCTTCTCCTCCTCGCTCAGGGCCGAATCCGTCGCCGTGGACCCGCCCATTTCCAGCCGCCGGGCCTTGCCGAAAACGGTGATGACCGCCCGCTCGTTGGGAGCGACGGTGTAAAACCCCGTTACAATGCTTCGATAAACGAAGTATGCCGCGATGCCGATGAGAAATCCGAAAAATGCCATTGTCTACCACCCTTTGGTTGGGGATTTCGGGAGAAGGCCCGGCCGGACGTTTGAGCCGGGCCTTCGATTGTCGGGAATTCTTGGAAAGGAAGGGGCTATATGTCGAACCGGGATCAGCCTTCTTCGGCGGCGCCTTCCACGCCTTTGCTGAAGTCGGTGGGCACATTGGCGGCCCGGCCGGCCAGTTCGCGGTCGAGCATCATCAACCCCTGGGGATTGTCGCCGATGAGTTTCAACTGGGCGATCATGTCGTTGTCGTTTTCCTCTTCCTCCACCTGTTCCGTGACGTACCACTGAAGGAAGATCCGACTGGCGTGATCCTTCTCCTCGATGGCCAGATCCATGAGGTCGTTGATGGATCGGGTGACGAACTGTTCGTGCTCCATCGTCTTGGGAAACATGTCCAGCGGAGAGCTGAAGTCGGAAGGCGGTTCGGCAATGGCCTTGAGGGCGATTTTGCCGCCCTGGCGGCCCACATATTCATAGAACTTCATGGCATGGTACATCTCCTCATGGTACTGAACCATGAACCAGTTGGCGAACCCTTTGAGCCCCATTTCGTTCGAGGCCACAGACATGGACATGTAGAGGTAGGCGGAATACATCTCTTTGTTGATCTGCTCGTTGAGGGCGTCGGTCATCTTCTGGCTTAACATCGGCGTTCTCCTTTTGTTTCAGGTTGCGGACAGCAATATATTCCAAATAATAGTCAGCCGATGTTCTGCTGTCGAGGGACTTTTTTTTGCGGCGCATCAGACCGTCTAAATTGATCGGCACATCCCGATTTTTCAGTGATTTTTCACTTGACTTTGACGCCTTAAAAGCCTCAATGTGCGGCCCATTGAACGGCTTTTGCCTCGGCTTTATGCCATATTGCGAGTGGGGTGAAAGCCAAAACGCTCAACCGAAAGGAATTGCAAATGCAGAAAATGTTTTTAGCGGCATGGATATTCATCTTCGCACTGGCCCTGACGGCGTCCACGGCCCCGGCCGAATCCCCCATGAACCCCGGTCAATGGCAGGTGGTCACCAAAACCGAAATGCCGGGCATGCCCATGGCCATCCCGGATGTCACCAACACCTACTGCCTGACGGAAGAGGACATGGCGCCCCAGAACAAAGAACCGGGGCAGGATTGCAAGACGGTGGACTACAATGTGTCCGGCAACAAGGTCAACTGGCGCATCGTCTGCGAGGGAGCCCAGGGAAAGACGGACAGCCGGGGGGAGATCGCCTACCACGGCGACACGTTCCAGGGGTCGGCGGAAACGACGGTGGATGTCCCCGGACAGGGGAAAATGACGATGACGAACAAAATGACCGGAAAGCGGCTCGGGGACTGCACGAAATAGGCGGTTTCCGGAATTTCCTTGGAAACGCCTGATATTTAGACAGGAAAGGGTAGGGGCGAAACATTTTTCGCCCCTACCCGGATTTGCCCCCAATCCAACCGTCCACCAGATCCTTATGGTCTTCCATCCAGTTCCGGGCGGCGGTCTCCTCCGACGCGGTCTGGTTCATGGCGTCCATAAGGGCGCCGATCTGCTGGTCGTTGAAGTGGAAGCTCTTGAAAAATTAGGATGAACCGGGATTGTTTTTGAACTGAAATGGAAAGGAACTCCCTATGGAAAGATGGAAACAGTACGCTCATACGACGGTGCTGGAGGACGGCTACGAATCGGTCGTTACCAAGGTCAAGGAGGCCATGAAAGCCGAGGGATTCGGGGTGCTGACGGAGATCGACGTCAAAGAAACCCTGAAGAAGAAGATCGATGCGGATTTCAGAAAATACGTGATCCTCGGGGCGTGCAATCCGCCCTACGCCCTCAAAACGCTCCAGATCGACCTGGACGTCGGGCTGCTGCTGCCCTGCAACATTGTCGTCTATGAAAACGACGACGGCAAGACGGTGGTGTCGGCCCTCAATCCCGCCGCCGCCATGGAAGTGATTGGCAACGAGGATCTGCAGTCCATTGCCGACGAGGTGTCCGGTATGCTCAAACGGATTGTTGCGAGTCTAACATAACAACCTGTTGGGAAAGGGGGGCTGTCCATGACGGCGTGCATCGGGAAAGGCGCTTTTGCGGCGATGACCGTCTTCCTTCTGGCCCTCGGGTTGTCTGGGTGCGCCTATTTTTTTGGGACCAACGCGCCTTTGGATGTGCTGAGGTACGGACCCGACGACGGCGGGCGCCGTCCCCATTTGATCGTTTTCCTGCGGGGCCGGGGCGGCAGCCACCGGAGCTTTGAGAAGGAGGGGTTTGTTTCAGCCGTGCGGGGGCGGGGCCTGCCCTTCGACATGGTCGCACCCAACGCGCATGTGGGGTATTATGTCGGCGAAAGCCTCGTCGCCCGGTTGAAGACCGATGTGATCGATCCGGCCAAAGCCCAAGGCTACCGCCGAATCTGGCTGGTGGGGGCCTCCATGGGCGGGATGGGGGCGTTATGGTACATGCGGCTGCATCCCGAAGACATCGACGGGGTTTACGTCATCGCGCCCTTTCTGGGAGACCCGGAGATCAACGATGAGATCGCCGGGGCGGGCGGGGTCCGGAGCTGGTCGCCGGGGGATTATGACCCATCGGAGGACTGGCAACGCCTGCTATGGGACTGGCTCAAGTCCGATGCCGGCAACCCGGAGGGGCGGATGCCCCTCTACCTGGGCTATGGGCAGGAGGACCGGTTCGTGAAAGCTCACCGGCTTCTGGCGGAGATTTTACCGCCGCAGCGCGTCTATGCCGTGGATGGCGGCCACGACCCCGAGACCATGCGCCGGCTCTGGCTGCGGTTTCTGGACGATGGTCGGCTGCGATAGCGGGTCTGTTTCGTATGGGCCTCCGACATGCCGATGAAGTCGAAACCCGCCTGGGTCCGGAGGCCTATTCCGGTCAAAAATTCGGCTGCCCGTCTGTTGAGCAGCGACATCCGCCTTTTGCCGCACTCGATGGACCCGCGGGAATGGGTCACGCCGGTTGTTCGACCACCGCGTCGGTGATGATCTGGTAGCTTTTGAGGAGCCGGTTGCCGAGTATCCGCGACAGGTTCCGGAAGAAGATCATGCCGCTGTAGGCGTCGCTCTCAAGCAGATCCCACAGGGCGTTCCGGTCCAGCTTCATCAGTGTGGTGGGGGTCAGGCATTCCGCGGAGGCGGAATAGCGTTCCCGGCCCACCAGGCTCGACCAGCCGAAGGCGTCGCCGGCATGGCTGACCTGGTAGACCTTTTGCCGCGCTTCTTCGATGCTGAGCCGGACCCGTCCCTCCACCAGGGTGTAGAAATAGGTGGCCGGCTCGCCTTCGTGGATCAGCACCGTCCCCGGAAGGTGATCTTCCCGCACCGCCGCATGCACGAACTGCTGGACAAACCGCATGGTCAAACCGGTCAGGAGTTCTCCTTGGTCGATAATCATGGCCCTGCCTCCTTTCGCCGTCCTGAAACCGCTGTTTTTGGATCGGGGTCCGGCCGGGCGTTCCGACGCCCGGGCCGTCAAAGGATCAACTCCATGGTGCGTTCGGTGACGGAGCTGTGTTCCTCCCGGAACCGGAACCCCATGTGCCGGTAAAGCCGGATGCCCGGAAAATTGTAGGCGTCCACCGTCAGCCAGACCCGGCGCAGGCGCAGGTCCCGGGCGCAATCGATGGCCGCCTCGGTCAACGCCCGTCCGATGCCGGCGCCGCGGTGGATTTTATCGATGAAAATCAAGTATTCCGCGTCGTTGCAGACCGGATCGGGCATGATGGCCACATGCCCCACCACCCGGATGTCGTTCCATGCCAGGAAGTTGCGGCCGTACCGCAACAACCGGTCGATCCAGCGGCAGCGGACGGCGCCGTTCTCCGGCGGCATGCCCTGGAACCGCGCCTTGGGCGTAAAGTCGTCGTACATCCGTTTGAGAAACGGTTCGTCTTCGGGCCGATATGCGGAGACCTGAAACGACCGCCCTTTTTTGTCGCGCAGGATCATGGCCGGCTCCCGGCAGCGGGTCTATCCGTAAAAGCGTCCCCTCATCCGGGCGTCTGCCGTCCGTTGATGAGGTCCTGAATGAGCGCCGGATCGACAATGGCGGCGGCGTCCCCCATATCGTCGACATTGCCGGCGGCGATTTTGTCCAGAATATGCCGGACGACCTTGCCGCTCCGGGTCCGGGGCAGGGCCCGGGTCCACTGGATCACGTCGAAGGCGGCGATGGACCCGATTTCCTCCCTGAGATGCCGCAGCAGGGTTTCCTTCAGCGAATCGGAGGGATGAACAGCGGCGTCAAGGGCCACGAAAGCGTAAATGCCCTCGCCTTTGACGGGATGCGGGAACCGCACCACCGCGGCGTCGGTCGCCTCCGGATGAAGGCGCAGCACCGCTTCCATTTCCGCGGCGCAGATCCGTCCCCCGCAGACCTTGATAACGTCGTCCACCCGGGCCAGCATCCGGAAATCGCCGTCGGCGTCCCGCAGGGCCGCGTCGGCGGTGAAGTACATCCCCCTGATCCGGTTGAAATAGGGGTCGATGAACCGCTCGTGATCGTTATGGATGGTCCGGGCCATGCCCGGCCAGGGCCGCCGGATGCACAACACCCCTTCCCGGTTGGGATGACGGACCGGCTCCCCGAAATCGTCCAGCACCACCGGATCGACGCCGAAAAACGGCTGGCCGCAGAAGGCCGGCTTCAGGGGACCTGCGCCGGGCAAGGGCGCGATGAGGATGCCGCCGGTTTCGGTCTGGAGGTAGGCGTCGATGACCGGGCAGCGGTCCCCGCCGACCTGGTGGTACGCCCATTCCCAGGTCTCCGGGTCCATGGGTTCGCCCACCGAGGCCATCAGCTTCAGGGACGGGAGGTCGCGGCCCGTCAGCGCGCCGCCGTTGCGGGCGAAGCGGATCTCCGTGGGGGTCCAGCAGAGCCGGTCCACGCCGTATCGCTCGATGATGTCCCCGTAGCGGGCCGGCTCGGCGCTCTCCGGCTCCCCCTCGAAGAGCACGCTGGCGAGCCCGTTGAGCAGGGGACCGTAAAGCCCGTAGGTGTGGCCCACGATCCAGCCCATGTCCGACGTACACCAGAGGATCTCCTCCGGCCGGGCGTCCAGCACCAGCCGGGTGGTCATGGCCGCATGGAGCAGGTAGCCCCCGTGGGTGTGGACCACCCCCTTGGGCCGGCCCCGCACCCCGCTGATATAAAGGATGAAGAGGGGATCTTCGGCATCCATGGGTTCGGGCGGCACGAATTCGGGGAGGGAGGGGTCGGCCGCGGCATCCCCCCACAGGACTTCCCGATCTGAATCCGGGGAAAAGCCGGCGTCCATTCGGGCATCGATCAGAACCGTTTCCAGGTGGGGGAGGGGGGCCAGGACCGGACGCAGGGACGGGATCAGCGGAACCCTTTCGCCGTCGCGCCGCATGCCGTCCACGGTGATCAGGGCTTTGGCGCGGCAGTCCGCCATCCGGCTGGCCAGGGCCTTGGGGCTGAGGCCGGTGTAGACCACGGTGTGGACGGCGCCGATCCGGGCGCAGGCCAGCATGGAAACCGGCAGGGCCGGGATCATGGGCAGGTAGAGGGCGACCCGGTCCCCCTTGCCGATCCCCCGGGCCCGGAGCATCGCCGAGAGCCGGTTGACCCGGTCATGGAGATCGCCGTAGGTGATGGATTCGGTTTCCGCTGGATCTTCCCCTTCCCAATAAAACGCGATCCGGTCCCGATGGCGCTCCAGATGCCGGTCGATGCAATTGTAGGCCGCGTTCAGAACGCCGCCGGCGAACCACCGGCAACGGGCCGAACCGGGGTCCCAGTGATGGACTTCGTCCCATTGTTTTTCCCAGTCGAGGTACAGGCGGGCCTGTTCCGCCCAGAAGCCTTCCGGATCTTCCAGGGAACGGCGATAAAGCGCCCGGTAGGCCGCTTCGTCGCGGATGTGGGCCGTGCGGCGGTAGGACTCCAAATGAGCCCCGTGCCGGTAGTGGAGCAACGACATGGGAAAAAATCTCCTGGGTAAGGGAACCGTCGGTATCGCGGAATGTCGCTGGCGGAATTCAGGTGGTGGATCGTATAGAGTCAGCTTAAAGCATTAGAAAGGGAATGGCAAGAAGTATTTTGGGGGTAAAGGCGGTGTTTTTTGGGCGGGCAATCGGGAGACGCATATTGACAATCCCATAGGTTTCCGTTACCGTCTAGTCTGTCTAGACTTTACCGGTTGGATAGGAGGTGTTGCATGAACCATTGGCAGCTTCAAGAGGCAAAAAGCAAGTTCAGCGAGGTGGTGAAAAACGCGCTGAGGGACGGTCCCCAGATCGTCACCCGCCATGGGGTTGAAACCGTCGTGGTGTTGTCGGTGGCGGAGTATCGAAGGCTGGCGGCGCCTGCTGAAGATTTGGCGGCCTTTTTTGCCAACTCGCCCCTCAAAGGCGCTGGGATCGATCTTGAGCGGGACAAGGATGTGGGCCGGGACGTGGCGCTGTGAACTACCTGCTGGATACCTGCGTGATTTCAGAACTGGTGAAGCCCGAACCCAATGGGCGCGTGGTGGGATGGCTGAAGGCGCAGGCTGAAATGTCGTTGTTCCTGAGTTCGATCACGTTCGGCGAAATCCAGAAAGGGATTTCCAAACTGTCGGCCGGACGAAAGCGGCAAGCGTTGCAGAACTGGCTGGACCGGGATCTGGCGGAGCGCTTTCGCAACCGGATTCTGCCGGTGGACGCCCGCGCGGCGCTGATGTGGGGACGGATACGGGCGGCCGCCGAAAAGAAAGGCAGAACCATCCCGGTAATCGACGGGTTGATCGCCGCCGTCGGCATGGCCAATGATTTGACGGTCGTGACCCGAAACGTCGGGGATATGCCGGACGAGGACGTGGAGATTTTCAACCCATGGGGCGACGAATAGGCGCTGAAGAAATCATCATCCGGCATCGGATGCCGCTATGACGCTGCCGAAGCCAGTGACCGGCCGAAGTCCCGGGCTTTTTCGATGACGGCCGCCTCCCTGGCGAGCGCTCCGGGTTCCGGCGGAACCAGCGGAAAAAGACAGGAGTGGAATTCGCAGCCCAGGATGTCCGCCGGATTCTTCCATTGCCGTTCCAGCAGCTCCAGATTGTTTTCGATGGGGCCGCCGGCGGTGGCCAGCAGGGCCAGGGTCTTGCCGGACAGCGCTGATCGCACCTCCCACGAATCGCCGAATTTCGACAGGGAATACATCCGGTCGATGAAGATCTTGAGCTGGGCCGAATAGCTCCACCAGTAGAGCGGCGTCGCCATGACGATCACGTCATATTGGGGGATCGTGGCGACGGTCCGGCCCACTTCGTCGCCGATACTGCATTCGAATTTCTCCGATTCCTGGCATTTCTGGCAGCCGATGCATCCCGGATGCT
>JAABTD010000182.1 GCA_011390065.1 Desulfobacteraceae bacterium
AGGGCTTTTTATCTTGAAAATCCAGAATGTTGGCGCATATTGCGGCAAGATTCTAACTTGTTGATATTATGGACATTCCCATTCAACTGAACCAGTGCCCACAAAACGATTCGTGACGTTACCGAAAACTGCCGAACACTTAGATTCGATTCTTTTGGATTCGAAGAAGAGTAATGGCAAGCCGAATTGGTTTAAAAAAACAAATGTGCACACGGGAAGCCGAAAAAAATAATGCCCGGTCGATGTTTCGACCGGGCATTTTGTTGTTTTTCAGCGCTTGGGAAAGCGGCGCTCACTCAATTCGCACCCGAAGATTCAATTCATCCAACTGAGCCTTGTCCACATCCGCCGGGGCGTTGGTCATGAGGCAGGCCGCCTTCTGGGTTTTGGGGAAGGGGATGACGTCGCGGATGGAGCTTTCCCGGCACAGGAGCATCACCAGGCGGTCCAACCCGAGGGCGATGCCGCCGTGGGGCGGGGCGCCGGATTCCAGGGCGGACAACAGAAAACCGAATTTTTCTTCGTATTCCTCGGGCTTGAGGCCGATGGCGTCGAAGATCCGGCGCTGTCGTTCAATCTGATGGACCCGGATCGAGCCGCCGCCCAGTTCGAAGCCGTTGAGCACCAGGTCGTAGGCCTGGGACCGAACTTTTCCGGGATCGGCGGCAAGGGCGTCGAAATCCTCTTCCATCGGCGCGGTGAAGGGGTGGTGGATCGCGTCGTACCGTTTCAGGTCCGGATCGTACTCCAACAAGGGAAACTGGGTGACCCAGGTGAAGGCGAAGGCGTCTTCGTCGATGAGGCCCAGCCGCTTGCCCAGGTGGTTTCTCAGATGGCCGAGGCTTTCGTTGACGATCTTGGCGGCGTCCGAACCGAACAGGATCAGGTCGCCCGGTTCGATGTTCAGCCGCTCCACCATGGCCGCTTTCTCTTCTTCGGAGAAAAACTTGGCGATGGGGGACTGCCAGCTGTCCTCCCGGATTTTGATCCAGGCCATGCCCTTGGCCCGGTAGACCGAGACGAAGTCGGTCATGTCGTCCAGTTCCTTGCGGGTGAAGTCAATGCACCCCTTGGCGTTGATGGCCTTGACCACGCCCCCGTTTTTCACGGCGTTGGCAAACACCTTGAATCCGCAGCCGGCCATGATGTCGGAAAGGTCCACCAGTTCCAGGGCGAAACGGATGTCCGGTTTGTCCAGGCCGAACCGGTCGATGGCCTCTTCGTAGGTTAACGCCGGAAAGGGGCGGTTCAGTCCGATGCCGTGGATCTCCTTGAACAGGGCCGCCATCATGCCCTCGGTCATGGCCATGATGTCGTCTTCGCCCACAAAGGACATCTCCACGTCGATCTGGGTGAACTCCGGTTGCCGGTCGGCCCGGAGGTCTTCGTCCCGGAAACACCGGGCGATCTGGTAGTATTTGTCGAACCCCGAGATCATGAACAGCTGCTTGAAAATCTGGGGCGATTGGGGCAGGGCGTAGAACTTGCCGGGATTGACCCGGCTGGGGACAAGGTAGTCCCGGGCGCCCTCGGGCGTGGACCGGGTGAGCATGGGGGTTTCGATGTCCAGAAAGCCGTTGCCGTCCAGATAACGCCGGATGGCCGACGTGGCCTGGTGGCGGGTGATGAGGTTGCGCTGGAGCCGGGGACGTCGCAGATCGATGTGGCGGTGTTTCAATCGGATGTTCTCGGAGACCTCCACCCGGTCTTCCACCAGAAACGGCGGGGTCTCGGCCGTGTTGAACAGCCGCAACTCCGACACGGCGATTTCCACCTCGCCGGTGGTCAGGTTCGGGTTGATCATGCCGTCGGGTCGGGGATCGACCTTGCCGCGGACCCCGAGCACATATTCGTTCCGGATGGCCTGGGCCTTTTCATGGACGTCGGGGTTGATTTCAGGATTGAACACCACCTGGGTGATGCCCTCCCGGTCCCGCAGATCCACGAAAATCACGCCGCCGTGGTCCCGACGGCGCTGAACCCAGCCCATCAGAACCACTTCCCTGCCGATATCCGCCGTGCCCAGTTCGCAACAGTGGTGCGTCCGTCGCATCGCTCCGAGTATGTCCGACAAAATGGTCTCTCCTTGATAACTTAGATTTAGGGGTGAAGCGATAGTCGCTTTTTGATCTCGGCCGCGAGATCGCGCAGGGAAATCGTCTCCTGCTCTTTGGTGGCCATGTTGCGAAGCACGGCCCCGCCCTCGGCCAGTTCCTTTTCTCCCACGATGAGAACGTATTCGGCCCCGCTCCGGTCGGCCCGCTTCATCTGGCTTTTGAGGCTTCGGCCCTCGAAATCCATATCCGCCTGAATCCCGGCCGTTCCCAGGGCGCAGGACCAACCGAACGCTCTGGCCTGACTGTGGGGCCCCAGGGCCGCGATAAACAGCTTCGGGGCGCGCTGATAATCCTCTGCCTTCATGCCGACGATTTCCACCAGGCGGTCGAAGCCGATGGCGAATCCGGTGGCCGGCAGGCTGGGGCCTCCCAGCATCTCGATGAGGCCGTCGTATCGCCCGCCGCCGGCCACGGCGCTCTGGGCCCCCAGGGAACCGGTGAGGATTTCGAAGGTGGTGCGGGTATAATAATCGAGGCCCCGGACGAGCCGCTTGTCCACCTCGAAGGGGACGCCGAGATCGGTCAGGGCTGTTTTGACTGTGTCGAAATGGTCCCGGCAGTCTGCGCACAGATGATCCAGGATCGACGGGGCGTCGGCCATGGCGTCGCGACAGTCGGGAACCTTGCAGTCAAGAGCCCTCAGGGGATTGCGTTCGCTGCGGCGCTTGCAATCGACGCAAAGGGTCTCCATCCGGTCGGCCATGTAGTCCAGCAGGGCCGACTTGAAACCGGGCCGGCAGGCCGGGCACCCCAGGGAGTTGATGTGGGCCGCGACGTCGTCGACGCCCAGGCGGCGGAACAACGTGTCCAGAAGGTAGATCAACTCCGCATCGGCGTAGGGGGAGGCCACGCCGAAGATCTCCGCGTCGATCTGGTAGAACTGGCGGTACCGTCCTTTCTGGGGACGCTCCCGGCGGAACATGGGGCCGGTCATGTAGAACTTGCGGACCGGGTCCGCGGCATACATCTTGTGCTGGATATAGGAGCGGACGATGGAGGCGGTGGCTTCGGGCCGGAGGGTGATCAGATCCCCCTTGCGATCCGGGAAGGTGTACATCTCCTTTTCGACGATGTCGGTATCCTCGCCGATGGACCGGGCGAACAGTTCGGTCCGTTCCATGATGGGGATGCGGATCTCCCGGTATCCGAAGTCCTCGAACAGGTCGGCGGCGATTCGTTCGATTTCCTGCCACAGCCCTGCTTCTTCGGGAAGGATGTCTTTAAACCCTCTGATCAGTTGTATCATACGACGGTGTCCCACTCCCTTTTTCGTCTTCTTCCGGGGCAATGCCGGCCGGAGCAAAAATAAACGCCCTATATACGCCAATAAGCGCCGATTCGTCAACAGGATATTGGGGGATTTGCAGACTTTATTGAGCCGACGCTTCTCCGGCCGAAGGACAGATCGACGCCAGGGGACAAACGGCGCAGGCCGGCCTCCGGGCCTTGCACACCGCCCGTCCGTGGAAGATGAGTCGAAGGCAGAAATCGTTCCGGGAATTTTCGGGCACAACGTCCATGAGGTCGAATTCGATCCTGACCGGGTCGGTCCGGGCCGTGAGTCCCAACCGGCGGGAGATGCGGGCCACATGGGTATCGACCACCACGGTTTGCTTTCCGAAACAGGCGCTCAACACCACGTTGGCGGTTTTTCGGCCCACCCCCGGCAGGGTCGTGAGTTCTTCCAGGGTCTCGGGGACCTCGCCGTCGAATTTTTCCAGCAGGCCCCGGGCGCAATTGCGGATGTGTTTGGCCTTGTTCCGAAAAAACCCGGTGGACCGGATGAGCCCTTCGATGGTCTCAAGGTCGGCCTCCGCCATGGCCCGGGGCGTGGGCAAGGCCCGGAAAAGCGCCGGGGTGACGGCATTGACCTGGCGGTCGGTGCACTGGGCCGACAGGATGGTGGCGACGAGCATCTGGAACGGGCTGTTGTGATCGAGCTGCGTCTTGACATCAGGGTAAGTCGCTTCTAGTATGGTAAGGATTTTATCTGTATTCGATTTCTTGCGCATGATGAACCCTTCTGCCGCCCGGGTTTCGGGCCTGATTTCGATCCGGTTTTGCCGGATTTGAATGCATGACGGCGGCTTTTACGGTCGAGCCATAAGGGAAAAATGGAAAAAACGCAATCGGAAACCGTTCGGGCCCTGGGGCTGTGTTCCGGCGGTCTTGACAGCATCCTGGCAGGTCTGGTGTTGAAAGACGCCGGCGTGGATGTGGAATGGATCAGCTTTGAGACCCCGTTTTTTGCAGCGGACAAGGCCCGGAAGGCGTCCCGGATCGCGGGCATTCCCCTCATTGTCGACAATATCACGCCTGTTTATATGGAGATGCTCAAAAACCCCCGCTGCGGTTATGGCCGGCACATGAATCGCTGTATGGACTGCCACGCCCTCATGTTCCAAATGGCCGGCCGGCGCATGGCGGAACGGGGATGCCGGTTTCTGTTTTCAGGCGAGGTGCTGGGCCAGCGACCCATGTCCCAGACCCGGCCGTCCCTGCGGTATGTGGAAAAGCATTCCGGCCATGACGGGTATATCCTCCGACCCCTGAGCGCCAAAAAACTCCCGGAGACCATCCCCGAAAAGGAGGGATGGGTCGACCGGGAACGCCTGCTGGACATCGCGGGCCGGGGCCGGAAGCGCCAGATCGAACTGGCGAAACACTACGGCGTCACGGATTATCCGGCCCCGGCGGGCGGGTGTCTGCTGACGGACAAGCAGTATTCACGGCGGCTCCGGGATCTGCTGGACCGCCGGGAGAACCCGACCGAAGCGGAACTCCATCTTCTCAAATACGGCCGCCACTTCCGGCTGGATCAAAGGGCCAAACTCGTCGTGGGGCGGACCAAGGTCGAGAACGAGACGATCCTGACATATTTCGATGACGGGAAAGACGTCTACCTCAAGACCCGGGAGGCGCCCGGCCCCGTGGCGGTGATGTCCGGCGGCGGGTCGCCGGAAGCCGTCCGGCTGGCGGCGGGCATTGTGGCTGGTTACAGCAAGGCGGAGGAGGGGGCTGTTGTGGCGGTGGGGGTGACGGCGCCGGATGAGCGAACGGTGATCCGGGTCTCGGCGCTTCCCAGGGACGACATCCGAAACCATTTAATGTGAATCGGTTTCCGGTGCATCGACCGTGAACCTGTGTTTTCCCCGCAACTGCCCGCACGCCGCCCCGATATCCTGCCCTTTGCTGTGGCGGATGATGACCGTCATGTTGGCGTTCAGCAGCACCGCCTGGAACCGGTCGATGGCCGCCGCCGAGGGGCGTTCGAAGGGGCTGCCCGGGTGTGCGTTGAAGGGGATGAGATTGACTTTGGACCGGATGGGGTGGAGCAGCTTGACCAGCTTCCGGGCGTCGGCCGGGGCGTCGTTAATTCCTTTCATCAATATATATTCGAAGGTGATCCGTCGCCGGGGCTTGAGGGGGTAGTCGCGACAGGCGGCCAGGAGTTGGTCGATGGGATAGGTCCGGTTGATGGGCATGAGGCGGTTGCGGGTCTCGTCGTCGGCGGCGTTCAAGGAAACCGCCAGGTTGATGTCGGCGTCCCGGCCCAGGTCGGCCATCCGGGGGACGATGCCGGCGGTGGAGACGGTGACCCGGCGGGTGGAAAACGCCAGGCCATAATTGCTGTCGGTGATGATGCGGAGGGCTTTTATCAGATTGGCGTAATTGGCCAGCGGTTCGCCCATGCCCATGAAGACGATGTTGGACAGCCGCATGGGCGGGTCGGCGCCCAGGTCGCGGCGGATGTCCCGTATCTGGTCGATGATCTCTCCGGCGGTGAGATTGCGGACGAACCCGCCGGCAGCCGTCATGCAGAAGGCGCAGCCCTGGGCGCAACCGACCTGGGTGGAAACGCAGAGGGTGTAGTGGTCTTTTTCCGGGATCAGGACGGTTTCGATGTGCTGGCCGTCGGTCAGCCGGAAGAGGTATTTCCGGCTGCCGTCCCTGGCGTCGGCGACAGCCTCGACGGCGAGCCGGGGAATGGAGAAATGATCCGTCAGCAGGGCGCGGATCTCCTTTTTCAGATCGGTCATGGCCGCAAAGTCGTCCACCTGCCATCCGTAGATCCAGCGGAGGATCTGGCCCGCGCGAAAAGGGGCCGCGCCGCGGTCCGTCAACCATGCGGTCAGTTCTTCGGATGATACTGCTTTGATGTCGGTCTTTTTCATGGTATGGATGCCTTCCGGCGCCGGCGGCTTGTGGGCGCCTTGATTTTTTCTTGACATAACATGCGGATCATATTACTTTCAAGATTTTAATTTATCACGCGGATTTGACCACGGATCATCATTATGTTCGACAACCTCAGCAACCGGCTGGACGCGGTTTTCAAAAAGCTGAAAGGGCACGGCAAGCTCACCGAGAAGAACGTCGAAGAGGGGATGCGGGAAGTGCGCATGGCCCTCCTGGAAGCCGATGTCCACTATAAGGTGGCCAAGCAGTTCATCGCCGACGTCAAGACCCGGGCCCTGGGTCAGGAGGTGATGAAGAGCCTGACGCCGGGCCAGCAGGTGGTCAAGATCGTCAATGACGAACTCCGGGCCCTCATGGGTTCCGCCAACGAGGAGCTGGAACTGTCCGGTCCCACTCCCATCCCGCTGATGCTGGTGGGGCTCCAGGGATCGGGTAAAACCACCACCGCCGGAAAACTGGCCGTTCTATTGAGGAAAAAAGGCCGAACCCCTTACCTGGTTCCGGCCGACGTCTACCGCCCGGCCGCCATCGATCAGCTCCAGAAGCTGGGCAGGGAACTCTCGGCCCCCGTTTACCCCTCGGAGACGGGCATGGATCCCGTGACCATCTGCCGGGAGGCCCGCACGGCGGCCCAGAAGGAAGGCTGCGACACGCTGCTCATCGACACCGCCGGCCGGCTCCACGTCGATCAGGAACTGATGGACGAACTGATCCGGATCAAGTCGGCGGTCCAGCCCTCGGATATTCTGCTGGCGGCCGATGCCATGACCGGCCAGGATGCGGTCAACATCGCCAAATCCTTCGACGACGCCCTGGATATCGGCGGCGTGATCCTGACCAAGATGGACGGCGACGCCCGGGGCGGGGCGGCCCTCTCCATCAAGGCCGTCACCGGCAAACCCATCAAGTTCATGGGCGTGGGCGAAAAGTTGAATGATCTTGAGCCGTTCCATCCGGACCGGCTGGCGTCGTCCATTCTGGGCATGGGCGATGTGCTCAGCTTTATCGAGAAGGCCCAGGAGGGCGTCGATGAAGAAAAAGCCGCGGAGCTGGAAAAGAAGATCCGGAAGAGCCAGTTCACCCTGGAGGATTTTCGGGACCAGATGGTCCAGGTCCGGAAGATGGGCCCCCTGGAAGACCTGCTGGGGATGATTCCCGGATTCGGCAAGTTCAAGTCGATGAAGGGCTTCAATGTAGACGAGCGGGAACTGGTGAAGATCGAAGCCATCATCAATTCCATGACCCCCGATGAGCGGCGGAATCACGCCATCCTCAACGGCAGCCGCCGCCGGAGGATCGCAAAGGGCAGCGGCGCCACCGTACAGGATATTAACCGGATGTTGAAAAACTATTCCCAGGTCATGAAAATGGTCAAAAAAATGAGCAAAGGCGGCATGCGCGGACTGGGAAAGGGCATGCTGCCGTTCTAATGACATTTACCTGTAGAAATGACATTTACCTGTAGAAAGGAAACCGTAAAGGAATGCTGAAAATCAGATTGGCCAGACACGGCGCGAAAAAGCGGCCGTTTTACCGGATTGTGGTGTCGGAGGTGGAATCCCGCCGGGACGGACGATTTCTGGAAATCGTTGGAACGTACAACCCGCTCCAGGAACCGGCCGAGGTGACCCTTAAAAACGACCGGATCCAGTACTGGATGGATCAGGGCGCGATCCCCACGGACACGGTCCGAAGCCTTGTCAAGAACCGGCAGGTTGAGGTCAACCCTTCGTAATCCCTATCAATACAATTTAACGTATACAACGGGCGGCGAATCTGATAAAATTCTTCTTGTTGGGTGAATCCAGGATAAAATGGTTGCGTATCCCTCGTTCTCAACGTGCTCACAGCCAACAAAGGAGATGGAGCTATGAAAGAGCTGATTAAGTACATTGCCCAGGCGCTGGTCGATAATCCTGATGCGGTTTCGGTCGATGAAGTTGAGGGAAATCAGACGTCTGTTCTGGAGCTCAAGGTCGCCAAGGAGGATCTGGGGAAGGTGATTGGAAAACAGGGCCGTACGGCCAGGGCGATGCGCACCATCCTGAGCGCTGCTTCGGCCAAGGTCAAAAAACGGACGGTTCTGGAGATTCTGGAGTAAAGATCGGCGCGTCGTGAAATCCGACCGACTTCTTTGCATCGGGAAAATCGTGGGCGTTCACGGCCTGAAAGGCGGGCTGAAGGTGAAATCCCATGCCGAATCCCCTGATATTTTTACGCCGGGCCGGGTGCTGATGCTGAAGAGACCGGGTGAAACGTCCGAGCGGTCGCGTGTGATCGCGTGGGCCCAACCCCACCAGCGGGTCCTTCTGGTGGGTCTGGAAGATGTGCCGGACCGGATCTCGGCGGAATTGCTGGTGGGCGACGAATTTCACATCCGCCGGTCGGAACTGCCGGCGCCGGAGGAGGACGCCTATTATTGGGCCGACCTCATCGGGCTGAAGGTGGTCGACGCCGAGGACGTTCTGCTCGGCCGGTTGACCGCCATCCTTCCCACCGGAAGCAACGACGTTTACGTCGTGAAAAAGGACGGAGACGAAATCCTGGTGCCGGCCCTGGCTTCGGTGGTGCTCGATATTGATTTAACGGCACAAACCATGCGGGTGGATCTGCCGGAAGGTCTGTAGCGCTGAAATGACCGGAGGGGTCCATGCAAATCGCCGTGCTGACAATTTTCCCCGAGATGTTTCCGCCGTTCTGGGAGCATGGGATGATCCGAAGGGCGGTCGACGCCCGTAAAATCCATCCCTCCACGGTCAACATCCGGGACTATGCGCCGGGACGCCATCACGTCACCGACGACCGGCCCTACGGCGGCGGTTGCGGCATGGTAATGAAGGCCGAACCCCTGACCGCTGCCATTCAGGCGGCCCGTCAGGCGGCTCCCGGCGCTAAAACAGTGCTCATGTCCCCCCAGGGGCGTGTGTTCGATCAGAAAATGGCCCGCGAGCTCGCCCGGCTTGACGGGCTGATTTTTGTCTGCGGGCGGTATGAAGGCGTGGACGAACGGGTCTGCTGCGACCATATCGATGCGGAACTCTCCATCGGCAATTTCGTGCTCACCGGCGGCGAACTGGCCGCCATGGTGGTCATCGACGCCGTTGTCCGGCTGATTCCCGGTGTGTTGGGCGGCGAAGCGTCGGCGGAAAAGGAGTCCTTTGAGGACGGCTTGCTGGAGCATGCCCACTTTACACGGCCCGACGCGTTCAACGACATGCGGGTTCCAGAGGTGCTGCTTTCCGGCCATCACGGCCGGATCGAGACCTGGCGCCGGGAAAACGCCATGATCCGGACGTTCCTGAAACGACCGGAACTGCTGATGGCGCGTCCGCTGGCGGACGACGAGGTGGCGGTTTTAGAGAAATGGGGGCGAGAAATTGAACGGATCATCCAGGCCCAGTCCACCGGCGCCCGATCTCTGGATCGCCCTGGTCCATCATCCGGTCGTTAATAAAAAAGGCGAGGTGATCACCTCCGCGGTGACCAATCTCGACTTGCACGACATCGCCCGCGCCGCCGGAACCTACGGGGTTCGCGGCTATTACGTGGTCACGCCCCTGTCGGATCAACAGGTCCTGGCCCGGCGGATCATCGCGCACTGGACCCAAGGGAAGGGAGGGGAATTCAATCCCGTCCGGCGGGAAGCGCTCTCTCTGGTCCGGATCAAGGACGACCTCGGGTCGGCGGTGGAGGCGATCCGCCGGGAAACGGGGCGCCCGCCCGAAATCGTTGCCACCTGCGCCCGGAAGCGGGATGGGGCCCTGCCCTATGGACTGTTCAGGCAAATGATCGGCGACGGCGGCCCCTATTTGCTGGTTTTCGGCACCGCATGGGGGCTTTCGCCGGCGCTGCTGGAAAGGGCCGATTACGTTCTGGCCCCCATCGAGGGGCCGACCGCTTACAACCACTTATCGGTGAGATCGGCCGCAGCCATCATATTAGACCGGCTTCTGGGAGACCGGACCGCCGGGCGTTAACCACAGCGTTTGCGTTTTAGCTACAGCATATGCGTTTTAGATTGAAACGAGAAGAGGAGAAGACGTCATGGAAGCAATCAAACAGATTGAACGGGAGATGATGCGCCTGGATCTCCCTGATTTTTCCCCAGGGGATACCGTCAAGGTGCATGTGAAAATCAAGGAGGGGGAAAAAGAGCGGATTCAGGTTTTTCAGGGCGTGGTGATCAGCAAGCGCAAGGGCATGTCCAACGCCAGTTTCACGGTGCGGAAGGTTTCCTACGGCGTCGGCGTCGAGCGGACCTTTCTGCTCCATTCACCGGTCATTGATAAAGTCGAAGTGGTAATCCGGGGCCGGGTGCGCCGTTCCAAGATTTACTATCTGCGGAATCTGCGCGGAAAAGCGGCCCGACTCAAGGAGCGCCGGTAGGTTCCGGCGGCATCGGGCGTGGCGGCGACAGGTTCCCATCGCTTTTCCGACACGCGGGTCTATGAACGAAAGCTTTACCAAAAGGGATTTGTCCGCCTTGCGGGCATCGACGAGGCCGGCCGGGGGCCCCTGGCCGGCCCGGTCGTTGCGGCGGCGGTTATCCTGCCCCAGCGCTTCAGGAATCCGGGCATCCGTGATTCCAAGCAGCTGACCCCCGCCCGCCGCCTCGAACTTTATGCCCGGATTTACCGGTTGTCGGTTTCCGTGGGCGTCGGCATCGTCGACGCCATGGAAATCGACCGCATCAACATCCTCCAGGCCT
>JAABTD010000031.1 GCA_011390065.1 Desulfobacteraceae bacterium
CGCTCTTCCGATCTCTTCCACCGACTATGGGATTTTTGAAGCGATCTACAGCGGTCTGAAAGAACGCACCCGCCTGATCCTCCAGATCTCCACCGGGGGCCGGGCCGGGTCCGCCTACGAACAGCGGGCCGATCGTCTGAAACTGCGGCCCGAGATGGCGAGCCTCACCACCGGCTCGGTCAATTTCCCCGATTCGGTCTACGAAAACAGCCCCCAACTCATCCAGGCCCTGGCGGCCGACATGAAAGCGCTGAACATCAAGCCGGAAATGGAAATCTTCGATGTCGGCATGATCGCGAACGCGCTGGATTTGATTCAAAAGGGACTGGCCGAGCCGCCCCTCCATTTCGATTTCGTCATGGGGCTGAAAGGGGCCATCCCCGCCGCCATCGAGAACCTGGTGCATCTCAAAAACAGCATCCCATCGTCGGCCACCTGGACGGTCGCCGGCATCGGCCGGGCGCAACTGCCCATGAACCTTCACGGCGTGCTCATGGGCGGGCACGTCCGGGTAGGGCTGGAGGACAACATCTATTATCGCAAGGGAGAGCTGACCACCAACGAAAGGCTGGTGGAACGGATCGTCGACTTCAGCCGGATGGTCGGCCGCGACATCGCGACGCCGGAAGAGGCGCGGGAGATCCTGAATCTTCCGAAGCTGCCGGAATAGCCGCCGCCGGACATCATCCCCCGTCCAGGGGCGGGAAAATCGTGACCTCGTCGCCGTCCGAAAGCGCGTTTTCTCTGTCGGCGCACGGCCTTCCGTTGATGAAAACCAGAAGGATGTTTTCGATGTCGGGGTCGAGGTTCAGGCGCTTCAGCAGATCGCCCACCGATGCGCCGTCCTGAAGGTCCATTTGGCGTTTTTCCGCCCCGCCATCCCATGCCTCCCCGAGTGCGAACCCCCTGATGCCGATTTTCATCCCTTTCGCCTCCTTCCTCTCCCGCTTGAACGGCTCCTTTTTCATTGTCCCATTTTGCGCGACTTCCTTCAAAAGAAAAAACTTGAACCATTTCCCCATGTAAGACATAGTAAGGAGGCTGGATGTTCAATGCAATTGCCCAGAAGTCTGGAAGGGAGGTGCGGACCATGCACGGATGGCGGGGAAAAATCCTTCGGGTGGACCTTTCGGTCGGCGCGACAACAGAGACGCCGTTGGACTTCCAAACGGCAAAGGACTTCATCGGGGGCCGCGGATTGGGCGCAAAAATCCTGCTGGACGAAATGGACCCCGCCTGCGACCCCCTGAGCGAAGAAAACGTGCTGGCCATGGTCACGGGACCGCTCACCGGCACCGCCGCGCCCACGGGGGCCCGCTACATGGTGGTCACAAAATCGCCCCTGACCGGCGCCATCACCTGCTCCAATTCCGGCGGCTTCTTCCCGGCCGAACTGAAAAAAGCCGGATACGACGCCATCGTCTTTACGGGCAAATCCCCCGAGCCGGTCTATCTTTGGATCGAAAACGGCCGGTCGGAACTGCGATCCGCCGCCGCCGTCTGGGGCATGGACACCCACCGGACCGACGCGGCGCTGAAGGCCGAGACCGATCCCAAGGCAAGGATCGCCTGCATTGGCCCGGCCGGCGAACGGGGCGTCCTGTTCGCCTCGGTGATGAACGACCAGGACCGGGCCGCCGGCCGGTCCGGCGTGGGCGCGGTCATGGGGTCCAAGAACCTGAAAGCGGTGGTCGTCAGGGGCGACGAGCCGGTTCCGCTTTTCGATCCCGACGCCTTCAAGGCCGGCGTCAAAAAAGCCCAGAAGCGGTTCAAAGACGGCCTGGCCGGCAAACCCTTCGGCCTCAACCTCTACGGAACGGCCCAGACCATCGCGGGCACCCAGACCGTGGGCGCCCTGCCGACCCGCAACGCCCAGGAGGGGACCTTTGAAAACTGGGAGGCCATCAACGGCCAGACCCTGACCAAGACCTACCTGGTCAAGCCCAAGGCCTGCTTCTCCTGCCCCATCGGCTGCGGCCGGGTGACCAAGGTGGATGCGCCCGGCTTCGAAGGCGAAGGGGAAGGCCCAGAATACGAAACCATCTACGCCATGGGCAGCAACTGCGGCATCGACAACCTCGCCGCCATCACCAAGGCCAATTACATCTGCAACGAACAGGGGATGGACACCATCTCCACGGGCGGAACCATCGCCTGCGCCATGGAGATGGCCGAGAAAGGCTTTTTGTCCGAATCGGAGGTGGGCATCGGCCGCCCCCTGCGGTTCGGCGACGCCGAAGCCCTGGTGGAATTGACCCGGATGATCGCCGAAAAACGGGGCGTCGGCGCCCTGCTGGCCGAGGGCAGCCGGCGATTCGCCGAAAAGATGGGCCATCCGGAACTGTCCATGACCGCCAAAAGCCAGGAATTCGCCGGATACGAGCCCCGGGGCGAACAGGGCATGGGACTGGCCTACGCCACCTCTCCCATCGGCGCGTCCCACATGCGCGGCGACCCGGCCTACATCGAAATCCTGGGCGTGCCCATGCTCATCGACCCCCTCACCTGGGAGGACAAACCGCAACTGGTCGCCGATTGGCAGGATGTCTTCTGCGTCATCGACGCGGCCGGCGTCTGCGTCTTTTTTTCGATGCGGAATTACGCGACGCCCACCCGGGACATCCGGCCCGAGGGGATCATGGAGCTGCTCAACGCCGCCACGGGCGCGGACTACGCCATAGACGAACTGGTTCGGGCCGGCGAGCGGATTTTCAACGCCGAGCGGATTTTTCTCGTCCGGACCGGCTTCACGCGGAAAGAGGACACGCTGCCCGTCCGCATGCTCAAGGAACCCATGCCCGGCGGACCGGCCAGGGGGATGGTCTGCCATCTGGAAGAAATGCTCGACGCCTATTACCCGATCCGGGGATGGGACGCAAACGGCATCCCCACTCCGGAAAAACTGACGGAACTGGGATTGCCGGCGATATGATCGATCCATCCGCTTAACCTGAAAGTAAAGAGCATCTAATATTTGTTAACAGTAAATTTCCCATAACCCCAACCCAAAAGGAGGCATTCATGAAGCATCGGCAAAAAACATTTTCGGTCATCCTGTCCCTGATTTTCGTCCTGGCCCTCGCATCCGCTGCGTGGTCGGGCGCCCTGGAAGAGATCACCCAGCGCGGCGAGCTGCGGGTGGCGGTGCAGACCCAGGGCCCTCCCTTCAGCTTCATCGATAAAAACGGCGAGCGGACCGGCAGTTCCGTTGAATTCTGCCGATTGATGGCCGAGGAGATGGGCGTCAAGATCAAGTTTCTCGATTTCGACTGGGATGGATTGATCCCGGCCCTCATGTCCGGCAAGGCCGATATTCTGGCGGCCGACATGACCGCCAACCTCAAGCGGGCTCTCAAGGTCTCCTTCACCGATCCTTTTTATGAGTCAGGCTCCACCATTTTCACCAAGAAAGACGCCCCCTACAACTCCATCGAAGATTGCAACAAGGAAGACGTGACGGTCGCCCTGCTGCTGGGGTCCACCGGCGTGGCCGACGCCAACCGGTACCTGCCCAAAGCCAAACAGAAGACCTACAAGGGCGGTGGACCGCTCCTGATCAACGCCGTGCTCCAGGGCCACGCGGACGTCGGCCTCAACGACAAATCCGCGGTCCGCGGCCAACTGGCCAGCTTCCCGCCCGACACCATCAAGATTCTGGACGTCAAGATGTCGGCCCAGCCCCTGGCCTTCGCCGTCCGTCCCGAAGACCAGCATCTCAAGGAATGGATCAACCTCTTTTTCAAATGGATCAAAGCGGACGGCCGCTACGACGAGAACATCAACTACTGGGTCGAGTCCATGGCCTGGAAGGAAGATCACTAACCCCGTGAAAGCGGCGGAAGGCCGCCGGGCGGCGGCCTTCCGCCGCGACCCAATTAGGGCAGTTTGGCCTGTAGGCCGGGGATTCATTCCCGGCCGGCGCCGCCGGGGAATGAATCCCCCGGCTATATGCCAAACCCGGCTGAAGCCGGCTGCAATCGCCTTTTCTTGCACATACCCCATTCATGAAAATCCTATCTGTTTCCGATCGCATAGAGCCGACCTTGTACGACGAGAAAGCGCCGCAGCGCTACAAAGGCGTGGAATTGATCCTGGCCTGCGGCGATTTGCCGCCCGAGTACCTTACATTTCTGCGCAATGTTTTCGAAGTCCCGCTTTTTTATGTCGCTGGAAACCATGACATCCGCTATGTGGAGCGACCGCCCGCCGGATGCATCGATCTGCATGCCCGCTTCGTCCAATTCAAGGGTCTAAAAATTATCGGTTTCGAGGGGTCCCGCTGGTACAATGGCGGCCCCTTTCAGTACACCGAAATGCAAATGCTCGGGACGGTGTTCCGGCTGCTGCCGGCCCTGTGGTGGCACAAAAGGATGGACATCGTTATGACCCATGCGCCGCCGCGATTCATTCACGATGCCGAGGACCTCTGTCACCGCGGATTTAAAACGTATCGTCGTCTCATCACCCGCTTCTCGCCGCGGTACTTCATCCACGGCCACATTCATACCGAATTCAAAGACGATGCTCAGCGGATGACCCTTTTCCATAACACACAGGTAATCAACAGCTATGGCCATGTCCTTCTGGAAATCGATCCTGACCGGCCGAAAGGATAAATCCCCGGACGACCGCGAACCGGCCGATGGGGCTAATAAGGCCAAATCCTTCAACATCGACCAGGAGGAAGAGGCCGCGTTTGAAAAAGTGAGCCGCGGCAAGCGCTCCGTCCCGCTGGACAGGATCGTGGGCAGCGTCGGACGCTATAATGACCTGGATCGACAATTCCGCATGAAACCGCACGCGCAATCCGAGAGGCAGGAAACGATCAAACGCGCCATGCGGGAGGGCAAACGCATGCCCCCGGTCAAACTCTTTAAAATCAGAGACCAGTATTACGCCCTGGACGGCAATCACCGGATCGCGGCGGCGAAAGAATTCGGCTGGGATGAGATACTGGCTGATGTCGTCGAATTTCTGCCCGGCAAAGATTCGCCCGAAAACATCCTTTATCTGGAAAAACTTGATTTCGTCGAGCAGACCGAAATCCAAAAAGAAATACAACTGTCTGAATTCGGTCAATATCGGCACTTGCTGGATCAGATTGAGGAACACCGCCGTTATCTCGAAAAACAAAAAGGGCGGCCGGAAGACATCAAAACGGCCGCCCGGGACTGGCATCAGACCATCTATCTGCCGTTATGCGCGATCATCGAGAAGGGCGGCCTGCTGGATCATTTTTCGGAAAGAACCCTGGCTGATCTGTACACCTACATCTCTGTGCACCACTGGCGGGAAGACCGGCAAACCGGCGTCCACAAATACGGCATTGGCATCAACCGTTTGGTTCCCAACGACATGGAGGCGTTTCGAGAAAAAATGGCAAAAATGAAAGAAAGCGAATATCCGGAAATGCTGAGAGAAATCACCGCCTTTATCTTAATGAACGTTTCAGCCAGCAAAGAATACAAGATTTTCGATAAGTTGTTTGAGTTGGATGAAGTGAAGGAGATCCACTCGGTTCACGGCACTGTCGATTTCATTGTTAAAGCCATATTGCAAAGAGATTTGGTGACGTCGGATGCGGAAACCATCGGGGCGTTTGTCCATAACAAGGTGCGCAGCATCAGCGGCATCAAAAGCACCCAGACGCTGATTCCCGGTTATTCCAAGATAAAGGAATAACGGCGAGTTCTTCTTCAAGCCTCCAAAAGACCGCTCAACGCTTCAATCGCCCCAGTAACTGAGTTCATCTGCCTCCAGGTCGGAACGCCTTTCTTTGTATTATCCCAGGCCTGCCGCCTTGTGAAATTTAATTTCTGAAAACCTATAACTAGTCGGGTTTATTCCATTTTCATAAAAACTGCCATAATCGGAACATTATTCTATGTCGTGTCATATGCCGCCCCCGCGGGGAGCTTAAAGACAACCCGCGGTGTTTCCACCGCGGGTTATCTTTAAGACTGTTACCATTTTCCCGCAATTATTCGCGGGGGAAATGGCCTCCTATGGGAGGACGGTTGTAGGTTCGGACGAGCTGGCCTCATAGTGATTATCTGGGTCAACCAATCCGACTGAAGTCCAGATGTAGCTCGTGGTGTACATCTTGTTGCTTGGCGTTCCGCTTGGGACCGTAGTCACATGATCGACATAGAGCGCTGTGTCCGGTTGCAGGACGACATCCGGGGTCATGGTGATCACTTGCTTGCCCAGTTGAGTCTCGAGCGTGTAGTCAACGCCTTCACTCTGAAGCATGGCGGTGGGATTCGACGCATCCGAAACAACATACCCTGTAACGGGGTCTATAACCGGATTTCTGTCGAGATAGATATTCGTCGATTTCACCTGGAAGACGCCTGGAATTCCAAGTGTGGTCGGGCTGACAAGACCGAAACTGAACGTCATCTTGTTTTGACCCACGCCTTCATTGGAAAGCGATTCAACGTAGAGTACCGAGAAGTATTCGACGTCGCTATTAACCGCAATCGGATCACTTTCATCAGTAAGCGCGGTCTGGAGCGCTGAGTATGCCGGGACGTCAACACAATCCGATGCCTCCTTAGTGCCGGCGTTGCTGCTTTCGACGGTCGCCGTGTCGCAGTATGTGCCGCTGGCCGCGCCAAGCGGGATGCGGCTCACGACGGTGAAGGTCATACTCTGGCCCGCCGGGAGATCTACCATGTCTGCGGTGACGACATTGTTGACCAGCGCGCCGCCTATGCCGTTCAGGCTCGAACTCACGTAAATGGCGCGAACGTCGCCATCGGGGTTCAGTCCGATCGTGTCGCTGATGACGACATCTTCGGCGGTTGCGCTGCCGTCGTTTTTCACGACGATCGTCGAAGTATAGGTGGCGCCCGGAAGAACGCTTTTTGGAGCGTCGGTCTTTGTAATCGTGATGTTTGGCGTAGCCACGGTCAGACACGCGCTGTCGCTGCCGATACCGATGGTCCCGGAAGTGGCTGTGACAGTTGCCGTGTCGCAGTATTCCCCATCCTCCGATGCCGAAACCTCAAAGAGCAGAGTCGTTGTGGCTCCCGCTGCAAGGCTGCCGATTTCAGTGTCAAATCCGCCGTTGCTATTCGGTGTGCCCGACGAAACGCTGATGAGTGTGTAATCTGACAGGTTATCACTCGTGAGCATATCATTAACCTGAACGCCGGTCGCGGAACCAGTGCCGTTGTTGACTACCCGCACTCGCAAATTGGCGGGCTCATTGGCTGCCACGGTCAGAGAATTGCCCAGGCTCTTCGTATTGTCGTCGGCGTCCACGAAGTCCTTAATGATTGACAAATTAGATTCAAGGGCTGTGAAGCACGCCAGCGCCTTGAGATCAACCGGGGTCCATTCGTTGCTGCCGGCGCTATACGACATGACCTGAGCTTCGTTGCAATATTCGCCTGATTCGGTAACTGTGCCTTTGAATTCAAAAGTAACAGCGTTGCTCGAAGGGAGCGGGAAGGAAGAAGTGAAGCCGTCGTCAACCTGGTTACTGTCTTCTGGAAACGCGTCGATCAAGTAGCTCATCGAGTAGCTCCCTGGGCCCGATAGCAGGATATCCTTGAGGTCAACCTTCGTGGCGTCGCCATTGCCGACATTGTCGACAGTGACTGTCCAGTTGACGGTAGCCGAGCCGCCGACCAGGTTCACGACATCCTTGTCAACAGTCTTGGTGATCTCAAGTTTTGGTGTGGGTGCGAAACTCTTGTAAAGGATCTGCTTTCCGATCTCTTCGCCGTTTACGGTCGCCACGGCCACAATGCGGCCATCTGCTGTCGCGTCCGGCGAGAAAAGTGTCACCCATGTGAGGCCATCGATAAAGGGAGTGCCAATCCCGGTCATATTATAGAGCGGGAATTCGGTTACGGTAAAAGGAAATCGCTCGGTTTCAAGCCGAGCATTATTGGTGCGTGTATCGGCCTGGTCATCGAACACCCCATAGTTGTCCGCGATCCTGTTATCATCGGATGTGCCGAACTGCATGCTGTTGACTCTGCCGGACCATAATTGGTCGATCTCCCAGCGGACATCCGCGCCAATTACTGGTCGGACATCCCCTGTGGCATCCTTGTATCCGACCCATGCGCAGGCAAGGTTCTGGGTGAAGCTGGTCGCAACCTCTTGCTGTTCTTCGACCAGGGGCCGGCCTGGATCAGTGATGTCGCCGGATGTCAGATTGGTTGTGATAATTCCCGATGCCTCGTCCTCGAGCCAGGCGTGAAACACTAACTGACCGGAATTGATATCAGTGGTGTCGAGCGGAATCAGATTCCCCTGTTCATTGCGATATACCGTTCGAGGCGCATCCGTGATGATAGCTGTGGCATGTAGAGCCAAATAAATGGTTGATGTTTGGCCCGCTTCGACATTTGTATCATTGATTTGATCAGCGAATCCGGGAGCGGTTCCCGAGATCAAATACTGACCCGGCTCCAAATCAGTGAGTAATTGGTTGCCGGTGAAGGTTTGCGAGAAATCATCAGGACCCGTCACAACCACCTTTGTCGAAGGCGGACTTACGTTAACATTCAGATAACCGACCGTCGCTGGCGGGACCTCATAGACGTTCGTTGTGTCTCCGTCGTCTGAGCAGCCCAAAAACGCAACCGCGCATAAAATTAAAAGAGCCGCGAAGCACACCCCGATGCCATGAGTACGGTTAAATGTGGAATTCCAAAATGTTCGAGAGTTTCTTCTCATTTTCTCCCCCTTCTATGGCTACTATTCTTGAAATCAAAAATGCCGCTGCCACTGTTTTTTTCCATGGTACATTTTCTCCTTTCTTGATTGAAATGGGTTTGTGTTTTGCTTAGGAACTTTTCCTAAACTAGTTCCTTAGGTTCAATTCTTGTGCCAGGTCTCCGTCAATCAGGGTCATGTCACCCATCCTTTTGATTTTTAGGAATAATTAGTTAAAAAGACCCTTTTAAAGCAGTCATTAACAGTCACATAAACAGGTCATATATGACCGAATGGTCATATATGACCGCTTTGAAACATGCTCCGCCTCAATCAGCACTCACTTACCCAAACCATCGCTTTTCCGGTTTATTGCGGCATGCACGGGGTGCGGCCTTCTGATCACATGACGTCAACAATTGACGGAGGATGCACAATGGAAATCAAGAGAAAATCCCATTGAACTGGAGCAGTATCTGCACGCCTCTGGCGAGGGAGGAACTGGCGGGTCTGAAAATCAACGGCTGGGATTTTTGTCCGGTGGACATTATGGACGAGGACGGGGCGGTGATGATTCCCGTTAAAGGCGGTAGGCTCTAAGCCAGGATGATCGAATCGTTAATGCATCAACCGTTGAAAGACGTGTTGAGCGCATAAAAACGCCGGAATAACGGTCGAATACCGGAGATACCAAAATGCCGGTCATGGATTCGGGCCCGGCATCGGCACGGATGCCGAGGGCATGGTAGAACATGCGATCGGGTTTTGGGAAGAGCGATTGTCTGAATAAGGTTGGGATCGGTTCCTCAATCGCCCCAGTAACTTAGTTCATCGGCATCCAGGTCGGAACGCCTTTCTTTGAAATGGATGCCCAATCGCTCGCATTCCGCCAGGACGGGTGTGTAAATTTCCGGTGAAACCGGCCGCAGCACGCCCGTCTGGGTAATCTTGCCCTCGGCGATCAGGCTTGCCGCGATGCCCACCGGGTACCCCACGGTCCGCGACATGGAGCTGTCCCCACCGGGGTCGCCGCGTTCGATGAGCGTGGACTGGATGCGCTGGCGGGGCACGCCGGGGTAAACGGCTTCGAATTCGTGGTGCATCACCAGAATGTCCGTCTCCCCTTCGTCGTACACGAGACGGGACTTCAGAGTGTAGGCGAACATGTCGAACACCGAAGCCGTTCCGATGGGCAATTTGCGGTCGGAGAGCAACCCCAGCCACTCCAGTTTCTTGAGCGTCAGGGCGTGCTCCGGGATGTTGAGAAAGGCGGCCACACCCGCCCGCACGTCCGCCTCCGGGCAGCGGACGATGTTGGCCATCACCTCCCGGGGCGTAACCTCGTCGAAGTCGAATTTCATCTTGCGGTTGAGCAGTCCCAATTGCTTGATGAAGTCCCAGGTGCCGCAGTAGCCGATGTTTCGCAGGGTGCCGCGATAGATGCCGGAGGCGTCCTCGATCCCGTAAATTTCGAGATAGGGCAGGGCGTCGCGGTTGACGTAGGCCTCGAAGACGCCGGCGCCGGGCACGCTTTTGAGCCAGTAATGCTTGAACAGATCGCTTCCGGGCACTTCGTACACCTTGCCGTGCTCCATGTAGCGCCCGTCGTTGGTGGCCGCCAGCATCGCCCCCTCCGGACTCCAGGAAAACTTGTACCCCAAGGGGTTGTTGTTGCTTTCCCGGGAGGGAAGACCGCCGCAGTAAGAAAAGAAACTGTCGACCTTTCCCCCTTCCGCGCGCACGGCGTCGATGATCTGCATGGCCGACATGTGATCGAGGCCCGGGTCCACGCCGACCTCGTTGAGAAAGATCAGGCCCTTGTCTTGCGCTTCGCGATCCATGGCCTGCATGTCTTCTTTGACGTAGGAGGCGGTCACCAGATGCTTGCCGTGGGCCAGGCACAGCCTGGCGATGACCGGATGCAGGGTCCAGGGCAAGAGACTGACCACGATGTCGGCCGCCGCGATGGTCTTTTCCAGCATCGGGGCGTCGCCGGCGTCCAGCGCAACAGCCTGGCCGTTGGGGTGTCCGGCGACCAGGACCTCGGCTTTGGCCGGGTCTTGATCGGCAACGATCACCTCCAGGCCCTCTTTTTCCAACAGGTAAGCGACCGCGGGTCGCGCCACCGCTCCGGCCCCCAGGATCAGTATTTGTTTCATGATGCTTGCCTGTACAAAACGATTTATTTCTCGAAACGTTAAGCCAAAAAACACTGTTGCAGAAGGAATGATGGGGGTGTTACGCCAACAGATGTTCCAGTTCTTCCGCGGCGTGATCTGAAAGCCCCAGCGTTTCCATCGTGCGCCGGGCCTCCCCCGCATAATCCCGGTTCATCAACAAAGACGCCAGCGTGATCACAGCCGATATAATCGGGGTGGCCACCCCGATCTGTTTCCCAAGTTTCTGAAGAAAAACGAGGCCATACCCCACATCCTCATTGAAATACCGGTAATCCAGGCTGCTCTGGGCCTTGACCCCGGCGAACCCCGGCGACTCGACAAACCCGGCGTCATAGGTGGCTTCCGTCATATAGCCCTGGATGACGCCCAGTTCCGGATCGGGAATGACCTTCACGCCCAGTTTTTCCCCGATGGCGATCCGTTCTTCATCGACCGCTTCGATCAGCCGGCCCACCGCCGGCGTGACGCCCTCGTGGTAAAATTCGAAATCCCCTTTTGTTCGCTCGATAAGCCCGACATTCAGAAGCGTAATCGCGGGATGGATGACCGGGTTGCCGTTCTGCAAGCTGGTCTGGAGGACATTCTTTGCCGCGCTCATCGCCGGATAGACATCGCGCACCCGCTCCAGCACCTGATGGGTGTTTTTCGCCGGAAGCGCCGCCAGGAACAGCCCGCCTTTGAGCTTGTTGAAGACCCGGATGCGGCCGGGGGCAAGCAGTCGAACGGCATAGGGCAGGGTCGATGTTTCCGCCACCAGAACCGAATCATCCCGGAGGTCCAGCCCCGCGCCGTTTTTAAACTCGATGGCGCCGCCGCAAGAACTCGGGCAGACGATCACGATCTGCCCGCAGCTGAGAAAGGGCTTGCAGGCTTCGGCAAAGGGGCGGGTGCTGTAGGCCGGACCCACGGCATAGATGATGTCCGCGTCCTCCAGCGCTTTTCCAATCTCGTGCCCGGCATAGGCCACCGGCTGAAATCCGTCAAGGACCCCCTCGCAGTGGATGCCGCCGTTGTTTTGGACCGCCTTGACGCTCTCCGGGAATTGTTCAAAATCAAACAGACGGACCTGATGGCCGTGGGCGGCGCAGTCGAAGGCGACGGCGCACCCCCCGTTTCCCGCGCCCAATACGGCGATGTTCATAAAGTGTTCCTCCTGAGTCGGTAAAGTGAGTTATCGGAAGATAAGAAACGCTGATGCATCGATCGATCAGTGGGACAGGATCGAACTGAGAAAAGCTTTGCCCCTTTCCGTTTGTGCATTTCTAAAAAAATCATTGGGCGGCGCGACCTCGACGATATACCCGTCATCCATGAAGACGACCCGGTTGGCGACCTCCCGGGCGAATCCCATCTCGTGGGTGACCACCACCATGGTCATTCCGCCTTTTGCGAGCATTTTTATGGTATCCAGCACTTCGCCGATCATTTCGGGGTCCAACGCCGAAGTGGGTTCGTCAAAGAGCATGATTTTGGGGTTCATGCACAGTCCCCTGGCGATGGCGACGCGCTGCTGCTGTCCCCCTGACAGTTGGGCCGGATAGCTGTTGATCCGGTCTTTCAGCCCCACCCGGGTGAGCGTCTCGCGGCCCAGTTCTTCGGCATCCGCCTTTTTCATTTTCCGGACCTTGATGGGGGCGATGGTCGTGTTCTGGAGCGCCGTCATGTGCGGATAAAGGTTGAAGGATTGAAAAACGAACCCGATTTCCGCACGCACTTTGGTCATATTGGTTTTTTTGTCATGAACCGCCATGTTGTCGACGACGAGTTCGCCTTCCTGGATGGGCTCCAAACGGTTGATGCAGCGAATCAAGGTGCTTTTCCCCGATCCGCTCGGACCGCAGACCACCACCACCTCCCCCGCATCGACCTCCAGATTGATATTGTTCAGGACGTGAAGGTCTCCGTACCACTTGTTTACATTTTTAAAAGAAATCATTTCGTGATTCCCCTTTTGGCGTGCGCCGTTTCCTGCAACGCCCCTTTCATGCCCCGATTTAAAGCCTGATCGTCATAACCGTCATGCGCCTTTCCAGGTAACCCGACAGATTGATGAGCGGATAACATATGGCGAAATACAACAACCCCACGAGGCCGAATACCATGATGCCTTCCGGGATGCGCTGCACCGTGAACCAGCCGACCCGGGTGATGTCGACCACGCCGATGGCCGAGACCACCGATGAATCTTTAATCGACAGAACATATTGCCCCACCAAAGGGGGTAAAACCGTTCGCATGGCCTGGGGCAACACGATAAATCGGAGCTGATGATACTGGGAGAGCCCGGAAGCGGTCGCGGCTTCTCTCTGGCCTTTGGGAACAGAGAGGATGCCGCCGGCGACGATCTCACAGATAAAACTGGCCGATAAATTGCTCAGCGCGATCACCGCCGCCGAAAAGGCGTCCAGTTCGATGCCGATGCCGGGCAGAATAAAAAAGATGATAAAGATCTGCACCAGAAACGGCGTTCCGCGAACGATGTCTACCCACACGCCGATGACGGCGCGGAGAATCTTGTTACGGCCGGCCCTCATGATGCCGCAGATGAAACCGATAATGGTTCCCGCGATCAGGCTCAACCCGGCCACCGCGACGGTCATCCAGACGCCCTTCATGAAAAAAGGCAGACTGCGCATCAGTTCGTGAAAATAGAAACTCCACATCTTTTTATTCCTCCCGGATCAAAATGCTTCCTTAAAGATCAGCCGTTTTTCCGACCAGTTGGAGAAGGCTTTGAGCAGGTAATAAATCACCAGATAAAACGCCGCCGTCGTCAGGAACCCCTCGGCCGGCATGAAGCGTTCCGATGTCAGCAACTGGCCGGCGCGCGTCAGCTCCATAATTGAAATCAACGAGAGCAGGGACGAGTCTTTTACCAGAACAATAGCCTGCCCCAGCATGGGCCGAACCGTCATGCCGAACGCCTGGGGCAGGACGATGTAGCGCATCCGCTGAAAATAACTCAACCCGGAGGAAATTCCGGCTTCGATCTGCCCGAAATGAATGGCCTGGATGCCCGACCGAATGATCTCGGCATAATAGGCCCCGCTGTTCAGGGTCAGGGCAAAAACACCGGTCACCCATTCGGGCAGCATGATTCCCAAACTCGGCAAACCGAAGTAGAAAAAATAGAGCTGAGCCAGCAATGGGGTGGAGCGGATGCTTTCAATGTAAATGCCGGCGGGCCAGGACAGGAGACGCGATTGACTCAGCCGCATGCTGCATGCGAGGATTCCCACCAGAACGGCGCCGATCAGCGACAGGGCGGAGAGCCATAGCGTGGCGAAGAAGCACTGCCCATAGAGCGGCATGTATTCCCAGATCACCCTGAAATTGAAATTTTCAAGCATTTTTAAGACTTTCGGATAGGCTCTAAATCTAAATTTCTTCTATGCCATTAGGCAATTGCAGCCAGTTGTTTCTGGATCGCATGAGAATGAATGTTTCACTTCTGACGACATTGCCGATCCTTAGAATCGTCTCGGTCGTGAACCGATAGAGTTCATCCTTGCCTCCCACGCAAATGACTTCGGCAACGATATCGTACCGCCCCGTGACCACCCCCGCCCAAGCGACATTGGGCAGATTCGCGATTTTGTTCAGCACCCCCTCGATCTTTCCACCCGACTGGACGCTCATGCCCACCAAAGCGGTAATCATTTCGCGATGGACGCTGGGATCGATCAGCCCTGAAACCTTGAAAATGCCGTCTTTCTCAAGGGCTTTAATCCGACTCCGAACGGTGGGCGCCGTCACGTCAAGCTTCGTCGCCATCTCGCCGATGGGCATCCGGCCGTCCTCTGTCAGAAGGCGGATGATGCCGTTATCCAATGCGTCCAGCTTGCTTTTTTCCACGAAGCCCCCGAGTATGAACCCATCATAATTTCCAAAAGAAAATTTTATTTGAACCTTATTTTTTAATAAATTATTTGTCAATAAAAAATTTTTCCATATAGAAAACATGCACACCGGGTCAGAAATTTCGGGTCGGCGATCTTGAGGAGGGGAGCGTCCCGACCGATCGCCGGCATCGACAGAAATGGTTTGAAATGCCAACCACATTTGTGTACACCCTTCTCGTAAACCCGGATCGAATGAACGGATGATCGCCCTATAGAAAATTCTTTCTGAGCAAAATCGCGTATAAGGACGGAGACGCACCGTGATCAAAACCGCCGCCACGATAGTTATCTTTTACCTGATCTACTGTGGATTCCTGTTTCTGATGCAGCGACAGATGATGTACCCCCGCTGGCTGGTGTCGGCGCCGGCGGACGCCAAACCCCCGGCGGTCGCGGAACGGATCTGGCTGGAGATGGACTATGGAAAGGTGGAAGCCTGGTTCCTTCCCCCGGCGACCGACCCTGTCCAGACCCCCTATCCGGTAGTGATCTTCGGCCATGGCAACGGCGAGGTCATCGACTTCTGGCCCGATCTCTTCAAAGAATTCAACCGAATGGGCATGGGCCTGCTGCTGGTGGAATATCCCGGCTACGGCCGCTCCGAGGGCGACCCTTCACAAAAACGGATCACCGACGTCTTCACCGCCGCTTACGACGCCGTCGCAAAACGACCGGAAGTGGACAACGCCCGGATGGTACTGTTCGGACGGTCCCTGGGCGGCGGGGCGATCTGCCAACTCGCGGCCCGGCGGCCCTCGGCCGCCATGATCCTCATGTCCACCTTCACCAGCGCCCGATCCTTCGCCATCCGGTATCTATCGCCCGGTTTTCTCATGCGGGATCCCTTTGACAACCTGTCGGTGGTCCAATCCTACTCGAACCCGATCCTCATCATGCACGGGACCCACGATGAAGTAGTCCCCTACCGGCACGGCAAACAACTCCATGAAGCCGCCTCCGATTCAACACTGATCACTTACAACAGCGGCCACAACGACTGCCCGCCGGATTGGCGTGCATTCTGGAAAGATGTCCAGGGGTTTCTGGCCGAAAAGGAAGTTCTGCGTTATAATAAAGAGGACATTACGGAAACCGACAACAGAGGAGAGGAGACGCCATGAACAAGCCCGAATACGACGCCATACTGAAAAACGCCATCCAGAGCGAAATCGATTCCCAGAATTTCTACCGGTCCGTGGCCGACAAAATGACCGACGCCCATTTGAAATCCATGTTCGACAATTTTGTAAAGGAAGAGAAAAAACACCAGGAAATCCTGGAAGGGTTTCGGGAGGCCGTTCCCGAGAGCCTGCCGTTCAAAGAAGATCGCAATTACAAAGTCGCGGAAACCACCGAAGCGCCCAAGCCCTCCACCGACATGAAGCCGGCCGACGCCTTTAAACTGGCCATGAAAAAGGAAGAAGAGGCCATGGACCATTATCTGGACCTGGCCGACGGCTGCACCGATCCGGAACAGGAGCGGATCTTCCGCGACCTGGCCGCCATGGAACGGGAGCACAAGCTGAAGATGGAAAATGCGTTCGTGGATGTGGGGTATCCGGAAGTGTGGTAGGGGTCCTTCTCCAGGCATCCGGTTGCCTTATCTACTTTTGAACGTTGTCCTGATCCGGCGGATGCCGCCCTATTTCCAGATCGGCCATGCGGATACGGACGATGCGTTCCCGGTTCAGTTCCAACAGTTCGACTGTTGCTCGGCCAACGGGGCTCAAGCCGACCATTCGAACCATATCGGATGACCACGCAAAATGGTCATTCCATGCATCTTTCCGAGGATGAAAAAGGGGCGCATCGTCTCCAGAAGCAGGATCATTCCCCCTGATATTGCGACTTTTTCGCCGGTTGCAGTGGAAACATGCAAGACAAAGATTATCCCATGCATCCGAGCCCCCAAGGGAAACCGGAACGATGTGGTCCACAGTGAAACGCACATACTGCCACACTTCCGATACATGGCAATACTCGCAAAAAGAACCCGCCCTGTCGCGAATCCTCTGCCGCACCGCCTCCGGTATTTTCCGCCGGGGCATCGATTTAAGGCGTTTTACCGCCGTGGAGATTACGGATGACCCTGTTCAGGAAACTCAGAAAATCGTCTATTTCTTCATATCGATCCAGTTCTTCCGTTTCTACCTCCGACAAGCCTGATTCCTGATGTTTGTCCACAAGTGATTCAATACGGTTTTGAACACGCAAAGATGCCTTTATAACCGGGATCCCCTGATGCAATTCGAGATGCAAGGCGCCCTCCTCCGACAGTTTATCAGGCAAGCTTCGAATATTCAGCAAAGGATTTGTTAGCGACTCTTTACCGGATTCAATGTTGATCTGCGCCATATACACCTCCCTAATTGTCCGATTCCCATCATTCAGAAAGAAAATACCACTTTTTCACCCGCAATTCCACCTCTTCAATAAACGCCTGCCCCACATCCAGGCGAGCGGTCGCTACATAACGGGTACCCTTGAAAAGCCAGGAGGGATCGTAGACGCCCTGAAGGCCGGGGACCACCCAGAATTTTCGGCCGATGTCGATCCGATGTTCACCCCGCTTCCGTGCGATCTGTTCCGCATCCGTGAGGTTGATGGGGAGGGTGAAGGTGAGGGGGATGTCCGGAATCCTTAAATCGCACAGACCGTAAAAGACGGCGGGTTGTGGGTCGCAAGTCACCCGGGCTTTGATCCTGTATGTCTCACTGTCGAAATCGTATTCCCCATCCAGCGAAAAGACCGCCGAAACTCCCTCGACGTAGTACCGGCGGCGATCCTGACTCCGTTCGATATAATCCCGCACCAATGCCGATTCCCGGTGGAGCGCCTTTTCCCTGGCTCTGGCTCTGTGCCGCCGGGCGAATTCGTCTTCTCCGGGAAAGGCTTTCGCCAGTCCGGCATCCAGAGTCGCTGCATACCGCGCCATGTGGGCATTGAAGAAAGATGTGGAACGCTTTAAAAATCCATCCGATCCTCGGGTCGTGATCAGATCGGCATCGTCGATAAAGGCCAGAAAGTCATAGACGCACTCCCCCAGCCGGAACAGGGGCTCCTCTGTTGCCGGGATGCGGGCATATTCGAGTTTGGCCCTGCACTCGGATGGCCCCTCCTCACACCGCGCCTCCGGGAGATTCCAGACGACGAGGAAGATCGCCGCCCACAGCACCGCTGCTATTCCGACCTTACGCGACATAATTTCGGACAAAATTGAGTTCATCGTCCCGGGTCTTGACCAAGCCGTTGAGCTTGGCGTCCAGGACGGCGTCGAGGATTTCCCGGTAAAGAGGGCCGGGCGTCAATCCCATGTTTTTGAGATCCTTGCCGGTCACGAACGGCGCGACGAATCGAAGTTGAGTGTAATAGTGCGCAATGGCCTTCTTGATCCCCTCATCTTTGGCCGCGGCCATCATGAACAGGATCATTTCGGTTTTAAAGGGCGACAGTTCCCGGTAGAGGTCGCTGTTTTCCATGTCCATATCCCGACGGATCCGGTAGAGGGCGTCCAGGGCTTCGAACCGATCCCGGTTGAAGATGGCCCGATGCCGGGGCGCCAGTTCAAGCTTTTCGCAGATCGCTTCAGTGGTATGCCGGCTGCACCCCTCCACCATGGCTGCAAAATAGACGGCCCATCGAAGATAGGACTCCTCCAGAAACAGCAGATCGTGCCAGGAAAGGACTTTCTTGACGGAATGGAACAGGTCCCGCCGTTTTTTGTCCGGGGTGAGATCGGTGTGAAGGATCTCCAGAAGTCCGTAATCGTCCAGACGCTGGATGGCCGGCGCCGGGTTTTCCTCTTCGAAAATCAGCCGCAGCTCCGTGAAAACCCGTCGGCCGCTGAGCTGGCGGAAAAAATCCATCTCCACCACATTTTTGATGAGACGGGCGGTGAGCTTGCCGATGGTGAACCCGAACCGTTGTTCAAATCGGATGGCCCGGTAGACCCGGGTCGGATCTTCCACAAAGCTCAGGTTGTGGAGAATCCGGATCACCTTCTCCTTGATGTCCTTCTGGGCCTGAAAAAAATCGATGAGCGTGCCGAACTTGCCGGGGTTGAGCTGGATGGCCAGGGTGTTGATGGTGAAATCCCGTCTGTAGAGGTCGAGCTTGATGGAACTCATCTCCACAGAGGGCAGGTCCGCGGGGAACCGGTAGTGTTCCAGCCGGGCCGACGCCACGTCCACCTTGAATCCATCTGAAAAGATCACCACGGCGGTGCCGAACTTCTCGTGGGAATGGACCCGAGCGCCCATCATCTTCGCATAGGTTCTGGCAAAGGCAATGCCGTCACCTTCGATGACGATATCGATGTCCTCGTTGGGCCGATAGAGAAACAGGTCCCGAACAAACCCGCCCACCACATAGACGCCGTACCCCAGGTTCGCGCCCACCTCGCCGATGGTGACGAGCATGGCCATGAGGGATCTGGGCATCCGCTCGTCCATGAATCGTCGTATATTGCGGGTTCGGGCGTTGATCTCCTCTTTGTAAGGGTCAGGCACGGTCCGCCCCGATCGGGACTGCTGAACCAGCGCGTTGAGCAGATCGGTGCGGGTGATGACCCCCACGGCCCGGTCGTTGTCGACCACCGGCAGGACCCGCTGCTTGTTCTCGATGATCTTCTCCTGGATCTCGGAAATCTCGGCGTCGGGCCCGACTGCGCCCATCTCGGTCATCATGTAGTCCCGCACCTTGGACTGGAGCTTCAGATAGAGGGCCTTGGCGATGATCTGTCGGGTAATGTAGCCCAGAAGACGATCACTGGCGGCGTCTTTTTCGATCACCAGCAGGGCGTTGACGCTGTATTTGGTCAAAAGGCTTCTGGCCTCCTCACAGGAAACTTCCGGTTCCACGGAGATGGCCGGCGCCGACATGAGATCCCTGGCCCGTTTGCTGGAGCTGAGCGTGGCGTGCAGCACCTCCAGAAGCCGCTGTTCCGTCTGGGCAAGGGTTCGCTCCTTGATGCTGGCCGAAGCGGCGTAAGGATGGCCCCCGCCGCCCAGGGATCGGGCGATGGCCCCGGCATCCACGTCTGAGGTTCGGCTCCGGGCCACCAGATAGATCTTATTGTCCATGCGGCCCAGCGCGAAGATGGCGTTCAGATCCTCCATCTTCATCATCTTGTGGACGAGGTAGGCGAAATCAGGAATGTAGCGGTCGGAAGTGACGCTGGAGACGGTGACTTCCACCCCCTGGATGTTGTATCGGGCCGAAGCCTGGAAGAGGTCGTTGAGCACTTCCAGTTGCTCCTGGGTGATCTCCCGGGAGATCATATTGGAGATGATCCGCAGGTCTGCGCCCTGCGCCACCAAAAACCCCGCGGCGGTGAAATCCTTTTCAGTGGTGGAGGTGAAGGTGAAGGAGCCGGTGTCTTCGTAGATGCCCAGGCACAGGATCGTGGCTTCGTCCGGTGAGATGGGGATCTCCTTTGCCCGGATGATCTGGGTCATGATGCTGACGGTGGCCCCAACGAGTTCCACCACTTCATACACGCCGTGGGCATCGTCCGGCTGGGCGGGGTGGTGGTCGTAGATATGGACCTCCACATCCGGCCGGTCCAGCAATTCCGAGAGGCGGCCGATGCGGCTGGGCGTTTTGGTGTCCACCAGCACCAGCCTGCCCACCGCGTCGAAATCAACCTCCTTGATGTTCACCATGTTGAAGAGATAAACCATGGAGTGGACAAAAAAGTTTCTGAGGTTTTTCTCCTGGGAGCCGGGAAAGACCACCTGGGCCTCGGGATAGAGCTTCTGGGCCGCCAGCATGGAACCCATGGCGTCGTAATCGGCGTTGAGATGGGTGGTGATGATGGTAAGGCGTTCTTCCGGTTCATCTCTCATTCGATGAGACGCTCCTCCCTTTCCAATGTCATGATCTCCATCAGATTCTCCATCAGATCCACCAGGAGCAACCGATTCCGGAGCAGCGGCGCCCGGCCCAGCAGCACCTTGACCGCTTCGTTGGCTTCGACGGCCGACATCAGCGCAACGCCGGGACAAAGGCATCCCATGGCGGTCTCCACCCCGCGGTCGGCCGCCGTCTCGAGGTCGCCGTAAACCGCCGACAACCCCGGATCGCCCGGGAATATGACCGTGGCGTGGCCGGCGGCGCCCGCGACCGCCGCCGACACCAGGGGGATGCCGGCCGCCTTGGCGGCGGCTTCCAGAATGAACCGGGCGGCGATAGTGTCCAGGCAATCCACCACGATGTCCGCACCTGCCAGCAGATCGTCTGCATTGCCGGCCGTCAGGAATTCAGGGTAAATCGAGGTATTTACCGATGGATTGACCTGAGAGATGCGCACCGCCGCCTCTGTCGCCTTGGCCACGCCCAGTCGGTCGGTCCGACTGAAAAACTGGCGGTTAAGGTTGGAATCCTCGAAGCAGTCGTCGTCGATGAGGATGAGGCGGCCGACCCCGGTCCGGGCCAGCATCTCCGCCACCCCGCCGCCCAGCCCGCCGAGTCCGACCACCGCCGCCGTCGATCTTAACAAAGCGATCTGATCGTTCATGGAAAAGGTGTGAAAATTTCGGGCGTAGCGGACCGGAATGATCCCGTTTTCCAGGGCGGCGATCTCCACAGCGCGCCCCGGTTGTCCGGATGAGGCGGATAATCGGGCCACGGCCGCGACGCCGATCCCCTTGAAAGCGCCGCCATCGGGAAACGTCATCGGTTGGGCCTTCTCCCCGATGGCCGCGACGAGATCGGGCAAGGTCATTTTATCCGCCCCCCACCGGTGGAAAGACCCCGACCCGCTCGCCCCCTTTCAACGGCGTGTCCAGATCGCTTCGGACGCTGTTGACAAACACCAGCTTGGCCTGCTTCCGGGGGATGGCGAGGCGGTCCACCACGTCTCCTACGGTGACGCCTGGTTCGATGGGGAACCGATCCGCCGATTCGGGCATGTATTTGCGCAAGGTCGCGTACAGATTAATCGATATATGGGATGTCATGGCGCAGTCTTTCCTCGTTTTTCGGATTTTGGGGCATCGTCCATTTTATGAAAGGAGTTTAAGAAGAATGGCCGATCAAGTCAAGCGATTCAGCAGTTGATATTCCGACCCGCTGTGGTATCCTGCCCGGATGCAGATCGTGTCCACCATCGTCCCCATCTTCACGGTGATCTTCGTGGGCTGGATCGCCCGGCGGAACGGGTTCATCCCTCCGGAGTTTCTGGGACCGGCCAACCGGCTGGTCTATTATCTGGCCATCCCGGCTATGGTTTTCCGGGCCATCGCCAAAGCATCCTTTCGGGCCCACTTCAATCCCGGCATTCTGGCCGCCCTCCTGGGGGCGGTGTTCCTGGTCTTCGGCATCTCCTGGATATGGTCCGCCTCGGGGCGGTTTTCGGGGTCCCTCCGGGCCACCTTCATGCAAAGCGCCTTCCACGGAAATCTGGGCTACATCGGGCTGGCCGTCTCTTTTTATTTTCTGGGGAGCGAGGGGTTGGCTCACGCCAGCATCCTGACCGGGTTTGTGATGATATTTCACAACTTTCTTGCGGTGGTGGTCCTCTCGGTATATGGTGAGGGACAACACACGGCCCGGAATCGCATGGAGGTGGCGCGCAATGTTCTGGGCAATCCCATTATCCTGTCGGCCATCGCCGGCATTGTTTTTTCGCTGTTGGGGCTTCCCCTCCCCTCCATTGCGGACCGGAGCCTCGATATACTGGGAAATCTGGCCCTGCCCCTGGCCCTGCTGCTCATCGGGGCCTCCCTTTCCCTGGAACGGATGCGGGCCCGGACAGGGCCGGTCATCGGCGCCGGCGTGCTGAAGCTCCTGGTCATGCCGGCCCTGGGATTCGGAGTGTTTTCCTGGTGGGGCTCGCCGCCGGAGGTCTACCTGCCCGGTTTGATTCTCCTGGCCTCGCCGTCGGCCACCGTGGTCTACGTCATGGCCAGGGAGATGGGCGGCGATGGGGATCTCGCGGTGGCGACCATCTCCGCCACCACGCTCTTTTCAGCAGGCACCATCGCGTTCTGGTTGCATGTGGCGATGGGATAAAAACGCAACAGCATCAGAATGGCGCATTCAACTGACACATGGAGAACCAATAATGGATTTCAACTGTAAAACCGCACTCGTGACCGGCGCTGCCGGTTTTATCGGCTATCACCTTTCCCAACGGCTTCTGGCGGACGGATGCCGGGTGGTGGGCATCGACAACATGAACCATTACTACGACGTCCGTCTGAAACAGGCCCGGCTGGACATGCTGACGCCCCATCACAACTTCATCTTTCACCAACTGGACTTGGCGGATCTGGAGGGGTTGACCAATGTGTTCGATGTGGAGAATCCCGACGGCGTGGTCAATCTGGCGGCCCAGGCCGGGGTCCGGTATTCCCTGAAAAACCCCCATGCATACGTCGAGGCCAACATAGTGGGGTTCGTCAATTTGCTGGAATGCTGCCGCCATCACCAAACCGGCCATCTGGTCTTCGCGTCTTCCAGCTCGGTCTACGGGGCCAACACCGCAATGCCCTTTTCGGTCCACCACAACGTGGATCATCCGGTCTCTTTGTACGCGGCCACCAAAAAGTCCAACGAGCTGATGGCCCATACCTACTGCCATCTCTACGGCATGGCCTGCACCGGACTGCGGTTTTTCACGGTCTACGGCCCCTGGGGCCGGCCCGACATGGCGCTGTTCCTGTTTACGGACGCCATTTTGAACGATCGGCCCATCCAGGTCTTCAACCACGGAAAAATGCAGCGGGATTTCACCTACATCGACGACATCGTGGAAGGCGTGGTCCGGGTCCTGGCCCGCCTGCCCGAACCCAACCCGGGCTGGAACAGCGACGCCCCCGATCCGGGGTCATCATACGCGCGATACCGAATCTACAACATCGGCAACAACCAGCCGGTGGAACTGACCCGGTTCATCGAGGTGATCGAAGAAGCGGTGGGAAAAAAGGCCAAAAAGGAGATGATGGACATGCAGCCCGGCGACGTGCCGGCAACCTTTGCCGACATCGATGATTTGGCGCGGGATGTGGGGTTTTCGCCGGCCACGCCCATTGAGGAGGGGGTGGGGCGGTTTGTGGAATGGTATCGGGAGTATTACGGTATGTAAGTCGCGCACGCATTCTCCGACTCCCACGCGCTGACGCGACTCACCCGGGCCGGCGTGTCGGCGAGGCGACCTTCCAGCTCCTGGGCGATGTATCGGGCGATGTTTTCGGAAGAAGGAGGGCAGGCGTCATTGAACAGTTCGGTTTCATTCAAAAATTTGTGGTCGAGGGTATCCATGACCTCGGCCACGTGTTTTTTGAGGACCCCGAAATCCATCAGGATGCCCGCCTCGTCCAACCCTTCGCCCACCACATGGACCTCCACTTTCCAGTTGTGGCCGTGGAGGTTTTCGCATTTCTGGGCGACCATCTTGAGCTGATGGGCGGCGGCGAAGTGGGTGACGATTTTCAATTCGAACATGGGCGGGGCGGTTCCTTATTTTTATCCGGGTTTTTATCCGGCTATCGGGCCGCGCGGGCCGAATCCCCTTTGAAAATATTTTTGAATTTGGTGGATAGCTTCTGGGATTCGAGCTTTGAAAACTCTTTGAGAAGCGACTCTTGCTTTTTGGTCAAATTGGTGGGGGTTTTGACCATGACCTGAATGATCTGGTCCCCCCGCTCCCGGCTGCGAAGAGAGGGGATTCCCTCGCCCCGAAAACGGAGAATCTCACCAGGCTGAATCCCTTTCGGGATCTTAAGATCCCGTTCGCCTTCCAGGGTCGGTACGGGTATGTCGTCTCCCAGGGCGGCCTGAACAAAGGAAATCGATATTTGGCAGATGACGTGGGAACCGTCCCGCTCGAAAAAATCGTGGGGAGACACCGAAATAAACACATAGAGATCGCCCGGAGGGCCGCCGTTGACGCCGGGTTCGCCTTCGCCGGTGAGCCGCAAACGGGAGCCGTTGTCAACGCCGCCGGGGATCTTCACGGCTACTTTTTTGGTATCCTTCACCTTGCCCGCACCCCGGCAGTGCTCGCAGGGCGTGGCAATGGTCTGGCCGTTCCCCCGACACTGGGGGCAGGCGGTTCGGACGGTGAAAAACCCCTGGGTTCGGGCCACCTGACCAGATCCGCCGCACTGACGACAGGTCTCCGGATAGGTGCCCGGCGCGCAGGCGCCGCCGTTGCATTCCGGACAGATCACCATCTTCTCCACCGTCACTTCGGTCTCTTTTCCAAAGGCCGCTTCCAGAAAGGAGAGGGTCATGTCGTAGCGGAGATCCGATCCCCGACTCGCCCGGCTCTGGGATCGCCGGCCTGACCTGAATCCAAAAAATTCCTCGAAAATATCCCCGAAACTGGAAAAGATGTCGTCGAATCCGCCGAATCCTGAAAAACCGGCCCCTTCGAGACCCTGGTGCCCGTATTGGTCATAGAGGCTTCGCTTCTTATCATCCCGCAGCACCTCATAGGCTTCGGCCGCTTCTTTGAAGTTGTCCTCCGCCTCCTGATCCCCCGGATTCCGATCCGGATGATATTTCAGCGCCAGTTTCCGATACGCCCCCTTGATTTCCCCGTTGGAGGCGGTTCTGCCAACCCCCAAAACCTCGTAATAATCCCGTTTAGATGCCATTGGGTTTCCTGATTATCCTGTTCATCTCCTGAATGTTTTCACGGTGTTCAGACATTAGGGATGCCTGCTCTCCCAAACGCAAACAAATTAATGCAGAAAATCGGGTTGTCAACATCCCCGGCGTCTCTGTCGATTAGAGATAAGGCGAACGCCGCCGGCTGTTTCTGCCGCTGCGACCCACCAGAAAGCCCAGCGCCAACACCCCCGCGCCGCTCAGGAACAGATAGATGTTGCGTTCGCGAAGTCGTTTCTCTACGATGTTCAGACGGCGTTCCTGCTCTGCCAGCGTCTGCTCCGAGGACTCATAGGCCTTTTTGATCTGAAGATAGTCGCCGGAATTGTTTTTTAGAGTTTCATAGGATTCCCGGACTTCCGCCAAAGTCGAACGGGTGTTTTCGACGGCCGATGTCAGGGTCTGGTTTTCTTCTTTCAGCGTCTCATTTTCAGCTGCAAGGCCGGCCATCTGCTCGGTCAGGTCCACCGCCTTCTCCTTGGCCTGCCGAAGTTGAAGGGTTTTGGGCCGGTCCCCGGTCAGAAACCGACTCAGCACCCACCCGGTGCGACCGTCCGGCAACCGCACCTGACTCCAGGTGTTTTCAGTGCGAAGGACCTCCACCCGCTCGCCGGAGGGTATTTCATCGAGCACTTTATGGGCGATGCCCGGGCCCGTCCGGAAGGTGATCTTCATGATATCGTTGACGTATCTTGTTTCGGCATGCGCCAAGGCGGATAATGCCAGCAACGCCATCCCCGCTATCCATATCCTTTTCATGTTGTGCCTGCTCCGTCTGTTCTATCTCAGTGTAAGTCTGCCAGTGTAAGTCTGCGCAGATCCTTTTCACGGCGTCTTCGACCCCGATCCCCGAATCGGCCATTGTTTTTAAAATCGACCACCGATGTCAAGGGACTTATTCACATTCCGATCCATCGCCCGCCCTGAGGCCGTTTGGACTTTACGCAATGCCGGATCGATGCTATGGTAGCGATGACCCTTAACCATCCGGCAACCTTATGGGAGACCGATCACCGTCATGATAGCTTTCGATCTGGAGTGCTGCAACGGACACGCCTTCGAGGGATGGTTTGAGGACAGCCGCGCCTTTGAGGATCAGAAGACGCGGTCCCTCATCGCCTGTCCGCTCTGCGAAACCACGGATGTCGCCAAGAAACTGTCGACATTTGCCATCAAGTCTTCGCCTCGGAACAACGCCGAAAGTCCGTCCGGCAAGGCGGCGCATCTGGCCGCCCTGGGCAAGGAAATTTCCCACTTTGTGGAAAAAAACTTCGACGACGTGGGCGCCGACTTCGCCACGGAGGCGCTGAAGATTCACTACGGTGCGGTCGAACCCCGGAACATCCGGGGGGTCAGCACGGATCAGGAAGAAAAGACGCTCCAGGAAGAAGGCGTCAAATTCTTCAAAGTCCCCGTCCCTAAACCGCCCGACGCCGACGCCTGATGCGTCCGGGACCACGCCTTCCTCTTGCCGGGTCTACGCAACTTCGGCAATAAAATCCTCCATCGCCTTGACTGAATTGATGTTGTAAACGGCATAAGCGTGGCCTTTGGGCAACGTCTTTTTCAAAAGACCCGTCAACACCTTCCCCGGCCCCACTTCCGCAAAGACCTCCACCCCCTCGCCCATCAGCCGGATCATGACGTCATACCACCGGACCGGACTGCACAATTGACGGGCCATCAAGGACCGGATCACTTCGGGATCGGTTTCCACTTCCGCCGTCACGTTGAACACGACATCGCTCTGGGGGCGGCTGAAGGTCAGGTTCGAGAGAAACTCGGCAAAGGGCGCTTCGGCGCCCCGCATCAGCTCACTGTGCCAGGCCCCGCTCACCTTGAGCGGAATGGCTTTGGCCCCTTTTTCCCGGGCGGCAATGGCGGCTGTTTCCACGGGCGCCGGGGCCCCGGTGATCACGATCTGGGTCTCCGAATTGTGGTTGGCCACGGAGATCGTCCCTTCGGCCGCGGCATTGGCCACCAGAACCGAGACCGTTTCCATGGGCAGTCCCACGATGGCCTGCATGGCCCCTCTGTGCCGCTGGGATTCCCGGTGCATCAGGCTGCCCCGCTTGAAAACCGCCGCCAGTGCATCCGGGACAGAAAGCGCCCCGGCTGCGCACAACGCGCTGTATTCCCCCAAGCTGTGGCCGGCTGAAATCACAGGAAACACGCCGCCGCCCGTCAGGGCGGATAAATAGCCGAGATTCACCGCGGTCAGGGCCGGTTGAAGGTTGACCGTCTCGGTGAGCGCGTTCATGGGGCCGTCGAAGCACAGCTTCCGGATATCTTTTTGAGTGATGTCGCAGACGGCGTCGAAGATCTCCCGAACCGACGGGTAGGCTTCATGAAGGTCTTTTCCCATCCCCACGGCTTGAGATCCTTGTCCCGGAAACAGAAAGGCGCATTTTTTCACAACTCCTCCTCGGGGCGATGCTGGAATTCGCCCGGATCTGTTGAATTCGGTTCCGCCGAATCCAGGTTGAACAATTTTCGGGTGATGTCCACATAAAAGGCTTTGTCCCGCTGACAGCCGTTGTTCTTCAGAAAAATCGTGGGATCATGCATCATTTTGTTGATCAGGGCATCGGTCATCCGGTGGATGGCCCCGGCATCGCCTTCCGACAGGTGCAGTCCGGCCAAAGTCTTTTCCATCTCCGACCGGGCGATGGCGGCCATCTTTTCCCGCAGCGCCTTGATGGTCGGCACCACGTCGAGGCTCCGGTACCATTTCCTGAAGCTGACCACCGCGGCGTCGATGATTCGCTCGGCCTTGATCGCCTCCCGGTTCCGGTCCTCGATATTTTCGTCGATGACCCCTTTGAGGTCGTCGATATCATATACATAGGCGTTGTCCATCCGGTTGATGCGCGGATCGATGTCCCGGGGCACCGCAATGTCGATGAAAAACAGGGGGCGGTGTTTCCGGCCGCGCATCACCGCCTTGACCTCGTTGCGCTGAACCACGTAGCCGGATGCCCCGGTGGAGGAGATGATGATGTCGGCTTCCTGCAGCATGCCGCCGATCTCGTCGAAACGGATGGCCGTCCCTTGAAACCGCCGGGCCAGTTCCATGCCCCGCTCGAAGGTCCGGTTGGCCACGTAAATTTCCCCGGCCCGGTGTCGGATCAGATGTTCCACCGCCAGTTCCGCCATCTCTCCGGCGCCGATAAGCAGTACGCGCATCCCCTCCAGGCTGCCGAAGATCTTCCGTCCCAGCTCGATGGCCGCATAGCTGATGGAGACCGCATGATCGCCGATGCCGGTTTCGCTCCGGACCCGTTTGGCCACGAAAAACGTCTTGTGGAGGAGCCGGTTGAGAATCACGCCCGAGGTCCGCTTCTGGGTTGCGATCCGGTAGGCGTCCTTGATCTGACCCAGAATCTGGGGCTCGCCCACCACCATGGAATCGAGGCTGGCGGCCACCCGGAAAATATGGCGGATCGCCGCATCCCCCTTGTGGATGTAGAGGTTCTCCCGGAAACGCGAAATCGGAATCCGTTTGTATTCCGAAATGAACCGCTCGGCGGTCCCGAGGGCTGCATCGCTGTCGGACGTGGTCAGCAGGATCTCCACCCGGTTGCAGGTGGAAATCAGAATGGATTCCTTTATGATGGGATGCTCCGAAAAGGATCGGAGGAGCGAATCGGTCTCTTCGTCCGAAAAAGCAAGGCACTCCCTCAGCTCCACGGGCGCGGTCTTGTGGTTCAAGCCCAATAATATGATGTCATCCATAATGGTTGCTGTTTATAGTCGGTAGGCCGGCAGCGCTACCACCGGGTAAAGGCGCCGTGGTGCCCTGACAGGAAAAAATTGACGCCGAGAAACGTAAAGAGCAAAACCCCGAAGCCGATGATCGACATGATGGCCGCCTTCCGCCCGCGCCATCCGGAAGCCAGCCGCTCGTGGAGCAGAGCCGCATAGAAAAGCCACATGACGCCGGACCAGACCTCCTTGGGGTCCCAGTTCCAGAATCGACCCCAGACCAGTTTGGCGTATAAAAATCCCGTGATGAGCCCCAGGGTGAACATGGTAAACCCCACCACGATGCTGGCATAGCCCACCGTATCCAGTATGTTCAGCGAGGGGAGGCGGTGGAAAAAAAAGCCGTGGTTTTTCCCCTTGATGGCGCTTTCCTGCACCAGGTAGAGGATGCCGGCCCCGCAGGCCAGGGCGAAAGCCGCATTTCCGATAAAGATCACCACCACATGGAAGATGATCCAGAAATTGTTAAACACGATCTCTATCTGGGAGGGCCCCCGGGGGAGCTGGACCGACACCGACAGGGTCAGGGCGGCCAGGGGGGCGGCAAAAACCCCGAGCACCCGGAGCCGGTAGCGGTATTGAAAGACCAGGAAAAGGCCGGCCAGGGTGCAGGCGGCCACCGAAAGCGTCTCCTGGAGGTTCTGGACCGGAAACCGTCCCGTGGCGACAAATTCATAAATAATGGAGAGCAGGTTGCACAAAAACCCGGCCCCCAGCAAGGCGCAACCGGCCTGATGGAGACGGTTTTTCTGCAGAAACAGGTAGCTCACATATCCCGCTGTGCTCAGCAGATAAAACAGGATCGCCGCCATCGAGAAGAATGCCGTCATATCGACGTTCCTTGTCCCCTGCCGGCGGAGCCCATCAGGGCGCCGTATTGAAACCCCGGTCCCAGCGCCTCGGCGAGGGCATGGTCAATGGCCGCGGCATCTCCTGCTCTGATCAGTCCCAGCAGATCCCGGTCGATGAGCGCCTCGAACAGCGGCTTGTGGGCCTCGGGCGCGTGATCCTCCTTCAACAGCTTCTCGCGAACAGCGCCCATGAGATCCAGGAAATCGGCGTATTCCGGCCCGAATCGGGTCTCCAGCTCTTTTCGCAGTTTTTTGGCAAAGGCCGGACTCCGACCGGAGGTGGAAACGGCGAGGATCAGATCCCCCCGGCGGACCACCGCCGGCAGGATGAAATTGCACACCTCAGGGCGGTCCGCGATGTTGCACAGCAGGCTTCGTTTCGATGCATCAGCATGGATGCGACGGTTCAGGTCCGCATCGTCCGTGGCCCCGATCACCAGAAAAACGCCTTCCAGATCCCCGGACCGGTATTCCCGGTTTTGCCAGTGGATGTCGCCCGATTCCGCCAGCGGCCGCAACCGGTCCGACAGCCGGGGGCTGACCACGGTCACCCGCGCCCCGCAGGATCTCAGTCCCTCCACTTTACGCGTTCCCACGCCGCCGCCGCCCACCACCAGACACTGACGATCCCGGATGTCCAGGTTGACGGGATAATAACGATTGAGCGCCTTCATACCCTCAACCTCAACAGATCCTCGGCCAGCACCAGCGGACCGTCATAGGTTTTCCGACACTGCGCCGCGATATCGACGGCGTCGCATTCGGGATAGAAATGGGTGAGCACCAGTTGTTTGACCCGGGCCCGTGTCGCCGTCTCCCCGGCCAGGGAAGGGGTCAGATGGCCCGGAACTTTGCGGTCGTCGGGGAGAGCCGATTCGCAGATGAACAGGTCGGCAGCCTCCGCCAGTTCGGTTAAGGTGTCGCTGACGTCCGTATCGCCGGAATAGACCACCGCGGCGCCGCCGGGCGCCGTGACCCGGTAGGCCAGACTCGAATCGATGTGGGCCACGGTTTTGCAGCGGATCATGAGGTCGTTGACCCGGCATTCATCTGCTTGACGTCCATCCAACTCGACGAGTTTCAGAACCTCGGGCTCCGGATCGATCCACTGGCCGTATACTTTCCGCAATCCGTCGAAAAAATCCAGAAATCCTTTTCCGCCCACCAGGATCAGGGGGCTTTTTGGGTCCGGACCGCCGCCATATTTAATGGAAAAAAGAAAGGCCGCCAGTTCGCCGCTGTGATCCGGATGGAGATGACTCAGAAAAATGGCGTCGATGTCGAAAATGTTGACCCCGGCTTCCAGAAGGCGGCGCATGGTCCCGGGGCCGCAGTCGAACAATAAAAAACGTGCGTCGATCTGTATCAGCACGGCGCAGGCGCTGCGCCTCAGGGAGGGGACGCAGGTTCCTGATCCCAGAATCGTGACCGCGACCTCGCCGGGCCGGGTTTTTTTATGTCTAAACGCTGTCATTTCAGTATGCTGGCCCCCTTTTCCAGGAAGAATGAAGCTCAAAACCCGGCCTTTTCCCACGAACAGGCGTTGAAGATCATACCGGATCTCCCGTATCCCGCCAAACAAGTTATCTTAAGACGCATGGCCTCGAATTACAAATACTTTTTCAATTGCAAGAGCCTGGAATTGTCTCGGAACTTTGGATAAAAAAACCGCCGGTTCCTGTCAGCCCAATTATCTGCTTGACAGACTGGGACGCCATTTGTTACCTAATGCCCGGCTTAGGTAAGGAATATGGGACGCAAGTTTTTCGATTATAAAAAAGATCGCGCCTGGACGGAAAATCT
>JAABTD010000395.1 GCA_011390065.1 Desulfobacteraceae bacterium
GGAACAGTTTTTCGGCAAAACCGCCGATCCAGAGGACTTAAAGGGCGGCGCGCCCATGGAAAACGCCGCCATCACCCGGGCCATTTTGAGCGGTGAAGAACACGGGCCTAAACGGGACGTGGTTCTGCTTAACGCCGGCGCCGCCCTGGTGGCCGCCGGCCTGGCCTCGGACCTGAACTCCGGGATTCAACTGGCCAGGGAATCCATCGACGGCGGCGCGGCCCTCCAGAAGCTGGATGCGCTGGTGCGGTTCACGCGGGAGAATGGTTAAAATCAAAAGATGCCATCCGATATCCTAAAAAAAATCGTCGCCGCCAAACACGAAGAGGTGGCCGAGGCCCGGAGAAAGATTCCGGAGGACCGCCTCCGGGAAGAAGCTCAGGCGCCGCGGGACAAGCGGCCCTTTTTCGACCGACTCGCGGCGCCGGGTCCGGGCGGCGTCAACATCATCGCGGAGATCAAGCGGGCTTCCCCCTCCAAAGGAATCATCCAGGGGGATCTGGATGCCGCAAAACAGGCCGTCCGATACGAAAGGGGCGGCGCAGCGGCTCTTTCGGTTCTGACGGACAGGGATTATTTCAAAGGCAGTTTTGAAGATTTGAAAATCGCCCGAAACGCCTGCAATCTGCCGGTGCTGCGAAAAGATTTTATCATCTCCGAATATCAGGTTTACGAAACCGCCGTTATGGGGGCCGACGCGATTCTGTTGATTGTCCGGATTCTGACGGAAGGTCAGATCCGGCGCTTTCTGAACATTGCCGAACAGTTCGATCTGGATGTGCTGGTGGAAACCCATTCGGCAGCCGAGATCGAGGCCGCGTCCCGGACCGGGGCCCGGCTGGTGGGCATCAACAACCGGAATCTGAACTCCTTTGAGACCAGCATCGACACCGCCATCCGCCTGGCCTCCCTGCTTTCTCCGGATCAGGCGGCAGTGGCCGAAAGCGGGATCAGCGGGCCGGAGGACATCCGATCCTTGAATGCGGCCGGCTTCCACAATTTTCTCATCGGTGAAAGTCTGGTGCGGGCCACAGACCCGACGGCGTGGTTGAAAGATCTCATCGCCGCCGGGGGAGGCGCGTCATGATCCAGGTCAAGATTTGCGGCCTGACCGCGCCGGACATGGCGATCCATTGCGCTGAAATGGGCGCCGATGCCGTCGGCCTGGTTTTTTTTTCAAAAAGCCCCCGACATGTGAGCGACGAAGCGGCCCGAGCCATCTGCGAAGCGCTCCCGGCCGCGGTTCAGAAGGTCGGGGTGTTCGTGGATGACAGTGAAGATGTTGTGCTGAAGAAGGCCCGTTCCTGCGGCCTGACCGCGGTCCAGCTCCACGGACGGGAGACGCCGGAGACCGTCCGACGGTTGCGCGAGGAGGGGTTGATCGTGCTCAAGGGCCTTTTCGCCTCCCGTGAACCCACCCTGGCCGCCGCCCCCGACTACGCCCCCACCGCCTTTCTGGTGGAATGCGGCAAGGGGGCGCTGCCCGGCGGGAACGCGGCGGTCTGGAACTGGTCCGGCGTCCGGGAATTCGGCCGGCGTTATCCTTTGGTGCTGGCGGGCGGCCTCTCCCCGGAAAACGTGGCCGAGGCCATCGCGGCGGCCGAACCCGATTCGGTGGATGTGAGTTCCGGCGTGGAATCAGCCCCCGGCGTCAAATCTCCGGATAAAATCAAGGCCTTTGTAAGAGCGGTCAAGGGGGCTGGGGAAAAGAGGGCGGCGCGAAATATTTTTTGAATCAGGAGGGCCGGGATGTTGGTGGGCCGGCCGATTCTTCCGCGTCGTCCCGGTTGTCCCGATTCACCTTCCCGGCCATCCGCTTCAGCGTCTCCCGGGCATCCCGAAACGCGAAGTCCGCCAATTGTTCCGACAGATCCTGCAATTCCGCAGAAACGTCGGGGGCGGATTCCGGTCGGTCTGTCACCCGGGTCTTCAGATGGTTCAGGACATCTTCGGATTTGAGGCTGTTTTTGTCCAGGTGGGACGCCAACCGCTCCATGAGGTGATGGAGCCCGGGCGTCTTTTCCGGCTGCCGGCCAAGGTCGGCGGCGTTAGGCTGCGTCGCTTGCCGTCGGGCATGACATGTCGCTGCCGTCCGGAGCACTTCGTCCAGGGCGCTTTCCCATCGCGACATCAAACCATCGATGGCCCCGAGTTCGCCTTCTCGGATGGCCCGTTCCAGCTGGATAGAGGCATTGTACAGATCCCGGGCCGACAGATTGCCGGCCACCCCCTTCAGGGTGTGAAGCCATTGCAAAGCTGCTGCGGCATTCCCGTTCCGGATCAAGACCCGGTCCGTTTCTGAAAAAAAAGCCGCACCCCCTCCCCGGTAATTTCTGTAAAATTCCCCCAGCAGTCGTTCCAGGAGATCCCGATTGCCGGACATCCGTTTCATGGCAGCGGCCAGATCGATGCCCGGATAGGGCTTGTTCACCTCTTCCGCTCCCGGGAACCGCTCCTGTCCGAATCGCTCCGCTTCCGGGAATCCATTGTCGTTCATGGCCTGCCTTTCCCTTTCCGGTTTCCTTTCCATCCACATTGGATCGTTCGATTTTCATATCATAGCCGGGTCGGAACCGCAACGCCGCCGACGGGCCGACTTCTTGACATTACCGGTCCGATTCCCTACTATATTCCAAAACTTCATGTTAACGAATCCGACAAAGGAGAGCCCATGGATTTCAAGCACCACCTGGAAACAGCCTGGAAGTCCACCATCCAATTCATTCTTCCCCTGGTATTCCTGACCCTTTTATGGCTGGCGGTGTCCATTATCACCTTGGGCATTCTGGCGCCCGTAACTTTTGCCGGCTATGTTCACGCCATTTTGCTCATGCTTCGGGAGGGTCGGGAGCCGAAGCTTCAGGATATCTTCTCGCAGATGCACCTTTTTCTTCCTCTTCTGGGGTTCGCCCTGGTCGTGGTCTTGCTCTGCGCCGTCGGATTCATGGTGTTCGTGCTGCCCGGCATTGTCCTGAGCCTGGGGATTTCCTTTATGTGTCTCTACATGATCCCCCTCATGACGGACCGGGGTCTGGGCCTGGTTGACGCCGTCAAGCTCAGCGCCGCCATGACCACCCAGGAAAATCCGATCGAACATCTGATCGTGCTGATCATCATCTGGGCCGTGACGGCCATCGGCAGCAGCGTTCTCATCGCCACC
>JAABTD010000396.1 GCA_011390065.1 Desulfobacteraceae bacterium
CGGCGTCATCCTGGGCATCTCCATCCTGCTGTTTTCCAATACATTGGGGCTGTTCTTCGAAGAGCGGTGGTCCATCGACGTCGCCCTGTTCCGGCCCGGCTTCTGGCTGGTGGTGCTGGGCCAGTTTTCCTTCATCACCACCTTCGTCACCCTGGTGGTGTCGGCCCGCCTGCGGAAATTCGACCGGACCCTGGAGGAAGCGGCCCTCAACCTGGGCGCCAACCGCTTCGAGGTCATCTGGCACATCACCCTCAAATTCCTGCGCCCGGCCATCCTGGCGTCCGCGGCGGTGGCCTTTCTCATGTCATTCGAAAACTTCAACACCACCCTTTTCCTGGTGGGCTCCGAAGCCACCCTGCCCATCAACCTCTACCTCCAGGTCCGCGACGGCAGCACGCCGGTGATCAACGCCATCTCGTTTTTGCTGATCCTGGGGACGTCGTCCATCGCCCTGCTCAACCTTTATTTCAGCCGGGGGCCCAAGGGTCACTGACTGAGGGTGGGGCCTTGAAAAACGGCTAGCCCGTCCATACCTTTCCCGGAGGATAAAGTGGATTTTTCTTTCTGAGACTCGGTTGGCGAAGGCCAAAGGAGGCGTATAATAAATGGATAAGACAATTGTCAACGAGAACGCCGCAACGGCATCGATCGATCGCCCGAAACTTTACCGCCAGGCCCTGCTGCTGGCCTATATCACGATTGCATACAACCTGATCGAAGGGGTTGTTGCGGTCTTCTTCGGCTTCGAGGACGAAACCCTCGCCCTGTTCGGGTTCGGGCTGGATTCCTTCGTGGAGGTGATTTCCGGCGTCGGCATCTGGCACATGACGACCCGGATGAAAGACGCCGGCGACGCGAGCCCGGACGATTTCGAAAGGCGCGCCCTTCGAACCACCGGAACCGCTTTTTACATCCTGGCGGCGGGCTTGACGGTCACGGGCATTCTCAACCTTGTTCGAGGACACGATCCGGAGACCACCTTCTGGGGCATCGTGGTCTCGTCCATTTCTATCTTCACCATGTGGGCGCTGATCCGTTTTAAAATGAAAGTGGGCAACGCCCTGGGCTCCCAGGCCATCGTGGCCGACGCCAACTGCACCCGGACCTGCATGTACCTGTCCTTCGCCCTGCTGTTCGCCAGCGCCGGCTATGAATTGACCGGCATCGGCGGCCTCGACGCCGTGGGCGCCTTCGCCATCGCCTGGTTCGCCTGGAGAGAGGGCAAGGAGTCCTTCGAGAAAGCCCGGGGCATCGGGTGTTCCTGCGGACCTGGCTGCTGCGGCGACGGATGACGCCTTGACGCAAGCGGTGTTTCCGTGGATACTGAAAAGAAACCATAACGTGAGTCCATCAACGCCAACCGCCACCAGGAGTTATTTCCATGAACCTCATCCTTCTCGGTCTCATCGCCAGTTTTCTCGCCGGTCTGGCCAGCGGAATCGGCGCGCTGCCCGTCGCCTTTTTCAAGAAAATCCCCGACAAGTTCGTCAACACCCTGCTAGGCGGCGCCGCCGGCGTGATGCTGGCGGCCACCTCCTTTTCGCTCATCGTGCCGGGCATCGAGTACGGAAATGCGATCTGGCCAGGGTATGGGGTCTGGGTGGTGGTGTTCGGCATGCTGGCGGGCGCCGTCTTCCTCGACCGGATGGACAAGTGGCTGCCCCACGAGCATTTCATCATGGGGCACGAAGGCCCGGACAGCTCGCTTCGGAAAGTCTGGCTCTTCATCATCGCCATCACCATCCATAATTTCCCCGAGGGACTGGCCGTGGGCGTGGGGTTCGGCACCGGCGACATCGGCGCCGGCACGAGCCTGGCCATCGGCATCGGCATCCAGAACATGCCCGAAGGCCTGGCCGTGGCCCTGCCCCTCATCGGCCTCGGCTACAACAAATGGAAGGCTATCGGCATCGCCACTTTGACGGGACTGGTGGAGCCCGTCGGCGGCCTCCTCGGCGTGGCCGCCGTCACTTTTTTCCGCCCGGTGCTGCCCATCGGGCTGGCCTTTGCCGCCGGGGTCATGCTGTTCGTCATAAGCGACGAGATCATCCCCGAAACCCATTCCAAAGGCCGGTCCCGCATCGCCACCTTCGGCGTCATGGTCGGGTTCGTGATCATGATGGCGCTGGACAACCTGCTGGGATAGGGGTCAGGCCCCGTCCAGCACCTCCCGGATCGCTTCCGCCATATCGCTTCGCACCACCGGTTTCATGACGAGTTTCCGGATGCCCATGGCCACGGCGCTCTCTTCGCTGATCAGGGCGCTGAAGCCGGTGCAGAGAATGATGGGCAAATCGGGTCGGATCGCCAGCAATTCCCGGGACAATTGAATCCCCGTCATTTCCGGCATGGTCATGTCGGTGATCACCAGATCCAGTTCGTCCGGGGCGGCCTGGAACGTTTCCAGCGCTTCCCGGCTGCTGTGGCGGCAGGTTACGGCATAGCCGAGGGATGAGAGCATCCGCTCCAGCATTCGCAGCAGGACCGCTTCATCGTCGACCAGCAGGATGCGTTCCGGTCCGCCAATGAGCGCCTCCCCCGCCGGGGAGGGGGCAACCGCGGTCCGGTCGACGCCGGGCAGGTAAACGTGAAAGGTGGTGCCCTCGCCGGGACAGCTGAACACCTGGATGTCGCCGCCGTAGGTTTGGACGATGCCGTGGACCACCGACAGTCCCAGGCCGGTCCCCTCTCCCTTTCCCTTGGTCGTGAAATAAGGGTCGAAAATCTGCTGAAGGGTCGTCCCGTCCATGCCGCCGCCGGTGTCGGAGACGGTCAGCAGGTTATAGAATCCGGGTCCCAGGCGGCTGCCGGGGGGGATGCCGTCCGGGTCGAAACCGACCTCTTTCAGGCCGACTTCCATCAGCCCGCCGGTTTCTTTCATGGCATGATAGGCGTTGGTGCACAGGTTCATGACGATTTGATGGATCTGGGTCGGATCGGCCAGCACCGGACGGCTGTTTTTTTCGATGCGTTCCTGGATGGCGATCGTGGACGGCATCGTGGATCTGAGAAGTTTCAGGGCCTCTTTGACTACCAGTTGAACTCTGAGGGGCTTGATTTCCTGCTCGCCCTGGCGGCTGAAGGTCAGGATCTGAGCCACCAGATCCCGGGCCCGGTGGGCGCCTTTGAGCACTTCCTCCAGGTTTTTTCTTTTCCGC
>JAABTD010000032.1 GCA_011390065.1 Desulfobacteraceae bacterium
CTCCTCCGAAAAATGGAGCGGCTGATTCATCAACTATGTTCCGGCCGTTGGGTGTCCAGAAGCCAGTTGGCCGAACTGTTGCAACGAAACGCGGAAGGATTGCGCGCCCGATTCTTAGTACCGATGGTTCAACACGGCCTATTGCGCCTCCGATACCCAGACACGCCCAACCGTGCCGGCCAGGCCTACACCGCCACAGGTGACGAACATGAACCAAACCACTGAATCCGCCTTCGAATCCTACATCGAACACGTCCTTCTGACCCGATCCGGCTGGCAAAAAAGCGCCGTCCCTCTTCGAGCGGATCCATGAAAAAGCCTGCAAGGACGAACAGGTGATCCAGACCGCCAACGCCAACCCCTTGGACAAATTCAGACTGGGCATCCGCGACCTCATCGAATCCCTCATGATCCAGCGCCTGGAAGAAAACGACCGGATCGTCTCCCGCTGCATGGACGACCCGGCGTTCCAGGACACGGTGTTCGGGCGTCTGGCCCAGGAAATCTTCGAGACGGTTCGGGAAAGGGAGACGGAGAGCGCCTGATCAACATGTCGCCTAAACCCAATTGAACGAAAGAGAGCCAGGCATGAAGGGCAAGCTACCGGCGATCAAGACGCTTTATCCGGATCTGGCGCAAGACAAGGATGATCAATGGTGAACCATACGGAGGCCGTCAAAGGACGAAGCCTTCGTCATAGGCTGGCTCGGATGTGTAGACATAGAACCGATGCCAGAAACATTATGCGGATTCGCTTATAGGAGGCGTATGGTATCCGGAACCGATCTTTTTCTGGGCATGTTCAACAATTTGGCAATTTTTATCGTGCTGGTGGCCGGTTACAGCTTTTTGCACGCTCGGCTCGAGGAGACAGCGACGTTAACGCGACAAGGGGTGCTGGGGCTCTTTTTCGGGCTCTTCGCAATCGGTTGCATGTATGTCAAGATTCCCGCGGCGCCCGGTGTTATTGTAGACCAGAGAAATGCAATCGTCGTCCTCAGTGGTGTGTTTGGCGGGCCTCTATCCGCCGTTGTTTGTTCCGTAATGGCTGCCGCCTACCGTTTGTATCTCGGCGGAAGCGGCGTCCTGGCAGGCGCCGTCGGGGTGGGCCTGGCCGCTGCCTCGGGCATCGTTATCCATCGATTCCGGGACCAGATTGACACTCTTTTTAAAGCCTTTTTCAGTGCGTTAATGGCAACGGTTATCATCCTGCCGGGGTTCCTTTTTGTTGGAGACCTTCAAAATGGGTATGATTTGATGATGGCCATGGCGCTTCCGTATGGTTCTGCGATTTTCCTGGGAATTCTGCTGGTCGGGCTTTTGCTGGGTCACGAAGAGCATCGGCATTCGGCGGTGATGGATCGTCTGAGGGCCGAAAGAGCCTTGAGCCGAAAAGCGGACCGCCGACAACGTGAAGCCGGGGTCATCACAACCATTGCGCTGTCGGAAAAGCTGGTCGAAGGCGATGTAAGGGGCGTTGCCTCACAAGTAAGCAGAGCGTCGTGCAAGGCCGTTGATGTCGATCAGGTCGGCGTCTGGCTATTCGAAGATAATGAAACACGGCTTGTAAGCCTGGCGAGCTACGATGTATTCGAAGAAAAACCTGCATCTGGGGCCGTCCTCCGGGAGCATGAAGATGAGTTTTCGATCATTAAAAGCGTTACTTATATGGAGGTCTATCATTCAAACAAAGACCCCCGCAAAGACGGATGGGTGAAACATTACCTGAAGCCGCAGGGGATAGCATCGCTTTTAATCGCGGTTATCCGGCCGGGAGGCAGAAATCTCGGCATTATGACGTTCGAACATAGGAACACACTCCATAACTGGGAAGACGACGAAATCGCTTTCGCCTGCCAACTGGCGGATCAAATGGCTTTGGCGTTTTCGAATCGTGAGCGGAAACGCGCGGAGGAAAAATTGCGGGACGCCTTGCTGCGTCAAAACGAAGCCGTCAAAGCCGGCAAAGTGGGACTTTGGGACTGGAATCTCGTTACCAACAAAGTCGTGTATTCAGCCGAATGGAAGCGCCAAATCGGATATGAAGAAGATGAAATCGAGGATAGTTTCGAAGAATGGAAAACGCGTGTACACCCTGACGACTTAGATTCGACTTTGGAGAAAGTAAACAAATCCATCAAAGGAGGGGGGCGTGAACATCAATCAGAATTCAGGTTTCGCCATCGAGACGGGTCTTACCGTTGGATTATGGCTCAAGCGTCCATTATTCAGGATGATGCCGGTCGCCCCGTCCGCATGATGGGGTCTCATGTGGACATTACGGCGCGAAAAAAAGCCGAAGCGCAATGGGAAAGACTGAAGGCGCAGATGACCAATGCCGTTGAAATCGCCCATCTCGGACCCTGGGAATATGATGTCGTCAGCGACACGTTTACGTTTAACGACCATTTTTATGCGATCTTCGGCGTCGCCGCCGATGAAGTCGGTGGGTACGAAATGTCCTCCGTGGAATACGCGAAGCGTTTCGTTCACCCTGAAGATCGTTACGTTGTCAGTGAAGGAATCCAAAAGGCCATCCAGACGGACGACCCGAATTTTAAGAGACAATTGGAGCATCGGATCCTATATGCCGATGGCGGCATTGGGCGCCTCTTCGTCCAGTTTTTCATTGTCAAGGATGGGCATGGCGGAACGGTCAAGACCTATGGTGTGAATCAGGATATCACCGATCTGAGAAAAATGGAGGAAAGGCTTCAACAGGCCCAGAAACTGGAATCCATCGGCAACCTTGCCGGCGGCATCGCGCACGACTTCAACAATATTTTATTTCCGATCATGGGCATGTCTGAAATGCTTTTGGATGATATCCCGGTTGGCAGTCCGGAATATGGAAATGTCCAGGAGATTTTCAAAGCCAGTAAAAGGGGCAGCGACCTCGTAAAACAGATTTTGGCTTTCAGCCGTCAATCCGAAAATAAAAAGATCCCCGTTCGCATTCAGAGCATCGTAAAAGAAATTATAAAGCTCAGTCGGTCAACGATCCCATCGAACGTCGAAATCGTACAGGAGGTCCAAGGCGATTGCGGCATGGTTATGGCGGACCCGACGCAATTACATCAAATCGCAATGAATTTAATTACCAATGCCTATCATTCACTGGATCAGGCGGAGAAAAAAATAATCACCATAGCGCTTTCTGAAATTGAATTGAAACTGGGCGATGCGCCAACCGGGGGGCTCGAACCGGGAAGATATGCGATGATGTCCGTTTCCGATACGGGGCATGGCATCAAGCCTGAGATACTGAATAAAATATTCGAACCCTATTTCACGACGAAAGAACAGGGAAAAGGAACGGGCCTGGGGCTTGCCGTTGTTTTCGGCATCGTAAAGACGCACAAAGGGGATATCAATGTTTCCAGCAAGCTGGGGAGAGGTACGACATTCGCCGTTTATTTGCCGCTGATTGAAAAAACCATCGAACCCGCGTCTGCGAAACCGGTGGAAGAGGACCAAACCGGGAACGAACGGATTTTGGTGGTTGATGATGAAGAGGCGATCGCCCGGCTTGAAAAGCAAATGCTGGAGAGGCTGGGCTATCGCGTGAGCATGCGCGTTAACAGCACGGAAGCTTTGGCGGCGTTTAAAGCGAAGCCGGCCGATTTTGACCTTGTTCTCAGCGATATGACCATGCCGAATATGACCGGCGATCAGCTTGCAAAAGAGATCATTTCCATCAGGCCGGACATACCGATCATCATTTGCACCGGTTTCAGCGAACAGCTAACCGAAGAAAAAGCTGCGGCGATGGGCATAAAAGGCCTTCTGATGAAACCCATCATCAAATCGGACATGGCGCGCATGGTGCGAAACGTTTTGACGAATTTCCCTTCAAACACCTCATAAAATAAGGAATTTTCATCGAATACCGCCGGGACGTCCGGTATCTGGATGTGCAATTCGCCCAGATCGAGAAAAGCTTCTTAAAACCCCTCAGCTCCGCCCGATGGCGCTATAACGAGGACCTGGTCGAGGCCCAGTTGGCGGGCATATCCCAGTTCAGGGACATCGGATACGCCGAGGTCCGGGATTTTCACCGGGCGTTTTCGTCCATCCCGGTGATCATCATGACCGGGTTCAAGGACCACGAGCCGGCCCGTGAGGCCGTGAAGGAAGGCGCCCAAAAAAATCCGGGACGACAACGGCTACTGGAACCAGATCGAAAGCTACATCCGGGACCATTCCGAAGCGGAATTCAGCCACAGCATCTGCCGGGTGTGCGCTGAAAAATATTACCCGGAGTTCGATATCTTCGAGGAACAGTGAACGGCAATCCGCAATCCGAACCAATAGCCCGGCAACTGAAAACGGCCAAACCCGGAAAGGCAATGGAAGTGCTTTGTCCGGAACGCGCTATCCCGCCATTAAATGGGCTCATTCCCGGTGGCGCACAACGCAAAAAGGGGGCTGCGGATTATTCCGCAGCCCCCTTTGGTTTCGTGGTAGGCACGATTGGATTTGAACCAACGACCTCTACCGTGTCAAGGTAGCGCTCTCCCCCTGAGCTACGTGCCTTCAGGTTGACTGCGAATTACCACCTTCCCCGGGCGTTGTCAAGAAAAAGGATGCGCCCCATCCAAAAAGGTGCGATCCGCGGCGGTCAGGCCTCCCAGGCTGTCGGACTCCCTGCCGGTTACGGCAGCCCGGAATTTCCAGCATCCGATCCCTTGCCCGGGCGATCTGACGTTCATCGTCCGCCAGGCGAGATCCTGGATCAATAGCCAGTTGTTTATACTTGACAAATGATTGCTTATTTGGAATATATGCAGCTGAAAAAGCAACACCCTTTTGCCGCCATTACTGATCCGAATCGGCGGTGATGAATGATATTGACTGAACAAACATGATGCTTGGAAAGCTTGGAAAAATCATTTTTTATGTCTCAATCCACAGAATGCCGATATGCCATATTATTCGGTGTAAAACGCGTCAATGGGCGGCCTCGGCCGAACCCCCCACCCCCGTTTTTTTCCCCTCCCAAAATGGACCCGCGATACAGCAAACCTGAGCAATGTTCCGGCATGACATAAACCGTACTTCAAAATAATCTGTTTTCGGAAAAACGTTTTCGATCCTGTTGTCAGCAGAACCCAATGGTTCAGAATTGGGGCTCTGTTTTTTTTTGATCAGATTTTTGATCAACTCACAAACCATTAATTAAAGGAGCGTAAGAATGGCAATGGAGAGCATCTACAAAGAAGTAATGGAAATTAACGCCATGGATGATATGGGCAAGCGCCGGGATGCGGCCGCCGCGTTTTTTAAAAAGCTGAATCATATGGATCTTCCCGCCCATTTCAACTGGGCCGAGGAAATTCTGGAAGGCTTTCATGCAAAAGAGCGCGGCGACCAACCGGCCATTGTCTGGGCGAATATGGACACCGGCGATGAGCGGCAATATACCTACAAACAGCTGGCGGCCGAAGGCAACCGATGCTTGAACTTCCTTCGTAAAAACGGCATCGAGCAGGGCCAGAATATGTACATGATGATCCCCATTGTGCCGGAAACCTGGTTTGCCACCCTGGCTTGTCTCAAGGGCGGATTGATCAACGTGCCCACGGCCACGTCCATGACCGTTCGGGAATTGCAGTTCCGGTTTGAAAATTATGCGCCCGACAGCATTGTGGCGGAAGAAACCGCGGCCGACGCCATTGACGAAGCCCTGGCCGCCACGGGCGCCAAGCCCAAGATCAAGATCGTTCTAGGCGAAAAAGACGGCTGGGTCAGCTACAGCGACCTTTCAGGCGAATCGGATACGGCCGAGGGCGCAAAAATCAAAAAAGACGATGTTATTATTTGTTTTTTCACCTCCGGCACCACCGGTCTGGCCAAGCAGGTGGGCCACAGCGCCGCCTCGTATCCCCTGGGCCATCTGTCGACGGCCGTGATGATCGGCATCCGCCCGGGCGAGATTCATCACAATCTTTCTGCCCCTGGCTGGGCCAAATGGGCGTGGAGCAGCTTTTTTGCGCCGCTCAACGTGGGGGCCGCCGTGGCGGGTTTTCATTTCACCGCCCTGAATCCCAAGACCTATCTCGACTATGTGTCCAAATACAAGGTCGCCACATTCTGCGCCCCCCCCACTGCATGGCGGGCCTTTGTGGGCCTGGATCTGAGCCAGTTCGACTTTTCCGCTCTGCGATCGTCTATCAGTGCGGGCGAACCCCTCAACCCCGAGGTCATCCAGCAGTGGAAAAAACACACCGGCACGGAGATTCGGGATTTCTACGGTCAGACCGAATCCACGGCCATGATCGGCAACCCGCCCTGGATGGAAGGCAAGATGCGGTTCGGCTCTTTTGGCGTACCTTCTTTCATGTATGACATCACCCTGGCCGATGACGAGGGCAATGAAATCACGGAAACCGAAAAAACCGGGCACATCGTGGTTCGTTTCGACCGCTGGCGGGCCATCGGCCTGTTTACGGAATACATCGGCAATCCTGAAAAAATGAAAGAAGTCTTCGTCAATAATTTTTATTATACCGGCGACCGGGCTTATTTTGACGAAGACGGCTACTGGTGGTTCGTGGGACGGGCCGACGATGTGATCAAGTCTTCCGACTTCCGGGTAGGCCCCTTTGAAGTGGAAAGCGCGCTGATCGAGCACCCGGCCGTGGCCGAGGCTGCGGTGGTGGGGAGCCCGGATCCCAAACGCTATCAGTTGGTCAAGTCCTTCGTGATACTGGCGCCGGGCTATGAGCCGTCGCGCGAACTGGCCCTGGAGCTTTTCCAGCACACCATCAATATCCTGGCCAAGTTCAAAATCCCCCGCATCATTGAATTCGTCACGGAAGTGCCCAAGACCATCAGCGGCAAAATCCGGCGCATTGAACTCCGGGAACATGAGATCATCAAAAAGAACAAAGGCGCGGACAGCGGCCGGCACGAGTATTTTTATCATGAGTTTCCCGAGTTGAGTTCCAAGAAAAAAGCTTAAGCCCGCAAACTAAGGAGGGGACATATGAAAGAACATCTGTACAAAAAGGAATGCCGCATCACGGTGCTCTTTGTGATCATTTTGCTGATTTTCGGGCATTTTGCGCAGCTCTTCAAGCTGTTTCCGTCCCTTTAACACAGGGGAATATACATGGAAGCAACTGAATTTGTATTGCCGAGCATGTGGATGGGCATCGCGGTCGTCGTTACGCTGTTTGCTGTTTTTTATTACGTGGGATGGTGGGCGGCCAAAAAGACCACCAGCGAAGAAGACCTTTACGCCGCGGGGTTCGCCATCGGCCCGTTAACCAACGGTCTGGCCATGGGCGCCACCTGGGCGAGTCTGGCCACGTTCATGGGCGTCATCGCACTGATTTACAAGCTCCAGGCGCCGTTTGTGTATCTCTGGATCCAGTGGGCGATTTCGATTCCCCCGCTGACCCTGTTGTACGGCACTTGTCTCCGGCGGATGAAGGCGTATACGCCGGCATCCTTTATCAAAGTCCGATACGGAATCTTATAACGCGGCATTCCAGATGGTGGTCATGATCATCGCCATGGTGGCGCCCATGGGGGCCATCATGAAGGCCATGGGATCGTCGGCCGGATTCCCGTGCCTCCCGAACCCGGCGCGCTGACCGGCGCCACCCTTAGAGAAAGCAGGGAAGGCGCGGCGGTGCTCATCCGGGATGCTTTAAACCGTATTGTCGGCAATATCCGGAATATCATGAAAGCCCGGGGATGCATCTACTGGATCGTGGATGCGGCCCGGCAGGAGATTCACATGAAGGCCACCGCCGGCTTTCAGATGGACGCGCTTTCCCGGATCCGTTTCCATTGTGGATCACTGCAAGGGGATACTGGCCGTCTATTTCCGCCGACCGCGGCAGCTTCTGCAATCTGTCGGATGCCGCCCCTTTGATCCTTTACCACCATGAACGCTACGACGGCAGCGGCTATCCGGAAGGCCTGGTCGGCGAAGCCATTCCACTGGGGGCCAGGATTCTGGCGGTCAGCGATTGCTTCGACGCCATGACCTCCCAGCGGCCCGGCGCCGCGCGGGCCATGAGCGTCGGAAAAGCCCTGAGCCGGCTGCTGGAGCAGGCCGGCGCCTCTTTTGACCCGGCGGCGTCTTCTGCTGATCGGCCCGCCACAATGACCTTTGTGCGCAGATCATCATCGGTGTTCCGGCCTGGCAGGCCGGAAACGTCCTGGCAAGGTCGCCCACGGTTTTCCACAGAAATGAATCCTTCGGCGCCGCTTCGGCGGAACCGGCCGTCGATGCCGCCTCCCGGGAGGGTTTCCTGCCTTTGTCGATGGCGTCGACAAAATACCCGGCAAACGCACGGTGCTGGATGCAGAGGCGCAGGAAATTTTCCCGGTCCAGGCAGTAGACCCCGGCGGCTTCAATGCACCGCACGGTGCTGGTGGAGATCCCGCTGTTGAACAGAAGTGAAATGCCGCCGTAGATGCGGCCCGGCGTCAGGTTTTTTTGGACGGTCTGCCGGCCGTTTTCTTCGATGATGCGTTCGAGCCGACCGGTTCGGACGATCAGGATATGGGACAGAAGGGTTTTTTCCTGGTCGAACAGGACGGCGCCTTCCGGATGGGTCTGCTCGGCAAGGTTGGCGGCAACCGTGTCGATTTCAGCCGGGGGCAACAGTTGAAACGGGGCCACGGAAAGCAGAAACGCCTGCCGGTCGTCAAGATGTTCCAGATCAACGGGCGGTATCGGGCAGGCAAAATTTTCCATGGGCCACCTGATTCTCCGGTAAAGCGGTTTTCATGGCCCGGAGCGGGATCGCCCCGGGCGTGAGGCATTGTTTTCTTAGCGCCTGTTGGTTCCTGCCGGTTAAGGTTTCCGCTTGTCCTTTAAAATGCTGTTGGAAATCACGATCCGCTGGATCTCGGAGGTGCCTTCGTAGATGGTGAAGACCCGGGCGTCCCGATAGTATCGTTCGACGGGGTAATCGGCGGTGAAACCGTATCCGCCGTGCATCTGAATCGCCTTGGCGGTGATCCGGTTGACCATCTCCGAGGCGAAAAGCTTGGCCATGGACGCCTGCATGGTGTATTTCTCGCCACGGTCCTTCATCGCCGCCGCGGAAAACATGAGCTGCTTGGCCGCCTCGATTTCCGTGGCCATATCGGCGATGATCCAGCGGATCCCCTGAAACTTGGATATCTTCTGGCCGAACTGGTCCCGACCCTTGGCGTATTTGACGGCGGCGTCCATGGCCGCCTGGGCCACGCCCACCGATTGGGCCGCGATGCCGATGCGTCCACCGTCCAGACCCGTCATGGCGATCTTGAAGCCGTCGCCCTCTTTGCCCAGCCGGTTTGCCGCCGGAACCCGGCAATCTTCGAAAATGAGATCCGTGGTATCGGATGCCCGCAGGCCCATCTTGTCTTCGGTATGCCCCACTTTCAAGCCCGGATTGGGCTTTTCCACGATAAAGGCGGAGATCCCCTTGTGGCCGGCGGATTCATCGGTCTTGGCCGTGACGATGACCATGCCGCAGTTTTCACCGGTCGTGATAAACCGCTTGGTCCCATTGATGACATATTCGTCGCCGTCCCGCACCGCCGCAGTGGTCTGGGCCGAAGGATCGGAGCCGGCATGGGGCTCGGTGAGGGCGAAGGCGCCGATGACCTCCGCGGAGGTCAGTTTGGGGAAGAGCCGTTTTTTCTGCTCCTCGGTTCCGAACCGGACGATGCTTTCGCACACGATGGAATTGTGGACCGACATGACCACGGCTGTGGATGCGCAGGCCCCGGCGATCTCCGACAGGGCCAGCACGTAGGAGACGGTATCGGCCCCTTCGCCGCCGTACGCCACGGGCACCATCATGCCCATGAGGCCCAGTTCCCCCATCTGCTTCAGGTTGTTCGCGGGGAACTCCTTGGTTTTGTCCCGCTCCGCCGCCGTGGCCGCCACCTCCTTGCGGGCGAACTCCCGGACCATGCTCTGAATCATGAGCTGTTCATCCGTCAGTTTGAAAAACATAGATCGCTCTCCCTTTATGGTCCGTAGATCACTACCAGAAGTTCCGCCGCATCATCCCCCACGTTCCGCAACTGGTGCTGGATGCCGGAGTTGAAATGGAGCGATTCCCCGGCGCTCAGCCGGTTGACGTGATCGCCCACGACCACCTCCACTTCACCCGACAGAACATAATTGAACTCCTCGCCCTCGTGGCAGTAACCGACGCCCTTGTGCTCCTGCATGGGATCGATGGACACGCGGAACGCCTTGAGGTGTTTGTTCTCGGCGCCGGGGGTCAGGGTTTCATATGCGTAATTGTCGGTGCGTTTGGTGTATTGCTTGACCCGGTCCTTGAGGTTGGCCTCCTGTTCGCGGAGCAGAAATCCCGAATCGATTTCCAGCGCCCTGGAGATCTGAAGCAGAGCGCCCACCGGGGGGATCGCGTTGCCCGCCTCGATTTCTTTCAGATAATCGACGGCGTATCCGGTTTCATTGGCGATCCGTTCCAGGGGGATTTTTTTTTCGGTCCGGACCTGTTTGATCTTTTTGCCCACCGGCGTCAGGGTGCTTTTTTTCTCTGGCATGAGCGCCTCCTTAGCTGTAATCGTAAAAGCCTTTGCCCGTCTTCCGTCCCAGCCAGCCGGCCTCCACATATTTCCGCAGCAGCGGGCAGGGGCGGTATTTGGAATCCTTGAACCCTTCGTGAAGCGTCTCCATGATGGCCAGGCAGGTGTCCAGTCCGATGAGGTCCGCCAGGGCCAGGGGGCCCATGGGGTGGTTCATGCCCAGCTTCATGACCGTGTCGATGTCCTCCGGCCGTCCCACGCCGTGGTAAAGGCAGTAGACCGCCTCGTTGATCATGGGCAGCAGAATCCGGTTCGCGATGAACCCGGGGAAATCGTTGGCCTCGGCAGGGGTCTTGCCGAATTTTTTGGACAGCGCCCAGGTGCCGTCGAAGGTCTCGTCGGACGTGGCCAGCCCCCGGATCACCTCCACCAGCTTCATCACCGGCACGGGGTTCATGAAGTGCATGCCGATCACCTTGTCGGCCCGGCCGGTCTGGGCGCCGATGCGGCCGATGGGGATTGACGAGGTATTGGTGGAAAGAATCACCTCGGGCCGGCAGATCTCGTCCAGGTCCTTGAAGATCTTAAATTTGAGATCTTCCCGTTCCACGGCGGCCTCCACCACGAAATCGGCGTCGGCCATGTCCTTGATGTCGGTGCTGGTCCGTATGTGACCCAGAACAGCGTTCTTTTCATCCGCGCTGATTTTTCCCTTGTCCACGCCTTTGCCGAGCACTTTGGCGATGGTGTCCATCCCGCGCTGCACGAATTCGTCCTTGATGTCGTTCATGATCACGTTCAGGCCGCTCATGGCCGCCACCTGGGCGATGCCGTTGCCCATCTGTCCCGCGCCGATCACGCCGAATGTTTTGATATCGTCGATGTTCATATTTTAAGGTCCTCCGAATTTTAATGGAATAAGCTCAGGCCCACTTTGTCCCTTTGTCCCTTTGTCCCTTTGTCCCTTTGTCCCTTTGTCCCTTTGTCCCTATCTCTTCACCACCATCGCCACCGCTTCGCCGCCGCCCAGGCACAGCGACGCCAGGCCCGTCTTTTTGTCCTGACGGATCATCTCGTACAACAGCGTCACCAGCACCCGGCAGCCGCTGGCGCCGATGGGATGACCCAGGGCCACGGCCCCGCCGTTGACGTTGACCTTGGCAGGGTCCAGCTTCAGCTCTTTGAGAATGGCCACGGTGGAGCCGGAAAAGGCCTCGTTGATCTCGAAAAGATCGACGTCGTTCAGGCCGATGCCTTCCTTTTTCAGGCATTTGGGAACGGCCCAGATGGGGGCCACCAGGACGTATTTCATATCGATGCCGTAGGATGCCTGGGCGCCGACCGTGGCCAGGATGTCGCAGTCCAACGCCTCGGCCTTTTCCCGGGACATCACCACCACCGCGGCGGCGCCGTCGCTGATGATGGAGGCATTGCCGGCGGTGCCGACGCCGCCGTCCTGGAAGGCGGGCTTCATTTTGGCGAGGGCTTCGCAGGAGGTCTCCCGGGGGCATTCATCCACATTGAAGACCTTGAGGCCGCCTTTTCTCTGGGGGATTTCGATGGGCAGGATCTCGTCCTTGAATTTATCCTGGTGGATGGCCTCCAGTGCCCGGCGGTAGGATTCGGCGGCGTACTGATCCTGATCTTCCCGGCTGACCTTGTATTTTTCCGAACAGAGTTCGTTGGACATGCCCATGTGGAAATCGTTGACAATATCCCACAGGCCGTCGTGCACCATGTGGTCCTGGAGGGTCCCCGGTCCCATGCGGTACCCGAACCGGGCCTTTTCCAGGTAGTAGGGGGCCATGGACATGGTCTCCATGCCGCCGGCCACGACCACCTCGGCGTCGCCGGTCTGGATGGCCTGGGCCGCCAGCATGACCGATTTCAGGGATGAGCCGCAGACCTTGTTGACGGTGATGCACTCGGCTTCCCAGGGCAGGCCCGCCTTGACCGCGGCCTGCCGGGCCGGGTTCTGCCCGTATCCGCAGGGCAGGACCTGCCCCATGATGACCTCGTCGACGGACGTCTTTTCGATGCGGGCCCGTTCCACGGCCCCGCTGATGACCATGGCGCCCAACTGGGTGGCGCCGATGGTCCCCAGGGACCCATTGTAACTGCCCAGGGGCGTCCGGACGGCGCTGACGATGACGGCTTCTTTCATTATGGGTTTCCTTTCTTTTGAATATCGTTCAAATGTGAAAAAAACTTTGATGCCGGGAAATCATCGAAGCTTTTATCCGTTCCGACCGTAAGTTTTCTTCCATCCTGATCATCCCGGTTACATATTCCGCCGATACTTCCCTCCCACATCATACAGCGCCTTTGTAATCTGTCCCAGGCTGCAATATTTCACCGTCTCCATGAGTTCGGAGAAGATGTTGTCGCCGGAAAGCGCCACCTGCTGCAATTGCTCCAGGGCGTCGGAGGCTTTGTCTTGATTGCGCCGGTGGAAGTCGGCCAGGCGCTTGAGCTGGGATTCTTTCTCCTGGGGGGTGGCCCGGGCCAGCTCCACGGCGCTGGAATCATCGAAAAGGTCCTCGTCGGACACGTCCGGGTCCCGGAACGTGTTGACGCCGACAACGGGCAGCTCGCCGTTGTGCTTCAGGGTTTCGTAGTAGATGGATTCTTCCTGGATCTTGGATCGCTGATAGCCGGTCTCCATGGCGCCCAGGACCCCGCCCCGCTCGGCGATCTTGTCAAACTCCATGAGTACGGCCTCTTCCACCAGGTCGGTCAGTTCCTCCACGATGAAGGCGCCCTGGAGCGGGTTTTCGTTTTTGGCCAGGCCCCATTCCCGGTTGATGATGAGCTGGATGGCCAGTGCCCGGCGCACCGATTCCTGGCTGGGGGTGGTGATGGCCTCGTCGAAGGCGTTGGTGTGGAGGCTGTTGCAGTTGTCGTAAATGGCGCAAAGGCCCTGGAGGGTGGTCCGGATGTCGTTGAACTGGATGTCCTGACTGTGGAGCGACCGGCCCGAGGTCTGGATGTGGTATTTGAGCATCTGGGACCGGTCCGACGCCCCGTATTTTTCCCGCATGGCCACGGCCCAGATCCGCCGGGCCACCCGGCCGATGACATTGTATTCGGGGTCCATGCCGTTGGAGAAAAAAAAGGACAGGTTCGGCCCGAACTTGTCAAGGTCCATGCCCCGGGAGAGGTAGTATTCCACATAGGTGAAGCCGTTGGACAGGGTGAAGGCGAGCTGGGAGATGGGGTTGGCCCCGGCTTCGGCGATGTGGTATCCGGAAATGGAGACCGAGTAAAAGTTGCGGACATTTTTTTCAATGAAATAGGACTGGATGTCCCCCATCATCTTGAGAGCGAACTCGATGGAAAAGATGCAGGTGTTCTGACCCTGATCCTCCTTGAGAATGTCCGCCTGGACGGTGCCCCGCACATTGCTCAGCACGGTCTCCCGGATTTTATCGTATTCCTCGGGGGTCGGCGCCTGACCGGTTTCCAGCATGTGTTTTTCCACCTGCTGGTCGATGGCCGTGTTGAGGAACATGGCCAGCATGATGGGGGCCGGGCCGTTGATGGTCATGGAGACCGAGGTGGTGGGCGCGCACAGCTCGAACCCGCCGTAAAGCACCTTCACGTCGTCGATGGTGCAGATGGACACCCCGGAGGTGCCCACTTTGCCGTAGATGTCGGGCCGCTCATCCGGATCATAGCCGTAGAGCGTCACGGAATCGAAGGCCGTGGAGAGGCGTTTGGCCGCGGAATCGGCCGAAAGGAGTTTGAACCGCCGGTTGGTCCGGGCCGGGTCTCCTTCCCCGGCGAACATCCGGGTCGGGTCCTCACCCACCCGTTTGAGGGGAAAAACGCCGGCCGTGTAGGGGAAATAGCCGGGCAGGTTTTCCCGGCGCAGCCACCGGTAGGTTTCGCCGGGATCGGTGAACCGCGGCAGGGCGATCTTGGGAATCTTCTGATGGGAGAGCGATTTCGTGAACAGCGGGACCCGGATTTCCTTTCCCCGGACCGTATAAACGAATTCGTCGCCGCTGTAAGCGGTCCTGGTGTCTTCCCACTGCTCCAGGAGCCGGCGGGTTTCCGCGTCCACGGCGTCTTGGGCCTTGTCCACTTCCTCATTGAGCCTTGCGATCAACTGGTCCGCGTCGCCTTCCATATCGCCGAGGCTCCGGGCGGTCTCTTCCAGATGCCAGACCCGGCGGACCGCATCGGCATGGGTCTCGGTGTCGGCATGGTATTTCCTGATCGTTTCCGCTATTTCAGCCAGATACCGGATGCGTTCCGGGGGGATGATGATGGTCTTGGAGGACGAACTCCGGCCCTGGGGCCGGGGGAGGGACGATTCATGCCGGATGCCGGTCCGATCGGCAACGACGTCTATCAGAGCGTGGTAGAGGGCCGTGACGCCGTCGTCATTGAACTTGGAAGCGATGGTGCCGAACACCGGCATCTCGTCCGGGGATTTGTCAAAGGCGTTCCGGTTGCGCTGGACCTGCTTGCGCACATCCCGCACCGCATCTTCGGCGCCCCTTTTTTCGTACTTGTTGACCACGATGAGATCGGCGAAGTCGAGCATGTCGATCTTCTCCAGCTGGGAGGAAGCCCCGAATTCGGCGGTCATGACGTAGATGGACAAATCCACCATGTCGGTGATGAGGGAATCCCCCTGGCCGATGCCGGCGGTCTCTGCGATGATGAAATCAAACCCGGCCGCCTTGAGCACCTCGACCGCCTCGGTCAGGGCTTCGGGCACCTCGGTGTGAGACCGGCGGGTGGCCAGGGACCGCATATAGACCCGGGGGTTGTCGATGGCGTTCATCCGGATCCGGTCGCCCAGAAGCGCGCCGCCGGTTTTCCGCCGGGAAGGATCGCAGGAGACGATGCCCACCCGGACATCCTGGAGATCGTGGAGAATGCGAAGGATCAGTTCGTCGGTCAAAGACGACTTGCCGGCCCCCCCGGTGCCGGTGATGCCGATGACGGGGGTCGGGTTTTTTGCGATCCGGTCGGCCAGTTGATCCCGGAGCGCCTTCAGCTGACCGTTTCCTTTGGCTTTGGACTCTTCCATGGCGGTGATCAGGTTGGCCACCAGGAGCTTGTTTTCAGGGGTGAGGGCCGTCAGGTCGAAGGATTCCTTGACGGTTGAAAAATCCATCCGTTCCATCATGTGGTTGATGAGGCCCTGGAGCCCCCAGCGGGCCCCGTCCTCGGGGGAATAGATCTTGGCCACGCCATATTTTTCCAGATCCCGGATCTCCTCCGGCACAATGACGCCGCCGCCGCCGCCGAACACCTGAATATGATCGGCTTCCTTTTCCCGCAGCAGGTCGACCATGTATTTGAAAAACTCCACATGGCCCCCCTGGTAAGAGGAGACGGCGATGCCCTGGGCATCTTCTTCGATGGCCGCATCCACGATTTCCCGGACAGACCGGTTGTGACCCAGGTGGATCACCTCGGCGCCGGTGGCCTGGAGGATGCGGCGCATGATGTTGATGGAGGCGTCATGGCCGTCGAACAGAGAGGTCGCCGTCACCACGCGGATATGGTGTTTGGGGGTGTAAACTTGGGCTTCGGTGTTCATGACTCCTTCTCCTTGGAATAGTGGATAGTGGGTAGTGGATAGTGGATAGTGGTTACAAGCCACAAGCCACTAATCACTTGTGACCCAGGATGAACCGGGTCTGGTGTGCGATGTATTCGTCGATGCTGTAGTGGCGGGAGAGAAACCAGCGCCTGAAGGTCCACATGTGGCCGAGCACGGAGATGTTGTGCGCCGCCAGTTCGATGGCCTTGTCGTTCATCCGGGGCAATTCGCCGGAAGAGACCAGCCGGGCCAGTATATCGACGAAGATGCCGGTGATGGCGATTTCGTTCTCCAGCACTTTTTTCCGCCACTGGGGAGGGAGAGACTGGGTTTCCTGATAGATCATCAGGATGTGGTCGCTCATTCGGTGGCAGACCAGGAAATATTCCCGGATTGCGGCCGCCAGCGCGTCGCGCGCCCGGTCGGTGCGGGCCAGGACGTGACCGACGCCCTGCTTGACCTCGGCGTGGATCGCGTCGCAGGCCATATAAAGGATGTCTTCCTTGCAGGAAACGTATTCGTACAGAGAGCCGATGGAAAAACCGGCGGCTCCGGCGATCTGCCGGGTGGTGGTTTTGTGGAACCCGCTTTTGATGAAAAGCGGCACCGCCGCATCCACGATCTGCCGGCGCCGGCGCGCCACCAGTTCGGCGTGTTTGACCTGGGTTGGAATCTCTTGAGTGATCATAATTTCTCTTTCTATGAACGAGCGCTCAGTCAATTGAGTGTTTAGCACCCCGAACGCGCGGTTGTCAAGACCCTAAAAGGAATTACAGCCGCGGCTTATTTTGTGCTTGACCACGGCATATACTTTTATTATGGTTAACACATTGAATCGGATTCATTGATTCAAGTCGAATGCAGAAAATTAAGATTTTACAGGGTATTCATAAAGAGGGTTTCTTCTACCTGCCGGACGCGGCGGCTGACCGAAACACGGGAGGCGTGCAACATTGAACGGAGCAACGGCATCACACAGGGACGACGTACTGCTGGAATTAGACGACATCTCCATGTCCTTCGGAAAGGTTCAGGCCCTGGCCGGAATCGGCATGAAGGTCAGAAAGGGGGAGATCCATTCGGTCATCGGCCCCAACGGCGCGGGCAAAACGGTGATGATGAACTGCATCAACGGCATCTACCAACCCCAGATCGGCAACGTCAATTACAAAGGGGAGAAAATCAATAAACTCCGACCCCATAAGCGCGCCGCGCTGGGGATTTCCCGGACCTTTCAAAAGATTGAACTTTTCGGCGGGATGACGGTGCTGGACAACATCCGCCTGGGCCGTCACATGCACCTGAAAACCGGCCTTATCAGCGGCGCCTTCTGGAAGGGCAAGACCCAGAAGGAGGAGATCGAAGCCCGGGAATTCATCGAAGAAGAGATCATCGACTTTCTGGAGATTTCACATATTCGGAAGAAAACGGTGCATATGCTGCCCTACGGCCTCCAGAAACGGGTGGAACTGGGGCGGGCACTGGCCTTCGATCCCGAACTGCTGCTGCTGGACGAACCCCTGGCGGGCCTCAATCTGGAAGAGGTGGAGGACATGGCCCGGTACATCCTGGATCTCAACGAGGAAAAACGGTGGAAGATGACCATCATCCTGGTGGAACACGACATGGGGGTGGTCATGGATTTATCGAATCGCGTCCTGGTTTTGAATTTCGGCAACGCCATCATGGACGGAACCCCCGACGAAGTGCGTCAGAATCCTGAAGTTATCAAGGCCTACCTGGGTGAAGAGGACTTATATGCGACAAGACGATAAAAGCAGCCAGAGACGCATCGAGATCACCAGGGAGCTGACGATTCCCAAGCTTTTTCTGGAGCAGACGAAGCATTACGGCCGCGAAAAAGTGGCCATGCGGGAAAAGGAATTCGGCATCTGGCGGCCCATCACCTGGCACGACTATTACGAACGGGTCAAATATATCGCGTTGGGCATGGTCAAGCTGGGGCTGGAACCGGGCGACAAGGTCTCCATGATCGGCGACAACCGGCCCGAAGGACTCTGGGGGGAAATGGGAGCCCTGTGCGCCGGCGGCGTGGGGGTGTGGCTGTTCCAGGATTCCCTCATGGAAGAGGTCAAATACATCATCAACCACTCCGACACCACCTTCCTGGTGGGGGAAGGCCAGGAGGAGGTCGATAAAGCCATCGCCATCATCGACGACTGTCCCAGGCTCAAAAAGGTGATCTGGGACGATCCCAAGGGGATGCGCAATTACGACCAGGACTATCTCATCAGCCTCAAGGAGGTGATGGAACTGGGCCGCCGGCTCGACGCCGAGCAGCCGGATCTGTTCGAAAAAATGGCCACCCGGGGGCATGGCGACGACGTGGCCCTGTTGTTCTACACGTCGGGCACCACGTCCCTGCCCAAGGGGGTGCTGCTGTCCCACTGGAACATGCTCTCCATGGGCAAAAACCTCATGGCGGTGGATCCCCGGTACGACGCCGACGATTACGTCTCCTATCTGCCATTCGCCTGGATCGGCGAGCAGATGATGTCCATCTCCTGCGGCCTCCAGCGGGGCTATACCCTCAATTTTCCCGAAGAACCGGAAACCGCCCAGGAAAACATCCGGGAGATCGGCCCCCATGTGATGTTCGCCCCGCCGCGGATGTACGAGCAAATGACCCGGACGGTTCAGGTGAAATATCTCGACAGCGGCTGGATCAAGCGGAAATGTTACGAAATGGCGGCCAAAATCGGCTATCACAACGCGGATCTGAAATTCAAAAAGAAGCCGACCCCCTGGCACTGGCGAGCCCTGGGCTGGCTGGCGGAGATGGGGGTTCACAAAAAGCTCAAAGACCATCTGGGCCTCTCCCGTGTCTGTCACGCCTACACCGGCGGCGCGGCCATGGGGCCCGATCATTTCCGGTTTTTCCACGCCATGGGCGTCAATCTGAAACAGATCTACGGCCAGACGGAGATCGGCGGCATTTCCATTGTCCACCGGGACGGCGACATCAAGTTCGACACCGTGGGCCTGCCCATCCCCGAAACCGAGGTGAAAATCACCGAAGAAGGGGAGATCATGGCCAAAAGCCCTTCCGTCTTTCTGGGCTATTACAAAAACCCCGAAGCCACCGAAGAGACGTTGAAAGACGGCTGGCTGGCCTCGGGCGACCGGGGGTTCATCGACGACGACGGCCATTTGGTGGTCTTCGACCGGTCCAAGGACGTGATGACCCTGTCCGACGGCCGGCCCTTTTCGCCCCAGTACCTGGAGACCCGGCTCAAGTTCAGCCCCTACATCCGGGATTCCTGGGTCATCGGCGACAAGCGGCCCTACGTCACGGCGGTCATCTGCATCGATTATTCCGTGGTGGGCAACTGGGCCGACGAGAAGAAGCTCACCTACACCAGCTATCCCGAGTTGTCCCAGAAGACCGAGGTCTACGATCTGGTGGAACAACAGGTGGCCCAGGCCAACAAGGACCTGCCCGAATCGGCCCGGATCGCCAAATTCGTCAACCTTTACAAAGAGTTCGACGCCGACGACGACGAGCTGACCCGAACCCGGAAGCTCCGGCGGGCTTTTGTGACGGAGCGGTACAAGGATATTCTGGAGGCCCTTTACGGAGAGGAGGACATGGTCCACATCGATACGACCATCACCTACGAGGACGGACGGAAATCCCATATCAAGACGGATCTGAAAATTCGAAAGTTAATATAGGAGGAAAGGGGCAACCATGGATTTGACGCTGCTGTTATGGGCCGTCGCCAACGGGGTGATGGTGGGAAGCATCTACGGCTTGATCGCGCTGGGATGGGTCCTGATTTACAAATGCTCCGGGGTCCTCAACCTCGCCATGGGCGAGCTGACCCTCATCGGGGCCTACCTGTGTCTGACCATCTACACCTTTTTGATCAAGATCGGCCATCCGCTGCCGTTTGCGTCGGCCCTGTTTTTAACCCTGCTGGCCTGCATCGTCATGGGGTATCTCACCGAGCGGATCTTTCTCGACCGCCTCATCGGCGAACCGGTGCTGACGGTGATCATGATGACCGTGGGGCTGATGTTCGTCTTCCGCGGACTGGTGGGGCTGATCTGGTCCACCGACACCCGGATTTTCGATCCGCCGGTCTTTTCCTATGACGCCTTCATCGTCGGCGGGATCATCATCGAACGGGTCTATCTCTGGTCCATGGTGGCCGCCCTCTCGCTGTGGATCATTTTCTACCTTTTTTTCAAGTACACCCCCTGGGGTCTGTCCATGCAGGCCACGGCCGACGACGAGATGGCGGCCCTGTCCCTGGGCATCAGCGTCCGGTTTGTCTACTCCGCGGCCTGGATCATCGCCTTCATGACCGCCGCCGTGGGCGGGGCGTTTCTGGGGGCCAAAAACGGGCTCAACATATCGGTGGGCGAATTGAGCCTGCTGGTGCTGCCGGCGGTGGTGCTGGGGGGGCTCAACTCCGTTCCAGGGGCCATCGTGGGGGGCATCGTCATCGGGGTGCTCCAGGAGTTGTCGGGGTTTCTGCTCGATCCGTATTTCCCCGGCGGGGTGAAGGACACCGCCCCCTATGTGTTCATGGTGCTCTTTTTGCTCTTCAAGCCCTACGGTCTGTGGGGATGGGTGCGCATCGAGCGGGTGTAGCGGTTGTCAACGGCCACCGGAAGATCGAACCGATTTTTGACTTAGGAGGAAATTAGACCATGTCGACGTTTTTGCCGTGCGGCGTTTACCATGAAACCTATGCCCAGGACCATGCTTTCTGGCAGACCAATTTCATTCGGGGAAAGATGATCCTGTTGGCCCTGGTTTCGTTCATCGCGATCCCCTTTTTTCTGACCGACTATCTGTCGGAGTTCATTCTGCTCATCTACTGGAGCCTGGGCGCCCTGGGCGTTCAGTTGCTCATCGGCTACTGCGGTCAGCTCACCCTGGGGCATGCGGCCTTCCTGGCCGTGGGGGCCTACGCCAGCTTTCTGCTCATGGCCCTGCCGTGGCCCCGGTTCATGCTGGACATGGGCGTGGTTTATCCGCTGGTGTTGCTGATTTCCGGCATCATCGCCGGCATCTGGTGCGTGATTTTCGGCCTGCCGTCGGCCCGGGTCAAGGGATTTTACCTGATCCTGACCACCATGGCGGCCCAGTTCATCACCGTCGACTTTTTCATCGCCAAGTATGTGAGCCAGATCGGCGGACGGCAACAGGACCTCACCCTGAGTTCGGATCTGGTCAAGTTCGGCCCCTGGACCGTAGACACCAAACGGGACATCTATTACTATGGCCTGATTCTGACCATTCTCATGACCTTTATGGTGCTTAATTATCTCCGATCCAAGCCGGGCCGGGCCTGGGTGGCCATCCGGGACAACGACATCGCCGCCGAATCCATGGGCATCAACATCACCTTGTACAAACTCCAGGCGTTCTTCGTCTCCGGATTCATCGGCGGCGTCACCGGCGCCTTCTGGGGCGCCTCCCGGAACATCATCAGCGTGGAGGACTTCACCTTCGGCAAGTCCCTGTGGCTGGTGGGGATCATCCTCATCGGCGGGGTGGGCTCCATCCACGGCGTCTTTTACGGCGCGGCCTTCATGGTGTTCATGATCTGGGCGCTCCAGGAGATCGTGGGCATGGTGGGGGGCACCGGCAACATCATCTATTACAAGGAGATCGCCTTCGGACTGGCCATCTGCGGATTTTTGCTCTTCGAACCCAACGGCCTGGCCTACCGGTGGTGGCAGTCCAAGAATTATTTTAATCTGTGGCCGTTTTCGTATTGATTCGGGTTAAATTCAAAAGGAGGTGATAGCCGAAACATATGATCGGAAGCGACAGAGGCAGAACCAAGAATCATTCACAAGAAAGTTTCATCTTTAACGAGGGAGGTTGGCGCATGAAAGGCAAGATTTTCTGGTTGGCGTTGGCAACATCCATGATATTCGTACTGGCTTCCGGCCTCGGCTGGGCCGCCGATGAGATTCATGTGGGCGGCATCACCGACCAAAGCGGCGGCACAGCGGACGTGGGCAAGGATTACGCCCTGGGTCTGGAAGAAGCAGTGGCATGGGTCAACGACAACGGCGGCATTAACGGCAAAAAGATCGTTCTTCACATGTTCGATTACGGCTACAAGCGGGACGAGGCCGTGACCCTGTACGACAAGCTCAAGACCCGGGATAACGTCATCGCGGTCCTGGGCTGGGGAACCGGCGACACCGAGGCCCTTTCCCAGACGGTGAGCAAGGACAAGATGCCCTATGTGTCGGCCTCCTACTCGGCCCATTTGACCGACCCGGACAAAACGCCCTACAATCTTTTCTTCGCGCCGGACTATTCCTCCAGTGCCCGGGCCGCCGTCACGGCCTGGTACGATGAAATCTGGATGAAAGATCCCAAATACAAGAGCCGTCGCGACAAGGGCGAAAAACCCCGGTTCATGTGTTTTTACCACCACGCCCATCCCTATTGCAGCGCCCCCATCAAGGCCGTGAAAGAACAGGCCGAATTGCTGGGAATGGAGATTGGACAGGATCAGGATCTGTCCCTCAAGGCATTGGACGCCAAGACCCAGGTTCTGGCGGCCAAACGGTATAAAGCCGACCTGATATGGCACGGCAACACCACCCAGTCGGTTTCCGTGGCCATGAAAGATGCCCGGACCCTCCAACTGGGCGCCTACCACGCCATCAACGTGTGGGGATTCGATGAAAACCTGCCCCGACTGGCCGGACCGGCCGCGGAAAACGCCATCGGCGTCTCCCCCTGCGCCTTCTACGGCGAGGATGTCGAGGGCATGGACGCGGTCGTCGAATATGCCAAAAAGATCAACCCGAATGTATCCCAGGACAAGCGGCTGATCCGCACCATCCAGGCCTGGGGCGCGGTGAAGCTGCTGGCGGAAGGCATGCGCCGGGCCGACAAAACCGGCGAACTCAACGGCGAGACCATCCTCAAGGAAGGGATCGAGACCATGTCCGGCTATAACCTGGGCCTTGGCATGGCCCCGGTGAGCTATACGCCGGAAGATCATCGCCCCACTTCAAAGGTGAGCATCTACATTTATCGAAACAATGAATTCCAGCCGCTTTCCGAGATCGACTTCAAGGAACGCTGGCCGGACAAATGGAACAACCAGTGGCTGGGCTACTAATCTGACAGGGCCGGGGAGGCGGTGCGCCTCTCCCGGCCACTAACCGCATTTCACAAGCCACAAGCCACAAACCACTCATCACAATCGTTCTGACACACGGAGGTTCTCTTTGGCGACGGATCCGATCCTGAAAATCAACAACATCGAGGTGAAGTATCATGAGGTGATCCTCGTGCTCAAAGGGGTGTCCATCGAGATCCCCGATGGCGGCATCGTGGCCCTTCTGGGCGCCAACGGCGCGGGCAAATCCACTACCCTCAAGTCCATTTCCGGGCTGCTCAAGCACGAGGACGGCGCCGTGACCGACGGCAGCATCGAATTCGAAGGCGTCCGGATCGACCGCAAATCCGCCGAGGAGATTTCCAAAATGGGGATTGTCCAGGTCATCGAGGGCCGCCGGGTGTTCGAGCATCTGACCGTGGAGGAAAACATCAAGGTGGGGGCCCATCGACGGGAGAAAGGCGTCTCCGTCAAGGACAAGCTGGATAAGGTCTATCATTATTTTCCGCGGTTAAAGGAAAAACGCAATGAAGTGGCCGGCTTCGTCTCCGGCGGCGAACAGCAGATGACCGTGGTGGGCCGGGCCCTGATGACCAACCCCAAACTGATGCTGCTGGACGAACCGTCCATGGGACTGGCGCCCATGCTCATCCATGAGATCTTCAACATCATCACCCAGCTCCACCGGGAGGAAAACATCTCCATCCTGCTGGTGGAACAGAACGCCAAGCTGGCCCTCAACGTGGCGCCTCACGCCTACGTCATGGAAACCGGCCGCATCGTCATGGACGACAGCTCCGAAACCCTGCGGGAAAACCCGGACATCAAGGATTTCTATCTGGGGATGACCGACAAGGGCGGACGGAAGAGCTTCCGGGACGTGAAGCATTACAAGCGGCGGAAGCGGTGGTTGTCGTGACATAGGACGCATTCCCATGGACCGCCTGATCGATATCCATACCTCCGACGGTTGCATCCATCTTGGCCCGGACGGGCCGGCCTACCTGTTGGACGCGGCCGACGCCGCCATCGCCGGGCTGACCAGAAGCGGTTGTCTGATTTACCAGAATCGTCGGTTCTTTCATCGATACGGCGCCGCCTCCGTCGGCGCCGGTCCGCACATCAAAGAGGTTTCCCCGGATCTCTGGCGGATCGCCGAGAGCTTGGAAAAAGGCCAGACGATCCAAAATCATCGGCTGATCACCGTCCATGGCGCCGGCACGGGCGAACCCATCGCCCATTTCCTCGTCTGTCGCCATGCCAACGCCGCTCCGGCGGAGCCCCTGATCGCCTTCGACAGCACCCCCCAAAACATGCCTCCGGAATTCACCGACGCCTATCACGGCTTATATTTGGCCAACGCCGAAGGCTACACCGTTAAAGTGAACGCCTCATACGAAAAGATCTCCTGCCTGCCCGAAGACGAGGTTTGGGGCAAACACCTCGCCGAATTGCAGGAGCAGGGATATTTTTCCCAGAGCGTGACGCTGAAGGTGCTCGACGGAATGAAACGCCGTCGCGCCATGGATGTGTCTTTGGTGCAGCAGATCATCACGGGCAAAGTGGTGGCCGTTACCGGCAGGCCCCTGTATGGCGCGGACGGCCGACTTCGGTGGGTGCTGACATTTGTCCGGGAACTGTTGCCGCTTCATGTCTTGGCGCAAAAATGCGACCGCTTCGAGCGATCCCGATCCGGACCTTGGCCGGGCCTGGGCGGGTGGGAGAAGCGCGACCCCGACGTTCCGTCGCCGGCAGGGGCGAGACGCCTACCCAGCATGCCCTCTCCCCTGAAATCGATGATCGTGGCCGCCGATCCGGCATTTCTGGAAACCCTGAACCTCATCGAAAAAGCGGCCCGCTGCGACGCTCCCATCCTGCTGCTGGGCGAAACCGGCGTGGGAAAAGACAAGCTGGCCCAATGCATACACGCCATCCAGGCCGGCAAAAACGATATCCCCTTTGTCCCGGTCAACTGCCCGGCCATCCCGGAAGAGCTGTTTGAATCCGAGCTGTTCGGATACGAGGAGGGCGCTTTTTCCGGCGCCCGGAAGGGCGGCAAAGCCGGCCTGTTCGAGGCGGCCCACGGCGGCGTGTTGTTCTTGAATGAAATCGGCGAGATTCCGCTTTCCCGCCAGGCCAAGCTGCTGTCGGTCCTGGATGAAGGCATGGTGCGGCGCGTGGGCGCGACCCGGGGCAAACAGGCCCGGGCACGGATCATCTGCGCCACCAACCGGGACCCGGCCCGCTGCATCCAAGAGGGGTCCCTTCGGGAGGACCTCTATCACCGGATCAGCATCCTGACCATCCGGATTCCCCCACTGCGGGACCGCAAAGGGGACATCCTGCCCCTGATGCTCCACTTCATCCGGGAAAAATCCCGCCGGGGCAACAGCAACAAAACCCTATCCCCGTCGGTTCAGGAGATGCTGATGGCCCACCACTGGCCCGGCAACGTCCGGGAGCTGCGAAACGTGGTGGAGACGTTGTTCGTCTTTTCCGATTCCGACCTGATCACCGTCTCCGACCTGCCGCGGGATATGTTGAACCGGAGGGCGGAAAACGGGTCGATCAAAGGGCGTCTCACTGAAAATGCATCCTTAAAAGACGCCGTGGCCCGGTTCGAAGAAGCCATGATTCAGGAGGTCCTCCAAGAATGCGGCAGCGCGGCCGCCGCCGCCCGGCGCCTCGGCATCGATCCGACCACCCTGACGCGGAAGCTCAAACGCCTGCGAGGCCGCGCGTCTTCCCCGCCCCTCTGATCGCCTGCACAAATGCAGGCGGCCTGGCGGCATTGCAGCCGATCGGGATTACCCATCCTATTTTCACTCCACGAAGCATTGACTTTCAACCAGCCTATCCGGCTGAATAAAAACACGAATCGTTCTGATTCGCCGCCGGCCTTCCGGCCCGCGTTCCTTGGCGCCGTACTTGCTCTGCTGAGGGTCATCATACGCCTTTTCAAAAAAGCGACCCCATTCCACAGGAGGCATCCCATGAAACCCTCATTGCAATACGACATCCCCACCGAGACCATCATCCCCCTTACCATGACGCCCATCAAGTTCGGGTTCGGCGCCACGGACGAACTGGGCTACGAGCTGAAGCGCCATGGAATGAACCGAGTGATGGTGGTGAGCGAGCCGAACTTGGTTCGGCTCGGCATGCTGGAGAAGGTGGAAAAGTGCATCGCCGACGAAGGCTTCGACGCGGAAACCTATTACGAAGCCGGCGTGGAGCCCACGGACCGTTCGTTCCGGCAGGCCATCGACTTCGCCAAGGACAAAAAATTCGACGGGTTCGTGGCCTTCGGCGGCGGGTCGGTTATCGATACGGCCAAGGCCATGAACCTGTACGGGACCTATCCGGCCGATCTGCTGGACTACATCAACCCGCCCATCGGCAAGGGGAAGCCGGTGCCAGGCCCCTTGCGGCCCCTTTTCGTCCTGCCCACCACCGCTGGCACGGGCAGCGAATCCACGCCGGTCATCGTCCTGGACCTTCTGGATCTCAAGGTCAAGACCGGGATTTCCCATTTCCACATTCGACCTACCATGGCCCTCATTGATCCCCTCAACACCGTGTCCATGCCGCCCATGGTGACGGCGGCCTGCGGCATGGACGTACTGACCCACGCCATCGAATCCTTTATCGCCATCCCCTACAACGTGCGGCCCAAACCCGAATCGCCCGCCACACGGCCGCCCTACATCGGCTCCAACCCCATCGCGGACCTCTGGAGCCGGAAGGGCATCGAACTGGGCGGGACCTACATCCGCCGGGCCGTGATGATGCCCTGCGACCTGGAAGCGCGGTATCATATGATGGCCGGGTCCACCTTCGCCGGCATCGGGTTCGGCAACGCGGGGGTCCATATCCCCCACGCCATGGGGTACCCCATCGCCGGCATGGTCAAAAGCTACCAGCCTCCGGATTATCCGGACCACGAGCCCATGGTCCCTCACGGCATTTCCGTGTCCGTGGCGGCGCCGGAATGCTTCCGGTTCACCGCTGCCGCCTGCCCTGAGCGGCATATGGAAACCGCCCAGCTGCTGGGGTACGATACCGAGGGCATTCCCCTGGAAGAAGCCGGCGACTGCCTGGCGGACGCCCTGTGCGGCATCATGAAAGATATCGGCTTCCCCAACGGCATCGGGGATCTGGGATACGGCGAATCGGACATCCCGGGCCTGCTGGAAGGGGTGTTGAAGCAGCAGCGCCTTCTGGTGGTCTCCCCCCGAAAACCGGAGAAGGAGGACCTGATCCGGATACTGAAAGATTCCATCCAAAACTGGTGATGCGCGGCCTTCGCCGCTTTACCCTCATTGACAAGGAGGCAGGACATGAAACTTTATTTTTTCGAGGCCGGGGTATTGAAGAGTCAGAAGCAGTTTTTCACGCTGGGGATGGATGTGGGCAAGGCGTTCGACGTGCCGGTGCCCTTTCTGCTGATCGAGCATCCCAAGGGCAAGATTCTGTTCGACACGGGAAACGCCTTTGAGACCATCCACAATAAAGAGGACCACTGGGGCGGCATCCTGGCGGCCTACGACCCGGTCATGACCGAAGATCAGTGGTGCGTCAACTCCATCAAAAAAGTGGGATGCACGCCGGAGGACGTGAAATATGTGATTTTGTCCCATCTGCATCTCGATCATGCCGGCTGCGTGGGCCATTTTCCCAACGCCCGGTACGTGGTGCAGCGGGACGAACTCCACTATGCCTACGTGCCCGACCCCTTTATGAAGCTGGCTTACATCCGGAAGGATTTCGACAAGGACGTGGACTGGCTGATCCTGGAAGGATGGCAAAACGACCGGTTCGATCTCTTCGGGGACGGGTCCATCGTGCTCTATTTCACGCCGGGGCACACGCCGGGCCACCAGTCCGTGCTGGTGAACCTGCCCAAGTCCGGCCCCATGTTTTTCGCCGCCGATTCCTGTTACACTCTCGCCAACCTGAACGACAGCATCCTGCCGGGGCTTTCCTGGAACAACGGCGAAACCATCAAATCCGTCCAGCGGATGCGCCACCTCCAGGACGCCATGGGCGCGACCATCGTCACCGGCCATGACCCGGAGGCTTGGCAACAGTACCGCCAGGCACCGGCGTTCTACGAATAACCGTTTCGATGTCTGAAAACAACGGGAGCTGAGGTTCCATGGCCCGCTCCCGTTGATATTCACTTGGAGGACGCGGCAGCGGATCGCAGCGCAAAAATCCCTTCAATCAATCCAATCGCTTCATCACCATCCACATCCGCGCCGGGCAGACCGGGCGCGGATTCCGATAATCCGGCAACGATTTTAAGGCATAAAATGGCGTCGGCCAGATCGATATCCCTGTCCTTGTCCACGTCGCCTTTTTCCGCCGGGATCAGGGCGTCGAGGTCTTTTTCCAAGGCCGCGAAAAGCTTAGGATTGACCTCGCGATCAGATTTCAGGTCCCAGTGGTCGAAGCCTTCGAACCAGCGGGTGTCGCCGGGCGCGCCGTCCCGGTAGTCGGCGCTGTCGGCCGGGACGAGGCCGTCGCTGTTCATGTCGTAAATCTTGTCCAACAGCACGCCGGCGAAGCAGAGCTTTATTTGGAAGGTGAAAGGACGGTCGTTGTCATAGGGGCCCTTGAAAGGAGACAAAAAATTGTTTTTCCCCGGAAGCCGCCCTGTTGATTCACAAATGCCAAAGAGCCCTGAAAATTCATTGGGCGTGCTGTTTTCAAGTTGCTCCCACAACAGCTTCAAACTGTACCCGTCGCTGATCCCGCCGGTTGAATCTTCCACCCCGCCCCCATAGGCGATGATCTTGTCGCTGTAGAAGCTGGCGCCGTTCAGGTTGAAGAGCCATTCGTTTTGTTCCGCCCCGTAGCCGGTCATATTGTTGTAATTATCCCACTTTAAATCCGACCGGTTGGGATCGGTGACGCCCACGCCTCTCCAGAAAATTGTATCGACGATATCCAGGAGAAGATCCCACCCGGGGCCGGGGTCGCGTGCGGCGTCATTGGCGGCCGGGGAACCGTGGTGAGGCGTGCCAAGGGTGATGAGGATTTTGACCCGTTCCCCGCCCTTTTCACCGGCGAACGTGCCCGCATCATGGGTTTGTTCCTCCATGTAAGACCGGGAGACCAGCCCGCCCATGCTGTGGCCGATCAGGACGAATTCCCCGTCCTTCAAGTCGCCGGACGCGATGAAATCTTCGAACCACAGCCGCAGGTCGGCGGCGATAGTCGGCACGTCGACGACGTTGCTCAGATAATGGAAACGGTAGAGGTCGTAAGCGCCGTTTAGACTGGCCGTCGAATAAAAAAAATCGAGGAATTCGGCGAAATAGGCTTTTTCCGCCGCCGTCGCGCCGTCGATGCCGTTGAATGTGGCGTCGTCCGTGCCGGTGAACCCGTGGATGAGGATCAGCGGGGTCCGATCCGTCGCGTTGGATTCCCTCGAGTCTGCGTCGGCGACAAACCGGGTGGCTGTTTGGGGCGTATAATCGGCAAAAACAGATGGCGCGATCACCAGCGCCGATGCGCAGATCAACAAGATCGATCCGATGCTTAAACGCGGGCAAAACCTTTTTTTCATGAATGCCTCCTCTGTTTGGCGTTGTCATATGCCAGAATATTAACATCATAACGATTTTTAAAAAAGAAAAAGCTCCGGCGGGATTTCCTGCCGGAGCCATTTGGGGTGAGGCCGGTTCACGCCATCGCGCGTTTGACCTTAATCGTAAAAATCGACGATGACGCCGGCCATCTGATCGATCTGGTCATCGGATACAGTGGGAAACAGACCGGCCAGGGTCAGGCGGATGGCGGTCTCCAGGCGGGAGAACTGGCTCAACATCTGTTGGATGTCCTGGAGATCGATGGGAAGGCCCGGTAAATCGCCGAGATCCGGCAAGTCGATGGGCGGATCATCTGTCGGGACATCGCCATCCGGGATATCGATGGGCAGGTCATCGGTCGGGACTTCCCCGTCCGGTATATCGACGGGCAAATCCGATGGACTGATAAGGCTTCGCGACGTCGGTCCATTTGCGGCGCTTTCCGTTGAGCCGATCAGCGGCGCCACCGAATATGCCAGGTCCACCAGTGCGTTCAGGACATCGTCTTCGGTGACGTTGGCCCGGGACATCCGGAATTTGACTGGTTTGACATAGCGATCCACGGCCAAGGCCAGTTGATAGGGGCTGCTGATTCCGCCGGCCAGTTGCAGTTCGATCACTTCTCTATCCATGCCGGTGTAATGCGGTCCCGGACCGGCGGCGCCGTCGTCAACGTCTCCGGCAATGGGGGGCTGATCGCCCGTGTTCACTCCGTCCGACGCTGTTTCGTCCCCGTTTCCGCCCCCGCCGCAGGATGCAAACAGAAACAGGGCCGCGATTGTCAGGGCGATGGCGAACATTTTAAATGAAAAGCGTTTCATGTCTGTTCCTCCTTAGTCGGCTGATTCATAGGGACGGCTCACGAATGTCACGAAATGGCGGATCCGCCACACGTTGTTGGCCCGGGACCGCGCGTCCCTGAGCGTCGTGGCGTAGCTGCTGCTGCTGTTTTCCAGCCATTCCAGATCGACCACCCGATCATAGAAGTCGTCGAAATTATCGCTGTCCGCGCTCAGATAAAAGGTCTTCCATTTGTAGTAATCGACCTTGCCCTTGCCGCCTTCCAGGGGCGTCAGGTCTTCACCCAGGATGCCGGCGCCGTCCATTTCGTTGACAACGTCCAGCTCGAACCCCTGGTAGGATTCCTTTGTTTTGGTGAATTCCCGGTTGATGTGGCCGCCGGCCATGACGTTCATCTCCAAGGATGCGACCCCGAAGTCTTTTTCCACGGCGACGCCCGCCATGCCGAGAAAATTGAATGAGCCGCCCACGCTGTCCGTGACGGTGTTGGCGTGGCTGATGGTTTGGGCACGATAGCCGCCGCTGGCGTTCCAGTCATACACGTTCAGGATATTGCGCGCCTTGATCCTTTCAAGATCCGGCACGTCCTGGAAGGCGTGGCTTTTGTACCGGTCGTAAAAGGCGGCGATGCGGGATTCCTCCGCATCGGTCCGCTTTTGCAGCTTTTTCAATTCGCTCGTTTTTTTATAGCTGTTCTCGGCGTTTTTGCAATTTTCGGAACCATAGGCGGGATCCACATAGGCGGGATCCATCTGATTGCCGACGCATCCGTCAAGGGTGCCGTTCTTGACATAGGCGTCATCGATGACAAAGGGATACACGTATTCCTCCGCCGGCCCTTCCATGGGCCGTTGAATGATGGAGAAATAGCGGTCGGCGTCTTCAAAGCGCAGGCCATACACATCGGCTATCTTGCCGCGAAGCAGCGCCAGCCCCTGGTTGTAAGGATTCCACAAGCCCTCTTCCGGGTTCCACTGGCCTTGCAGGCTGTGGCCGAGAGAGATGGTTTCCGCCCGCTCGGCGCCGACGGTGTTTTCCGACAGCCAGCCGTAACTCGTTTCCAC
>JAABTD010000397.1 GCA_011390065.1 Desulfobacteraceae bacterium
AACCACCCGCCGCATGAGCCACGTCTTGCCAGCCTGCCGCGGCGCCCATATCGTGAAATAATGACCTTCTTTTTCCGGGTTGCCGACAAGCTGGTCCCGGCATTGAGCGACCAGCTTTTCACGTTTGACGCAGAAATGTTCTTCGCAGTCCACGGGGCCATAAGAATGAAATTTTCTCATTATTTTTCTCCGTTCCGTGGGCTTGGTCACAAAGCCCCATGAAATATTCATAAAAATCGTGGAGCCGATCAGGCCGGCAGAAAATATCCGCAAACCAACCCATTAAGGCAATGACATTGAAACATACACTATTATAAAAAACCAACCGCTTAAAATTCAACGGTTTTTATATACAAAAAATTCAGTATTTTATGTCTATAAAAAAATGTACGGAAATGACCTCTGAAATACGAAGGTTTGCTTTGGGTTTCTGAATGCTGGAGGGCAATAATGATATGGTTTGAGGGTGTTCAGAATCCCGGCCGATCAGGCATGGCCCGGCATCGACGAAGCCATCGCCTGATAACGGAAGCGGCAGGTCCGATGAAGGCGATCCTCTTGTCCTGTCTCCATAGCGTCTCGACCCGAGGTTCCGGCATGGGCTGCCTGCCGTTTATCAAGGATATCCGACGCGCATCTTGTGGACCGGCCGTTTTGCTGATATACTTTCCGCATGATGCGACTGGAAGCGTGCCGATCGCCGGAACGGCGTCTCCGGCATGAACGATGACGCCCGGACCCCTGGGAGCCCATGACCGCCTATTTCATCCGACGATTCCTGCTGATCATCCCGACGTTTATCGGGATCACCATCATGGTGTTCACCATTACCCGCTTCGTCCCCGGCGGGCCCATCGAGCGGATCATCCAGCAGGCCCAGCAGATGCAGTCGGCCTCCGGCGCCGGCCCCGCCGGCATGGGCGAACAGGGATCGCAGCCCCTTTCCGAAAGCCAGATCGAGCAGCTCAAAAAATATTACGGCTTCGACAAGCCGGTGCTGGTCAGTTACGCCGAATGGCTGGGCAAGGTGTTCACCGGAGATCTGGGCACATCCACCCGATATTATGATCCGGTCTGGGACATGATCAAGCGGCGAATCCCCATATCGCTGTACTTCGGCGTCCTGACCATGATTCTGGTCTACGGGGTGTGCATCCCCCTGGGGCTGGCCAAGGCCATCCGGCACAAAAGCCTTTTCGACAACGTCTCGTCGGTGATCGTCTTCATCGGTTACGCCATCCCCGGCTGGGTGGCCGGGGTGCTGCTGCTCATGGTTTTTTCCTCCAGATGGGAAATTTTCCCCCTGGGCGGATTGACCAGCGATCTGTTCTTCGAGTTCACGCTCTGGGAAAAGATCGTGGATGTCGCATGGCACACGGTGTTGCCCCTGACGGCCTACATGGTGGGATCTTTTACCGTAATGACCTTTCTCATGAAAAACACGGTCATGGACAATCTGGCGTCGGACTACGTCCGGACCGCCATCGCCAAGGGACTCCCTTTCCGCAAGGCCGTTTTCCGCCATGCGCTGAGAAACAGCCTCATTCCCATCGCCACCCATTTCGGCAACAACATCTCCATCATCCTCACGGGCTCGTTTCTCATCGAAAAGGTGTTCAACATCGACGGCATGGGGTTGCTTGGCTATGAATCCGTGGTGGACCGGGACTACCCCGTGGTCATGGGCATCCTGGTCATCTCGTCGCTGCTGCTGATGATCGGCAACATCCTGTCGGACATCTGCGTGGCCATCGTCGATCCCCGGGTGCAGTTCAAATGAAGCTGTTCAGAAACATCAATCCCCTGACCCTGCGGAAATTCCGGCGGTTCAAGTCGATCCGGCGGGGATATTACTCGTTCATCATCTTCACCCTGATGATCCTCATCGCCATTTTCGCGGAACTGCTGGTCAACAGCCGCGCTCTGGTGGTTCGCTATGACGGCGACTATTATTTTCCCACTTACCGGCAGATGATCCCCGGCGCGGTGTTCGGCCTGGACTACAATTATGAGACGAATTACCGGGACCTGAAACGGAAATTCGCGGTGGAAGGAGAAGACGACTGGGTGCTCCTGCCGTTCGTTCCCTACAACCCTTACGAAAACGACCTGCGGGAGGACGCTTACCCGCCGTTTCCGCCCTCGATGGAAAGCCGCCATTTTCTCGGCACCGACGTGGTAGGCCGGGACATCGCCGCCCGGCTGGTCTACGGCTTCCGGATCGCCATTTTCTTTTCCCTGGGACTTCTGGTGGTCAACTACACCATCGGCATCATCATCGGCTGTTCCATGGGCTATTTCGGGGGCAAATTCGATCTCTTTTTTCAACGGATCATCGAGATCTGGTCCAACGTGCCGTTTCTCTATGTGATCATCATCATCTCCTCCATCCTGGTGCCCAATTTCTGGCTGCTCATCGTCATCATGGCCTTTTTCGGATGGATCAACATCACCTGGACCATGCGCACCGTTACCTACAAGGAAAAGGAACGGGAGTACGCCCTGGCGGCCCGCGCCCTGGGGGCCTCCAACATCCGGATCATCTTCAACCACATCATCCCCAACACCGTGGCCATCATCGTCACCTTCGCCCCCTTTGCCGTCTCCAGCGGCATCGTGGCCCTGACCTCCCTCGATTACCTCGGCTTTGGTCTGCCGCCCCCGACCCCGAGCTGGGGCGAACTCCTCCAGCAGGGCTGGGCCAACATGTGGGCCTGGTGGATCGCCGGCTCAGTGATCGCCGGGCTGGTGACGACGTTGTTGACGGTGACGTTTATCGGCGAGGCGGTGCGGGAGGCGTTTGATCCGAAGTTGCATACGGTGTATGAATGAAAACAGGGGAAAATTATAATTTAGACGAAATATCAGATCACTGGAGAGCGCTCGCGCCCTTGCTGTCGGTTCCAAATTTCAGGGAACGCCAGAGACGTTTGTATGAATTCATCATCTAAATACCTCCCCATCGGCGTCCAGGATTTTGAAAAAATCCGGACCGGAAATTTCGTCTATGTGGATAAAACACGCCACATTCACGAGATGGTCAGACCGGCTCAGGGATTCTATTTCATGTCGCGCCCCCGCAGATTCGGCAAATCCCTGACC
>JAABTD010000183.1 GCA_011390065.1 Desulfobacteraceae bacterium
ACGCTCCGATATGCTGTAATGATGCCAGTTGGGCTTCTCCGGCGGTTGGCCGCTGGTCAGGGTGATCTTTTCAAAGGTCGAAATCAGGGGCCGGGCCGACTCGAACAGCCGGTAGACATAGGTGTCGGCCTGCCGTTCGAAATTTCGCATGAAATAGCCGAAGATGAACCTGAAATAAACGAGGAAGATGGTGATGATCAGCATGCTCAGAGCGACGGAAGTCACTGCAGCCTGGTCAAATCCTGCGTTCCCGACAATGCTGTACAAGGGTTCGAGGTAAATGAGCCCGTAGACAATCAGGTCGAAGGCGGCATAGGAGATGAGCATGTAGCCCACAAAGAAGAAAAGATAAAACAGCAGATGATAACGCTTGATGTGGCCGATTTCATGGGCGATAACCGCCTCTATCTCCTCAGGTTTGAGATAGGCGAGGAGGGCCTCGGTCACTAGGATGTACCGGAAACTTTTGACCAGTCCCATGACGCCCGCGGTGATCATCCGCCCGCCGAAAATGGGCCAGTAAAGGATGTCGGCGTACTGGAGGCCGGCTTTCCGGCACAGCCGTTCGATCCGATGCCGTTCAATTCCCTGAGGCAAGGGCTTGCATCGCCAGAATTTCTGGATCAGCAACGGTCCGAAAATGGCCACGGCGAATAGAAACACCAGAAAATAGAGAATTTCACCTTCGGTGGTGGTCAAAAACTCCCGGGCCGGCTGATAAGGGAGCAGGTGGATGAGATCCGCGACCGTCGATAGAATCACCCAGGGCAGGAGGACGGGGACGGCAAAGGAGATGTTCGAGACCACGTAGGACCGCCGGGAGACGCTCGCGGCATACAGTTGCCGGTAGACCCGATGCGCCATCATCCAAATGATGGACAGATAGAGGACAAACAGTCCTAAAAAGAGGAGCGCTTCCAGGGTCGGAAAGGCATTGAACAGCGCGAAACCCGAGAAGAGGGCGCCTAAGTCCAGAAGGTAGATGTCCACGGCGAACAGGAGAATCGCCAGAATAGACAACCGGGTCAGCGTGGTGGTGAATTGGTGATCAATGCGGTGAAACGGCTCCCTGAAGAGTCGTTTTTCGATGCGACGGAACCGGAACCAGACGATGAGGACAAAGGCCAGGATAAGCCCCGAAAACATCAGCAGGGTTTCCGGGAGGCGAATCTCCGCATCTTGGGCCGGCTGGTAGGTGGCGTAGATCAGGAGAACGACGATGAAATAAATGAAATTGCCGAACATAGGCGGGATCAGTGCCTGGGGAGCGCGTTGTGGGAACCGCCATCCTGGACCGGTTCCTTGTAATATCGGTCTCTTTCGCTGAAAACGCAGCCGCAGTAAGACTGTCGGTAGAGAGCCATGCGTTTGGATGCCTCGATGCCTTCCTTCCAGCCGGAGCGGAAATCCTGGTAATAAAATGGGACGCCGACGTCGGCGCCGACCGATTCGCCGATGGTTCGAATGAGGTCGTGATTCTGGTGTTTGCTGTAAAGCAGGGTGGTTGAGAAGGCGTCGAATTTGCCTCGTCTGGCCATCAGGGCGGTGGATCGAAGCCGGTCATGGCAGCAGAAGCGGCACCGTTGGGTCTCTCTGAAGGCGATGTTCCGGAGAAATCCGGTGAGATCGTATCCATGGCCATAGATTACCTTCAGATCGATCATCTCCGAATAGGTTTGGAGGGCTTCTTTCCGTTTGAGACATTCCGTGTAGGGATGGATGTTGTGGGGATAAAAAAACCCCATCACCGTCAGGTTCTTTTCCCTCAGCGTCCGTAACGGATAGATGGCGCAGGGCGCGCAACAGATATGAAGCAAAAGCTTCTTCATGATCGCTCCCCGAAGATGGCGGTCCCGATCCGGACCAGGGTGGCCCCTTCCTCGATGGCGGTGGAGAAATCGCCGGTCATTCCCATGGACAGCTCGGTCATGCCGACATTGGGGATCTGTTCCTCCTGAATCCGGTCCCTGAGTTGCCGCAGGGCTGAAAAGAAGGGACGGGCCGCTTCCGGATCATCGAAATAGGGAGGCATGGTCATAAGTCCTCTGATGGAGAGGTGCTTTAAACCGGCGGCTTCCCGGATCAGCGCCATGAGGTCCGCCGCCCGGATCCCTGATTTGGTCTCTTCTTCGGCGATGTTGACCTGGATCAGCACCGGCTGGACCTTGTCGATTTTGCCCGCCTGTTTGTCCAGTTCCCGGGCCAGCTTCAGTCGGTCCACTGAGTGGATCAGCTCGAAGATTTTGACTGCGTACTTCGCCTTGTTGGACTGAAGATGGCCGATAAAGTGCCAGGATATCGGTTGATGCGACAGGAGATGGTGCTTTTCCCTCGCCTCCTGGATATAGTTTTCCCCCAACACCGAGGCGCCCGCTTCGATGGCCTGCTGCACCCTGTCCGCCGGAACGGTTTTGCTCACGGCCACCAGTTGAATCTTTCCGGGGTCTCTGCCGCATCCTTCGGCCGCCGATCGGATCTGATCCCGTACCCTTTGCAGTCGCTCTTTCACCATGACGTCGTTTTCCTGCTACGGCAGGGCCAACCCGGATTGTCCGATATCGAAGCTCGCCGCTCCTTCCCGGATGAGCCATTCCACGATTTCGCAGACCGGAAGGCCCACCACGTTGGTGTAGGAGCCGTTGATGCGGCGGACCAAGGCGGCCCCGAGGCCCTGGATGGCGTACGCTCCGGCCTTGTCAAAAGGCTCATCGGTATGGATGTACCATTCGATTTCTTCTTCGCTCAACCGTTTGAAGACGACATCTGTCCGGACCGCGTCGCAGCGGTCGACATTCCGTAGTTTGCTGTAAAGGCAATAGCCTGTAAAGACCTGATGGGTCTGGCCGCTGAGGCGGCGGAGCATCTCCCTGGCCTTATCCATTGATTTCGGCTTTCCCAGCACGCCGTCTCCGAAGGTCACCTCGGTGTCGGCGCCGATGACCCAGCTGCCGGGATGGCGGTTCCCGACCTCGGCGGTTTTCCCCCGGGCCAGCGCTTTGACATGGGATTCCGGTTCGGTGAAAGGGACCGCTTCTTCGTCAAAGGCGCTGGGAATGACGGTAAAGGAAAGGCCGGCCTGTTCCAGCAGATATCGGCGGCGTGGCGAGGCCGAGGCCAGGATGAGATAAGGTGACGTCATACTTGAATCAATATCAGATGCTTTGCTGTTTCGCAAGTATCGATGGCAACGTATGGAAGGGGCGGCTGGAGAAAAAGCCGGCGCCGCATGGATGATGCAACAGCGCCGGCTTCTGAAGGATAAAGGTGGCGCGTCCGAACCGGATCAGAGCGATTCAGTGACTTTCTGAGCCACGGCGGCAAAAGCCCTGGCGGCTTCCGCATCCGTGTAGGTGTCCTGGAAAGAGACCCCCGTGTCTCCGGCCACGACCACGTTGGGGTCGAAGGGGATCTTGCCCAGAAACGTCAGTCCGAAGGCCTCGGCGGTGCGCTCGCCCCCGCCGCTGCCGAAAAGATTGACGACCTCGTCGCAGTGGGGGCATTTGAAGCCGCTCATGTTCTCCACCAACCCCAGAATATCCATCTTGACGGTTTTACAGAAGTTGATGGATTTGCGCACATCGGCCAGGGCCACCTCCTGGGGGGTGGTGACGATGATCGCCTTGGCGTCGCTGACCACCTGGCCTACGGACAGCGGCTCATCCCCGGTGCCCGGAGGGGCGTCGATGATCAAAAAATCAAGATCCCCCCATTCCACGTCGCCGAGGAACTGGCGGATGACGGAATGCTTGATGGGGCCGCGCCAGATGATGGCGTCGTCTTTGTTCTGACTGAGGGATTCGATGGAAACCGCCGCCAGGTTGTTGTTGAATTTGATGGGAACCAGCCGTTGATCGGCGGTGACTCCCAGCAGGCCGTCCAGGCCGAGCATCCTGGGGACGTCCGGCCCGTGGATGTCTACGTCCATGATGCCCACCTTGAAGCCTTTTTTGGAGAGGGCCAGGGCGAGGTTGACCGATACGCTGGTCTTTCCCACGCCCCCTTTGCCGCTCATAACCATCAGTTTGTTCTTGATTTTGCCCAGCGATCCCTTGACGGCGGCATCCACATCCGCCGGGGACCGCTGCCCCTGAGCGGAGGCGCAGTCGCCCGATCCGCAGTTTCCCATGATATTCACGCTCCTTGAAGGTTTGATTGGGTAATGATTGTGATCTTGTGTGACGCGCGGTTATTCAATGGGTTCGAGTTCTCGGCGGAACTGCATTGATTTGCAGGCGGGGCACCCCTCGGGTCGGCCGGTGCCGCAAGGTTCTTCCCATTCCTGACCGCATTCGAGGCAGACGAATTTGCGGGGCGCGTCTACGAAGGTGTAATTGCCCCCCCCCACATTGATGGCCTTGCCGTTGATGAGCGCGTCGGCGATGATGCCCCGGGCCCGTTGAACGATGCGCCCGAAGGTGGCCCTTGAAATACCCATCTCGCTTCCCGCTTCCTCATAGGAAAGTCCAAGAAGGTCCGCAAGCCGGATGGCTTCCCGTTCGTCAATGGTGAGCTTTACTTCTTCGAGGTCCAGCAGCGGGATGCCCCGCGGTTTGAAGTAGCTGACGTCCGGGTTGAATCCGACGATTCTGTTTTTTTTAGGTCGTGCCATTAATAAGCTCCCGAATAATGTGGAAATATATTCTCAAACAATAAGATAATTTAAGAGTTTTTAAACAAAATGTCAAGAGCTGTCCCGGAAAAAGCATCGAGATGTTCGGCGTGACCCTTATCGCTTGACGAAAATAAGAAAATCTGTAATAATATGAAGTTTATATCAACCTGACTGTCTCGATGGGGCGTCCGTAGACGGGATGCCTATCGCAATTAAAAAAGGGGCGTCCCCCCTGCCGTCGTTTGAGAATATGGCTAAAAAAAACAAAAAAACAAAAAAAACATCGCCATCCGCCCAGAATCAGCTGCAGAATCTGTCCTTCAAAGACCTCATCGAGAGGGGGGAACGGTTCATCGCGATCCGCCGGCCCCGGGACGCCGTGTCGGTACTCCGGTTCGCGTTAAAAAAACACGGCCAGACCGAAGAAGTGACCCAACCGCTTTTCCGGGCCTACATGGCGCGGGCCGCCCAGTTGCGGGACAAAGGAATGCACGTCGAGGCCCGGTCCCTTCAGAAAACCGCCCAGGAATTTCTTCCTTCCATGGCGGACCTCTCCACCGCCGATATGCTGGCCTGTATGGCGCTTTCTTCCGATCGGGAAGCCTTTGACCTGTATGTCAGTCATGCCCGGATTCATGGGTCGTCCGAAGCCGCCGAGCGGCAACTGGCCGACCGCCTGGTCAAAAACGGCTGCTGGGACTGCCTCCAGCTTCTGGACGATGATTGGCCCTTGAAGCGACATGCCGAAGCAGTGAAGCCGGCTGTAGATGAAATGGCGGCCGGGCGGTGGGAGACGGCCCTGGAGATGCTCAAGCCGGTGTCGCGAACCTCGCCTTTTGCCTCCATCCGCCTGTTCTGCCGGGCCATGGTCGCGTTTTACGCCGAAGACGACGCCGGTGCCCTGGCCGCGCTGTCCCGGATTCCGGAGGACTTTTTCCTGGGGACCGCGGCAGCAGACCTCCGGACGGTGCTGGACAGAACCGGGAACCTGACGGATGCGGCATCCGAAGCGACCCTTGAACAGAAGAGAACCGAAGCCCTGGAGCGGCTCGACTGCCTCTGGGACGTTCCGGTTCATTTGACCGCCGACATGGCGGCGGTGATCCGCGATCTGGACAAAGAGCGCATCCCCGAAGCGCGGAAGGGGCTTGGCAGATGCGCCGAGGCCATGACGCCGTCGTCGCCGGAACGGGCGCTGTTCGTCATGCTCCAGGCGCTGTGGCGGATGGTCGTGGAAGGCCGACTGGAAATGTCCGGCTATCGCAAGCTCATCAAGGATCTGTTGTCCCGGGACCGGGCCGATCTTCTCCTGACCAAAGTGGCGATCATGGATCGGGAGGATTATCCTTTCACGACCACGGGCAATTATTTGAACCTGCTTCATAAGGAATTTCCGGACCCCGGAGAACAGGCGATGGTCCGGTCCGCGGTGCTCGAAGGACTGGCCGGCGCGGGGACCGCTCATGCGGCCGACCGGTTTTCCCGCATTCTCCGGATCGACGAGGCCGGGGTGCGGAAACACCGGACCCTGTTCGGCATCCGGTCGGATCCGACGGCGCCGGAGATGATCGCCATTGAACTGGCCATGGAAAGTGCGCGGGTCGATCCGGGCAACCGACGCGCCTACGAGCTTCTGGCGACATTGCCCCGAAGCGGACGGGACGCCAAGACCGAGGTGGAAAAGGGATTGCAGGCCATGGTCAAACATTTTCCCGGCGACCCCTATCCCTATCTGGAACTGGCCCGGCTCTACTACGAGCGCTCGGCCTTCCGGAAAGCGGAAAAGGTGCTCCAGGACGCTCTGGCCCAGGCCCCCTACGACTCGCAGGTGGTGGAAAAAAACGCCCTGGCCTGTTTGATCGCTGCAGAAAAAAACCTCAACCGGGGCAAGCTGCACCTGGTGGAAAAAGATGTGGCGCGATCCGGCGACTTCGACGCGAAAAAACTCGCGCCCTATATCCTTGAAAAGCAGATGCTGCTGCGGCTTTACCAGGGGGAAACGCCGGATGCCTTTCTGGACGAGATGCTGGCAAACCGGCCGCTTTTGGAACAACTCCGGACCCTTTCCACCTTGCTCATGGATCTGGAAGAGCGGGATTTCGGCCTGAAGAAAAAAGACCTGCGGAAGCTGGAGCTGGCATTGAACCGCCGGCTGACCCATCCATCCGATCTGGGCTCGGAAGACATTTCCCGGCTGCTCCTGCCGCTGGACCAAAGCCTCCTGCAGATTTATCCCACTACCCAGATCGCGCCGATCCTTTTGTCGAAAAACCCGGATATGGTGAAGGGACTGACGGATGCGGACGCCATCGATTTATATGACAAAATCCTGTCTCCGGAAAGCTGGAAGTCCATCAAAAAAGATATCAAGCGGCGGATTCCCAAGGCCAAACAAGATCACCGGATTCTGTTTTCCTTTTTTCAGGAAGTGTTGCGGCAGATCGAAAAAAAGGATTTCCGCAGCAAAGACTTTACGGCGTTGCAGGCCGAGGCGTCCGGCCCCTTGACCGAATCGCTCCGGGCCCTGTCCCGGAAACTGGCGCCCCATGCGCCGCAGCCCTTGAAGCAGGCGCTGGAGATGTTCCAGTTCGAGATGCTGGACCGTCCCCTGTTTCCTTTCGGGCCCGGGCTGGAAGCGCTTTTCGACGGTTTCGACGATGAGCTGTTTGACGACCTGTTTGATGATGCCGATGACGACGACGAGCTGTTTGACGACGACGAAGACGACGAAGACGATGATGACTTTCCAATGCCGGGTTTTCTCGATCCGGACGAAATCGCGCAGTTGGCGCAACTGGTAAAAGATTTGGAAGGTATGCGCAAAAAGGGCGTGCCGGTGGACACCATGCCGGTGGAGATGATCCAGGGAATGTTGGACGAGATCGAAGACATGGTGGACGAACTGGCAATGCGCGGCCTGCCCGAAACCCTGATCCTCGCCATGCGGGATATGATGGATGTCGCCGGATCACTTAAAAAGGGGATGCATTTGATGGGCCGGTTCATGGAATTGACCGGCGGCAAGCCCCGGCTTTCCCGGGAAGCGCATATCCTGCTGTACGGTAAAAAGAAAGGTTGATCATCGAGATGTTGACCCATTATCTGACCCTCGGCCTGGCCCCCGACGCCGACGACGAGGCCATTCGCCGTCGGTACCTGGAAGCCGTGAAGCGCTATTCTCCGGAAAAGGATCCGGAAATGTTTCAACGCATCACCGAAGCCTATGAAGCCCTGAAAGATCCCCGGACCCGGGTGCGGGGATGGCTTTTCGGTCCCTTGTCGGTCAAAGACAGCGATGCGGCCCTGATGAACCTGGCCGGGGCCCGCACCCGCCGGCTGGAACGGCGGCGGATCGGGCTCCGGGAACTCGTGGAACGATCCGGAGAGCGATAACCCATGGAATGGCTGATAACAATCGGGGCGATGGGGCGGAAATGGCTTCGGATCGCCGATCGTCGGTTGATGGTTCCCGTCCTGGAATGGTGGATTGCCTTTTTTGTCGCCCGGTTGGAAAAACGGGGCCGCGCTGTGGAAGGGTTGGCCCAGTGGAAACAGCGCGCATTGATGGATTTTCGGTTATGGATTGCGGAACTGCCTGAAGCGCCGCTTCCCAGGGAAACTGCCGGGACGCCGTCGCCCGACCTGTTCACGCTGTTGTCGGAATTTGCGGGCCTCCGCCAGGAGATCCGGATGCAGAACCGGGAGCAGAACCGGTCGCTGCGGGAGATGGAGGACGTCCGCCGCGCTTTTGACGAGGCCCGGAACCTGTTCAATGAAAAATCTCACGCCTTTGACGACCGGCTGAAAGAAAACGCCCGGGCGTTGGAGGCAATGGAGGAGCGGATTCGACGGGCGGCTGAAAAAAAAGCCCTGCTGCCTTTCCTGGAAGTCCGGGACGCCCTCGAACGGGGACTCGCAGCCGCCCGGAGCGCCGCTGAAACCCCGCCGAAAAGACGGGGCTGGTTCCGGACCGCGCCCCAGGCAATGGAGGGGATGATCAAAGGATACGAGATGGCCCTCCGGCGGTGCGACCGGGCCCTGGCCCAGGCCGACATCCGACCGTTGGCGGCCCTGGGCAATCCGTTCGATCCGGAACGGATGCGGGCCGTTTCCATCCGATCCGCGCCGGAAGCGGAAAAAGGGCAGGTGGTCTCGGTCCAACTGGTGGGATTTGTCCGGGGATCGGAAGTGATCCGGACCGCCGAAGTCATTGTCGGAGAATAACCAGAAAATCAAGTTCAGGAAAAATGGTTAAGGAGTAAGGAGTCTATATGGAACCGATAGTGGGCATCGATTTGGGAACCACCAATTCCGAGATCGCTTATATCATCGAGGGCAATGCGATCGTTCTCGAGGACAACGACAACGGCATTGTCCCTTCCTGCGTGGGGCTGGACGATCAGGGCACTATTCTGGTGGGCGAAGCGGCCCGGAATCAGGCCGTGGCGGCCCCGGAGCGCACGGTTCTTTCGGTCAAGCGCCGAATGGGGTCCGACGAGAAGATCCGGCTGGGGGATGCCGACTACCTGCCCCAGGAGATCTCCGCCTTTATCGTCAAATCCCTCAAATCCCGGGCGGAAAAAATCCTGGGGCGGACCGTCAACCGGGCCGTGATCACCGTTCCCGCCTATTTCACCGACGCCCAGCGCCAGGCCACCCGGGAGGCGGGTGAGATCGCCGGCCTGGAAGTGGCCCGCATCATCAACGAGCCCACGGCGGCCTCCCTGGCGTATGAAAGCGAGCAGAAGGCGCCCCGGCGCATCCTGGTCTACGACCTGGGCGGCGGCACTTTCGACGTTTCCATTGTCCGCATCGAAGAAGGGGTGGTGGAGGTACTGGCCAGTACCGGGGACAACCGGCTGGGCGGGGATGATTTCGACCAGAAAATCGTGGATCTGCTGGCGGCCCACTGCCGGGACCAACTCGGCCTGAAGCTGTCGCCGGAAACGGATCCCATGGTGTTCGCCCGGCTCAAACGGGCCGCGGAAACCGCTAAAAAGACGCTGTCGTCCGCCCCCTACGCCCTGATCGAAGAAGACCATATCGGCCGGAAAAAGTTCCAGGACAGGCACTTGTCCTACGAACTCTCCCGGACTGATTTTGAGGAACTGATCCTGGACGAGGTGGACCGGACCATGGAGTCGGTCAACCAAGCGCTCAAGGATGCGTCCCTGCTGCCCTCGGCCATCGACAAGATCATCCTGGTGGGCGGGTCCACCCGGATTCCCATGATTCCCCGGCGCCTGGAAGCGAAATTCGGCCGGGCGCCCCACGGCGAAATCGATCCGGATCTTTGCGTGGCCCTGGGCGCCGCCATCCAGGGCGGACGGGAGATGGGCATCGACGCCACCGGCGTTTTGCTCGACGTCACGCCTTACACCTTCGGCACCTCGGCGCTGGGGGAAGTCAACGGCCAGCCCTGCATGACCACTTTCGTCCCCCTCATCCGGCGCAACACCAAGTTGCCTGCGGCCCGTACCGAAGCCTTTTGCACCCTTTACGACGACCAGGAAGCTGTGGACGTCAAAGTGTTTCAGGGGGAAAACCCCGACGCTCTGGACAATATTCAGATCGGCAAATACACTTTCGAACTGAGCCGGCAGCCCGAAGGGAGCGTGGTGACCCTTCATTTCGATCTGGACGTCAATGGCATCCTGAAGATCGAGGCCGTGGAAAAGGACACGGGCAAAAAGCTCAACGCGGTGATCGAAAACGCCCTTTCCCGGTTCAGCGAGGATGAAATGGCGGCTTCCAGGGAGCGAATCCAGACCCTGTGGGGCGAAAAAACGGCGCCGGAAGACGGGCAGACGGCGGTGCAGGCGAATACCCTGCCCCCTGATGTGTCGGAGATGCTCAACCGGGCCGAATCGCTTCTGGACGACGCTTCGGTCGAAGACCGGGACGAGATGATCAATCTCATGGAAGACATTGCCGATGCGGCCCGCGCAGGGGACCTGGAAGCGGCCCGGGAACGGATGGCGGAACTGGACGACATCCTGTTTTACATCGGATAACCGCTTTTGCATCGGGCATCCGAATGACAGTGCTTGCAAAGATACCCAACCGGGATTACACTGAGTATGTTGTCAGCGACCTTAAAAAGGGCCGGATTATGGACCGATGTCCTTCATGCAATGCGCGATACGCTGGAAAACCGACCTGCCACCGGTGCGGGACCGATCTGAGCCGGCTTGCGGCCATCGAGGCCGAGGCTCGGGATCGGTTGACGCAGGCTTCGGCGGCCTGC
>JAABTD010000398.1 GCA_011390065.1 Desulfobacteraceae bacterium
CGGATGATCCAGTAGAACTGTTTGGCCCCGATTTCGTGAAAGCCGTAGACCCATTTCTGCTGGGTCAGGTAGACCCCGATTTTCTTCTCGTCGTCCACCTCCCGGAGCCATTTGAGGTTGTCCAGGATGGGGTGGCGGTCGATGTCGAACAGCTCGAAGTTCAGCGGCGGCAGGGCGTCGATCACGTCGTCGCCGATGTCGCCCATGAAAAGCGGCAGCCAGGTCCCCAGGGACAGGCCGCCCGTGTACCGGAGGCTGTGCCGTTCCGCCCCCCGGGACCAGTAGGACATCGGCGCGCCCACCGGGACGACGGGCCCTTCGATCCCCGGCGTCTGGGCCGCCGACAGGGCCATCTGCCATCCGGCCTGACAGTTGCCGATAAAGGCCGGCGGCTTGTCGTGGGGGCAGATCTCCCGGACTTTCTCCGCAAAGATCCGGGTGGCCGCCGCCAGATCGTCCACCGTCTGGCCTTTGACGGTCTTGGGCTGCACCAGGATGAGGAAGGTGGGGTGGCCGGTGTCGATGGAAAGTCCCATCCCGGAAATCTGACGGGACGCGGAGATGAGTCCCCGGCCGGCGTCCGGGTCCTGGAAGATGATGGGCCGTTTGGTCTGATCGGCGCTTTCGCTGCGCCGGCTGGCGTCGGCGGTCCGCCGGTCCGTCACCCGCACCAGGGTCCGGTTGACCGGCCGGTCCAGATCGCGGCCATCCATGATTTTTTCCAGGGGAAACGGCGTGATGGGCGGCAGACCCGCCTCGCTGTGCTCGAAATATTGATTGCCCCGGCGGCGGAGCACGTCGCCCATGAGCACCGACCGCTGGGTCAGATCGACGCCGTAGCGCCACAGGTCCCAGCCGGTGTGGCCAAGGCGGACGCCGTGCTGGAAGGCGTGCCGGGTCATGTCGCAGGCGGCTTCCATTGTGTTGAAGAAATTGGGTGTGGAACAGAAAATGGGGAACATGGTTGAATCCTCGTTCAATGGTGATAATGGCCATCGCCGTCGTTTCTCGAACGGATGTCCGGGAAACCTTGCATAGACGGGGAAAGCGGCGATATGCGAACCCTTCGTATACTATTTTCAGGCTTGACATACAAACCCGATTTTGGCAAAAGGGCTCTTTTTTAACAAATGACTCTTTTTCGTTTTCGAGGGGATGCAGCGGGTCCTGAAGGATCTGGCCGACGTGGTGGGAGAGGGTGGCGGCTCCCGACGAACGGGGGCGTCGGACGGCGATTGACATCCGGGGCCATGAAATGCTACAAGATCTTTGAAATCTGAACCGTTTTTGCTTCTTGAAACCTTCGGAAAGGAGAGCGAACGACCATGGCGAATTGTGCGGACATGAAACCCGGCGATATCTATGTGTGCAACGTGTGCGGACTGGAACTGAAGGTGGAGAAATCCTGCTCCTGCGGCGAAGGTCAGGCGTCCTGCACCGTGCCCCTGCAATGCTGCGGACAGGACATGGTTAAAAAATCCGCCTGATCGGCGGATAAACCGTCTATCCAAACATGACGCCCCTGGTCGATGCGCTTTCCATCGGTCAGGGGCGTTCTTTTTTCAACGGTCACGCGCCCGGCCCTGGGTGCGGCCCGTGGGCGCCTGACCGCCACAGGGCGATATCCGTCGCGTTGGCGATTGTCCTTCGTAATGGTTTACGATGGTTAATTCCATAAATTCCTGGAAGTAGGTGCTCAGAATTTCTTTCCAGGGGCTGTCGTAGTCGTTTCGGTCCGTCATATACGCCTGATCTCGTGATATTCGGTCATTCGTGTTCGGGTTGCCGGTGGAAACTCGATTTTCTGAGTCATTATAGAATCGGTCGCCTTCCTCGTCAATCGTTTCGACAGCCACTGTCGAGAGCAAATAAAATCCGTCGCCAACGTTCCACCAGCGACGGCGGCGCTTCTCCGGCCGGTCCGTGTCGCCGGAGGGACGATCTTGTCGGATTTCAGGCCCTTTAGACGCAGCCCCGGCAGAGTTTCCGGCCGTCCTTCGCTTCCATCTTTGACGGCATGGTCGGTTCGCCGCATTCATCGCAGGGCTGGGATGGCTCGATCCTGGCTTTGCCGGGCAGATCCCCTTCCACCGGCGTCAGGGTGAACAAGTCCTCGGCGGGCATTTCCAGCACGTCGCAGGAGCGCTGGAAATGGCGCTCCTGGAAGGCTTGGCGTTCGGCCTCGTCGGCTTCGCCGGAGATGACCTTTTGCAGCAGGGCAAAATGGGTTTCGTCCGGGGAAAAGGCGCCGGGTTTCATGGAAACCCGGACCCCCCGGCCCGTGTTCCGGCTCAGCAGGGTCAGCCCCATCTTGCCGTAATCCTTGTAGATGAAATTGCCCTTGCCGAAGGTGCAGCCGGTGAGCACCTGGACGGCGTCGGCCGAGCAGGCGTCGGTCTCCACGACGGCCACCACCTCTTCGTCTTCGGACCGGTGTTCCGACAGCCATGCCATGGCGGTTTTGGCGGCCCGGTAACCGATGGACAGGCCGGGGCAGATGTGGCCGTGGAACTGCTCGCATTGTTTGAAGTCGTCGCTGTTCAAAATGTCTTGTGCGGTCATAATGGTCTCCTTTGCGTTTTGTTTTTTCGCATCGGTAAAAAAATTCCTTTCTTGGCGAAATGAAAATTGTCTGAACTTTGATTCTGGTGATTTTTATGATGGACTGTGATGAACCGAATCATGCCCATCATCTGAATCACACGAATCACAGTTCAAGACGATTCAATCCAGGCTGTCGGGAAGAAATCCCGGCCTCCCCCCAATCGGCCCATACTCCTTTGCCATGACGTCATAAACCGCTCCCCCCACCAGAAACGTGTAGATTTCATCGGCTTTTTTTTCGGGATCGACGTCGGCGAACCGGTCCGGGTAGAGAATCTTTCCGGCGGCGTAGGCGTCGGCCAGGGCCGTGCCGATATTGGTGTTGTAAAAATTGAACGGCGGCAGGGTGTACACCCGGCCGGTTTTGAACGCGGTCAACGCCCCGTAAAATTCGGGCTTTTTCCGGAAATCCGCCGCCACCAGGGCCAGGCCGCCGCCGTCGATGAAGATGACCTCCGGGTCGAGGGAGAGCAGGATTTCCTTGTCCACAAACACATGGCCGCCGATGCGGGC